>LR026961.1:2229324-2529324 GCA_900498135.1 uncultured Desulfatiglans sp.
GGTCACCAGGCGTTTTCTTCGACCACGACAAAGGCAAGACCCACTCGAGCGGCAAACTGCTCTATTCTGCGAGGATCATTCCTCTGCGAGGGTCCTGGCTTGACTTCGAGTTCGATCCTAAGGATCTACTCTACGTGAGGATCGATCGACGAAGGAAATTCCCTGTTACAATTCTTCTGAAGGCCCTTGGCTACAACTCGAGAGAGATCCTCGAGCAGTTCTACGACAAGGAGACCATTGAGATCGGTAGGACGGTCTGCTGGCAGGAGGCACGGATCGAGAATCTCTATCAGAAGAAGATCACGAAAGACATCGTAGATCCCCAGAGCGGTGAGGTGCTTGCCAAGAAAGGGGATAAGTACACCAAGCGGCTGCATCGGATCCTGGAAACGGCCGGCGTCGACCGCATCCCGATCGACCTCGAGGAGGTGATCGGGCGAGTCCTGGCGCAGGATGTGATGGACCAGGAAACCGGCGAGATTTTGATCGAAGGGAACCAGACCCTGACCCACGAGGTCGTTGAAACCTTGATCGAGAAGGGGGCCACCCGGATCGAATGTCTGGTGCTCGACGCCCAGGGGGTCAGCACGACGATCCGCGATACCATGTTGCTCGACCGCATCGACAGTCCGGACGAAGCCGTTCTGGATATCTACCGGAAGATGCGCCCGAGCAGTCCGCCAACCCAGGAGGTGGCGAACAACTTTTTGAACAACCTCTTCTTCAATATCAACACCTATGACCTGTCGAAGGTGGGGCGGCTCAAGCTCAACCACAGGCTCAGCCTCGATGTCCCCCTCGATCAGAGAACTTTGAGGCGGGAAGATATCCTGATGACGGTCAAGGAGTTGATCCATCTGAAGACGGCGGAGGCGATGGTCGATGACATCGACAACC
Source organism: uncultured Desulfatiglans sp. (assembly GCA_900498135.1). Lineage (NCBI taxonomy): Bacteria > Pseudomonadati > Thermodesulfobacteriota > Desulfobacteria > Desulfatiglandales > Desulfatiglandaceae > Desulfatiglans > uncultured Desulfatiglans sp. Next base: position 2,230,222 of record LR026961.1, read on the forward strand.
TGGGGAACCGGCGGGTGCGGGCTGTAGGGGAACTGCTGGAGAACCAGTATCGGATCGGTCTGGTCCGGATGGAACGGGCCATCAAGGAAAAAATGAGTCTCCAGGAGGTGGAGACCCTGATGCCCCATGATCTGATCAACTCCAAACCCGTTTCGGCCATCGTCAAAGAGTTCTTCGGGACGAGCCAGCTTTCGCAATTCATGGACCAGACCAACCCCTTGTCCGAGGTGACGCACAAGCGGCGTCTGAGCGCCCTCGGACCCGGCGGTCTCACGCGCGAGCGGGCGGGGTTCGAGGTCCGCGACGTCCATCCGACGCATTACGGGCGGATCTGCCCCATCGAGACGCCTGAAGGTCCGAATATCGGTCTGATCGTATCTCTGAGCACCTATGCTCGAGTCAATGACTTCGGATTCATCGAGACTCCTTACCGGTTCGTTGAAAACGGGGTTGCCAAAGCGGAGCTGAAATACCTTTCAGCCCTGGACGAGGGGAAGGACCCCATCGCGCAGGCTAATGCGCCGCTCGATGAAGACGGACGGTTCATCCGGGAAGAGGCTGCCGTCCGGATCGAGGGTGAGGCGGCAAAGGTGCCGGTGCCCGAGGTAAGGTACATGGACGTTTCGCCCGACCAGCTGGTGAGCGTGTCGGCCTCGTTGATTCCTTTCCTCGAGCACGACGATGCCAACCGCGCTCTGATGGGATCGAATATGCAGCGCCAGGCGGTCCCGTTGCTCCGCGCGAAGGCCCCGCTGGTTGGCACGGGTCTCGAGCGGATCGTCGCCCGTGATTCGGGTATCTCAGTCATCGCGCGGCGGGACGGTATTGTAGAGGATGTGGATGCTTCGCGTATCGTGGTCCGGTCCTACGGAGGGAAGGGCGGGGCTGAGCCGGAGGTTGACATCTACAAACTGGTCAAATTCAAGAAATCCAATCAGAACAGCTGCTACAACCAGAAGCCGATCGTCGCGAGAGGGGATTTTGTCAGAAAGGGCCAAATCATAGCCGATGGCCCGGCTTCCGAGCTTGGCGAGCTGGCATTGGGGCAGAACGTGATGGTCGCGTTCATGTCATGGGGCGGGTATAACTTCGAGGACTCCATCCTGATCAGCGAGCGCGTAGTGAAGGAGGATATTTATACCTCCATCCACATAGAGGAATTCGAAGTCGTTTCGAGGGACACGAAGCTCGGCAAGGAGGAGATCACCCGGGATATTCCTAATGTCGGTGAGGAGGCGCTCAAGAACCTGGATGAAAGCGGGATTGTCAAGATCGGCGCCGAGGTCAAAGCCGGGGATATCCTGGTCGGAAAGATCACTCCGAAGGGTGAAACGCAGCTTTCACCGGAGGAAAAACTGCTGAGGGCAATCTTCGGAGATAAGGCGGGGGATGTCAAGGATACCTCTTTGCGGGTACCTCCGGGGGTGGAAGGTATTGTCATCGATGCGAAAGTCTTTTCCCGGCGAGGTGTCGACAAGGATGAGCGCAGCCTGGCTATCGAGGCGGAGGAGGAGGCGCGGCTGCGGAAGGACCAGGAGGATGAAATCACCTTGATCGGGCGGAGCACCCGCGACAAGCTCAAGGAGTTGCTGATCGGTAAACAGCTGAAGACGGATCTCCGCGACCGCAGCACTGGAGAGACGTTCGTCAAAGCCGGCAAAACCATTGACGAAGAGACGGTCGATACGGTCCCCGTCGAACTCTGGGCCGCGGCGGACTTGAAAATACCGATGGAGGTCATCGAGCGGATCGAAGGCGTGGTGGAGAGCTACAGCGAAAAGGTCGATCGCACGATGAACGTGTTCCAGGAAAAAATCGACCGGTTGAGCCTCGGAGACGAACTTGCGCCCGGTGTGATCAAGATGGTCAAGGTGTACATAGCGGTGAAACGTAAGCTGTCGGTCGGGGATAAAATGGCCGGGCGGCACGGAAACAAGGGGGTGCTTTCCCGTATTCTGCCGGTCGAGGACATGCCCTACTTCGCCGACGGCACGCCTGTGGATATCATCTTGAACCCGCTTGGTGTCCCCTCCCGAATGAACGCCGGCCAGGTGCTGGAGACACATCTCGGCTGGGCTTCGAAAGAACTGGGCAGGCAGGTGGGGGTGCTTCTCGACTCGCTGCACAACAAGGAAGAGCTGAGGCTCAAGCTGGAGCGGATATTTCCCGGTGACAGCTTCCGCGAGCATTTCGAATCCCGGGACGATGACGAAATCCTCGGGAAGGCGCGCCTGCTGAGGGACGGCGTTCCCATGGCCTCGCCCGTTTTCGATGGCGCCGAAGAGGATGAGATCAGGCAGTGCCTTGAAGAGGCGGGGCTGCCCGTGACGGGTGAGGCTGTTCTCTACGACGGCCGCACGGGTGAGGCCTTCGATCAGCGGGTGACGGTCGGGATCATGTACATCTTGAAACTGCACCATCTCGTGGATGACAAACTGCATGCGCGTTCCATCGGTCCTTACTCCCTGGTGACACAGCAGCCCCTGGGTGGTAAGGCGCAATTCGGAGGACAGCGCCTGGGCGAGATGGAGGTATGGGCTATGGAGGCTTACGGCGCCGCCTATTCACTGCAGGAATTCCTGACCGTGAAATCCGATGACGTGGCCGGGCGAACCCGCATGTACGAGCGGATTGTAAAAGGGAACAACGTGCTCGAGGCAGGAATCCCGGAATCCTTCAAGGTCCTCATGAAAGAACTCCAGAGTCTGGGGCTGGATATCCAGCTCTTCGAGGACAGCCAGGCCTGAGAGGCTGTTTTGTCGGTTGTTCGGAGGGGTCCCTGAAGGCGATGCGGGGTTTGACGTCTGAAAGGGGTCTAACGCGTTTGCGTATCGAAGGAGTTGAGCATTGGAAGAGTTGTATAGTTTTTTCGCCAAGCCGAAGGATCCGTCCAGCTTCAACGCGGTTCGGATTTCGCTGGCTTCGCCTGAAAAGATAAAGGAATGGTCACACGGAGAAGTCAAGAAGCCGGAGACCATCAATTACAGAACGTTCAAACCGGAAAGGGATGGACTTTTCTGTTCGAAGATATTCGGACCGATCAAAGATTACGAGTGCAACTGCGGCAAATACAAGCGGATGAAGCACCGGGGCATCGTGTGTGAGAAGTGCGGCGTCGAGGTGATCCAATCGAAGGTGCGCCGAGAGCGAATGGGGCATATCGAGCTGGCGGCGCCTGTAGCGCACATCTGGTTTTTGAAATGCCTCCCCTCCAAGGTCGGCAATCTGGTCGACTTGACCCTGAAGGACCTTGAGCGCGTGCTTTATTTCGAAAGCTACATCGTCATCGATCCGAAAGACACCCCTCTCATCAAGGGGACCCTCCTGACCGACGAGCAGCTGCAGCAGGCGAGGGAGGATTTCGGGGATCGGTTCGTGGCTGGCATTGGTGCGGAAGCGATTCAGACCATGCTGAAGGAGCTGGATCTCGACGTCCTCTCTGAGTCGCTGCGAGAAGAAATGATGGGGACGAAGTCGGATGCGAAACGACGTAAATTAGCAAAAAGGCTCAAGATCGTCGACGCCTTCCGGGAGTCGAAGAACCGTCCGGAATGGACCATACTCGACGTGGTTCCCGTCCTGCCTCCGGATCTGAGGCCGCTGGTCCCTCTTGACGGTGGACGGTTCGCCACCTCCGATTTGAATGACCTCTACCGGCGGGTGATCAACCGGAATAACCGTCTCAAACGTCTCCTGGAGCTGAGCGCGCCGGACATCATTGTGCGTAACGAGAAACGGATGCTCCAGGAGGCCGTAGACGTCCTTTTCGACAACGGGCGGCGTGGCAAGGTGGTGACGGGCGCCAACAAACGGCCTTTCAAGTCATTGAGCGACATGCTGAAGGGTAAACAAGGGCGTTTTCGTCAGAATCTGCTGGGTAAACGGGTGGACTATTCGGGTCGTTCGGTGATCGTTGTCGGGCCTGATCTGAGGCTACACCAGTGCGGTCTGCCGAAGAAGATGGCCCTCGAGCTTTTCAAACCGTTCATTTACAACAAATTGGACGAAAAAGGGCTCGTGACCACCATCAAGAGTGCAAAGAAGATGGTGGAACGCGAGACCCCTGAAGTGTGGGATGCCTTGGACGAAGTGGTGCGGGAATACTGCGTGCTGCTGAACCGGGCCCCGACACTGCATCGCCTCGGGATACAAGCCTTCGAACCTACGTTGATCGAGGGGAAGGCGATCCAATTGCACCCGCTTGTCTGTACGGCCTTCAATGCGGACTTCGACGGAGACCAGATGGCCGTTCACGTGCCTTTGTCGATCGAAGCGCAGATCGAGGCGCGGGTTCTCATGATGTCGACGAATAACATCCTTTCGCCCGCCCACGGTGACCCGATCATCGTTCCGAGCCAGGATATCGTCCTCGGCATTTATTACATGACCCGTGAGCGCGCTTTCGCCAAAGGAAGCGGGAAAACTTTTGCGAGCCCCAAAGAGGTCAGGATCGCATACGATGCAGGAGAGCTCGATCTTCACGCAAGCATCAAGGTGCGGATGAACGGGGGGCTCGAGGAAACGACTACCGGGAGGATCATTCTCTCGGACATTCTTCCTCCTGAGCTGCCATTCAGCCTGATCAACCGGGTGATGTCGAAGAAGGAACTCCGTGGCCTGATCAATGAGGCCTACCGGCGCGTTGGGATCAAATCGACGGTGATTCTCGCCGACAGGCTGAAGGATATTGGATACAAGTATGCAAGCCTGTCAGGCATCTCCATTTCGATGAACGATATGGTGATTCCGGAGCGTAAGAACGAAATCATCCACAAGGCCGAAACGGAAGTAAAAAAGATCGAGGAGCAATACACGAGCGGTTTGATCACCAACGGTGAGAAATATAACAAGGTGGTAGATATCTGGGCGCAGTCGACCGAAATGGTGGCCTCTGAAATGATGAAGGAAATGGCTACCGAGGAGGTGAGCGGGCCGAACGGGGAAAAGCTCCGTGACACCAGTTTCAACCCCATCTTCATGATGTCGGAGTCGGGTGCTCGTGGCAGCAAGGACCAGATGCGTCAGTTGGCCGGGATGCGCGGGCTTATGGCGAAGCCTTCGGGTGAGATCATCGAGACGCCGATTACCTCCAACTTCCGGGAGGGCCTGACGGTGCTGCAGTACTTCATCTCCACTCACGGCGCCCGGAAGGGTCTGGCGGATACCGCGTTGAAGACAGCGAATTCCGGTTACCTGACCAGGCGGCTGGTGGATGTGGCGCAGGACGCGATTATCACGGAGGAGGATTGCGGCACGATGGATGGGATCTGGGTCGACGCGTTGGTTGAGGCCGGTGAGGTCCTTCAGCGGGTCGGCGATCGTGTGCTCGGGCGAGTCGCGCTGCAGGACGTCTTTGATCCCATTACGGGCGAACTGCTGGTGAAGGCGAACGAAGAGATCGACGAGAGCAAGGTCGAGGCGATCGAGGGGGCCGGCCTGGAAAGGGTCAAGATCCGCTCTGCCTTGACATGCGAATGCCGGCGGGGGATTTGCCGGAAGTGCTATGGCCGCGATCTGGCGCATGGCCGGGCGGTCAATATCGGCGAGGCCGTGGGGATCATCGCTGCGCAGTCGATCGGCGAGCCCGGTACCCAGCTGACGATGCGTACCTTTCATATCGGTGGTACGGCAAGCAAACGGGTGGAGCAGACGACGATCCAGCCCCGGAACGAGGGCCACGTCAAATTTGTCAAACTGAAGACGGTGGAAAACTCCGAAGGGAACCTGGTGGTGATGAACCGCGACGGGGAGATCGCCATTCTAGGAAAAGGCGGCCGTGAGGTCGAGCGTTATCCGATCATTTACGGCGCCACCCTGCGTGTCCGGGATGGGATGCCCATCAAGCCGGATCAGGTGTTGGCCGAATGGGATCCCTTTACCATTCCGATTATGACCGAGGTCGGCGGGGTGGTGAAATTCGGGGATATCCTGGAGGGCAAGACGATGCAGGAGAAGCGGGATAAGGTGACAGGCAAGATCAGCCGCGTCATCGTGGAGTCCCGTGAGGTGGATATCCGCCCCCGGATATCCATCAAAGATGCCGGCGGAAAAACAGCGAACCTGCCCGGGAGCAGCAAGGCGCAGGCGCGGTATCATCTGCCTGTCGGCGCTATCATTATGGTGAACGAGGGCGACGAGGTGGGGGCCGGAGCGGTCTTGGCGAAGATCCCCCGTGAAACGACGAAGACGAAGGACATCACCGGTGGTCTTCCGCGTGTCGCTGAACTTTTTGAGGTACGCAAACCAAAGGAAACCGCAATCATCAGCGAAATCGACGGGGTGGTCTCCTTCGGGAAATACACCAAGGGCAAGCGGAAGATGACGATTACGCCTGAGATCGGCGAACCCGTGGATTACTTCATCGGGCGGGGCAAGCACGTCAGTGTGCTCGAGGGAGATTATGTCAGGGCAGGCGAGCCCTTGATGGACGGTTCGGTCAATCCTCATGACATCCTGAGAATCCGGGGCGTAAAGGAACTCGCCAAGTACCTCGTAGATGAGGTCCAGGAGGTCTACCGCCTCCAAGGCGTCAAGATCAACGACAAGCACATCGAAGTGATCGTGCGTCAAATGCTTCGGCAGGTCAGCGTGACCGATGTCGGGGATTCGCAGTTCCTGTTGGGTGAGCACATCGAAAAATGGCGGTTCGAGGAGGAAAACAGGGCCATCGTGGCCCGCGGTGGGACGCCTGCCAGTGCCGAACCGCTGTTGTTGGGAATCACCAAGGCATCGCTGAGCACGGAAAGTTTCATATCAGCGGCCTCCTTTCAGGAAACGACCAAGGTCCTTTCCGATGCGAGTGTTGCCGGGAAGGTGGATTATCTCAAAGGCCTCAAAGAAAACGTCATCATGGGGCGGCTGATACCAGCCGGGACCGGTGTCCAGACCTACCGGGATATCGATCTGAGCGTGGAGTGATGATTTTTCACGGTCTGGATTAAAACCGCTTGACAAAGAAAAAATTTAGTAATATGTATAGTCTTTTAATTATTCAGGGACCCCATCGCCGACGGGGTCCCTTAGTCTACGTTAGACAGCGCGTTGAGGAGATGCTATGCCGACGATAAACCAGCTCGTCCGAAAAGGCCGCCGACCGCCGAAAAAGAAGACAAAGACACCGGCTCTGCAGGGTGCGCCCCAGAAGAGAGGGGTGTGTGTCCGGGTCTACACCTCGACACCCAAAAAGCCCAACTCCGCCCTTCGAAAGGTAGCGAGGGTGCGATTGACCAATGGGATCGAGGTTACCTCCTACATACCCGGCATGGGGCATAACCTGCAGGAGCACTCGGTTGTGCTGATCCGCGGAGGGCGCGTGAAGGACCTTCCCGGTGTGCGGTATCACATCATTCGAGGCACCATGGACACGACGGGTGTCGGCGACAGGCGACAGGGCAGGTCCAAATACGGCGCCAAGAGGCCGAAGGGACTCTAAGGCGTGGTTGAGGCATAAGCGGAACCAACCCAACACTGGAATTGCGGAGTTTCCATCATGTCGAGGAAGAGAGTAGCCGCCAAGCGGGAGATTACACCGGATCCGCGGCATAAAAGCGTCCTTGCGGCGAAGTTCATCAACAATCTGATGAAGCAGGGAAAAAAGAGTACGGCCCGCACCATCCTCTATGATGCATTCGATATTATAGAATCCAAGACGAAAGAGGATCCGCTGGGCGTCTTCCAAAAGGCGGTCGAGAATGTCAAGCCCATTGTAGAAGTCAAATCACGGCGCGTTGGTGGATCGACCTACCAGGTCCCGACAGAGGTGCGGCCTGCAAGACGACAGGCGCTAAGCATACGATGGCTGATCTCGTTTGCAGAGGGAAGGGGCGAAAAAACGATGGCTGCGAAACTCGCGGGAGAGTTGCTGGATGCGGCAAACCAACGAGGATCAGCTGTAAAGAAGAGGGAAGATACCCATAAGATGGCCGAAGCCAACAAGGCATTCGCTCATTACCGCTGGTAATTGCCCCAGGGAAGAAGCCCCGAAGGAAACGGATTGCGTGTCTCCGTGAAGCGATGGCGCACTCGGAGGGACTATCAAGGAGGATAGGAGATGTCGAAGAAGAAGTTTGAAAGGACGAAGCCGCACGTAAACGTGGGGACGATCGGGCATATCGACCATGGGAAGACGACGTTGACGGCAGCGATCACGAAGCACCTTGCCAAGAAGGGCTGGGCGGACTTTGTTCCTTTTGACGCGATCGACAAGGCGCCGGAGGAGAAGGCGCGGGGGATAACGATTGCGACGGCGCACGTGGAGTACGAGACGCAGAACCGGCACTATGCGCATGTGGACTGCCCGGGTCACGCGGACTACATCAAGAACATGATCACGGGCGCGGCGCAGATGGATGGAGCGATACTGGTGGTGGGCGCGGACGACGGACCGATGCCGCAGACGCGGGAGCACATTCTTCTGGCGCGGCAGGTTGGCGTTCCGAGCATCGTGGTGTTTCTGAACAAGTGTGACATGGTGGACGACGAGGAGCTGATCGAGCTGGTGGAACTGGAGCTGCGGGAGCTTCTGTCGAAGTACGAATTTCCCGGGGACGATATACCGATCATCCGGGGGAGTGCGTTGAAGGCGCTGGAGAGCGACGATCCGGACTCGGCGGAGGCGAAGCCGATCTTCGAGCTGATGGAGGCGATCGACAGTTATATTCCGGCGCCGGTTCGTGATACGGACAAACCTTTCCTGATGCCGATCGAGGATGTGTTCAGCATATCCGGTCGGGGGACGGTGGTGACGGGGCGCGTGGAGCGCGGCGTGATCAAGGTAGGGGAAGAAGTGGAGATCGTTGGGATACGTGATACGACGAAGACGGTCTGCACGGGGGTGGAGATGTTCCGCAAGATTCTGGACCAGGGGCAGGCTGGGGACAACATCGGCGTGCTGCTGCGGGGGACGAAGCGGGACGATGTCGAGCGTGGTCAGGTGGTGGCGAAGCCCGGGAGCATCACTCCGCACACGAAATTCAAGGCGGAGGCTTACATCCTGACGAAGGAGGAAGGTGGTCGTCATACGCCGTTTTTCAACGGGTACCGGCCTCAGTTTTACTTCCGGACGACGGATGTGACGGGTGTGGTGACGCTTCCTGAGGGGATCGAGATGGTGATGCCCGGTGACAATGTATCGATGGAAGTGAAGCTGATCACGCCGATTGCGATGGAGAAGGAGTTGCGGTTTGCCATCCGTGAGGGCGGCAGAACGGTCGGCGCCGGCGTCATCAGTGAAATTATCGAATAAGGAATAAGCGAATGTTAGCCAACCAGAAGATCCGGATACGCTTAAAGGCTTATGACCACAAGCTGCTTGACCAGTCGGCGATGGAAATCCTTGAAACGGCCAGGGAGACGGGTGCACGGGTTGCAGGGCCGATCCCTTTACCGACGGTCATCAATAAATATTGTGTGTTGAGATCTCCCCATGTGAACAAGAAATCGCGCGAGCAGTTCGAAATAAGAACCCATAAGCGGCTTCTGGATATTCTCGAGCCAACCCAGCAGACAGTGGACGCCTTGATGAAGCTGGATCTGGCTGCGGGCGTGGATGTGGAGATTAAACTCTAGAAGTGAAAAGAGGTTAGACGGCCGCCGTGCCGGGCTGTGGATTGGAGCTGATTCAGATGCTTAACAGGCTACTTGGAAAAAAGATAGGCATGACACGTGTTTTTGTCGAGGAAGGCAAAAGCATCCCGGTGACGCTGCTGAAAGTGGGTCCCTGCGTGGTTGTGCAAAAGAAGACTCCGGAGAAGGATGGGTACGCCGCTGTCCAGGTTGGCTATGAATCGAAGCCCGAGAAGCGGCTCAGCAAGCCTTTACAAGGTCATTTCAAGGCTGCTGGCAAAGGTGGATACGCTCATCTGCGGGAAGTGAAGGTGGACGACCCTCAGATGTTCGAGCTTGGACAGGAAATCACGGTAGATGTTTTCTTCCCTGGCGAGACCGTTAACATCGTCGGCACGAGCAAAGGTCGCGGCTTTGCGGGCGTTATGAAAAGATGGGGATTCGGCGGCGGGCGGAAGACGCACGGAAGCCGGTCTCACCGGGTGCCGGGGTCCATCGGCTGCAACACCACCCCCGGTCGTGTGATCAAGGGCAAAAAACTGCCGGGTCGGATGGGGACGCAGCGCCTGACGGTCAAGAACATCCGGGTGGTTGATGTGCGCCCCGAGATGAATCTGCTTATGCTCAAGGGGGCCGTCCCCGGGAGCAAGAACAGTATCGTCGAGATCTGCAAGGTCTGAATCGGGTAGGGTGAGAGAACAGAGGCTTAGAATGACTCTTATAGACGTATACAATCTTCGTAAAGAGAAGGTTTCTGAAACCGAACTGAAGGATGAAATCTTCGGGGTGCCGGTCAAAGAGCATGTCCTGCACGAGGTGGTGGTTTCTCAGTTGAACCGACGCAGGGCTGGAACTGCGGCTTGTAAGAGCCGCTCCCTCGTGAACGCCTCGACGCGGAAACTCTACAGGCAGAAGGGGACCGGAAGGGCGAGAGCGGGATCGGCTTCTTCTCCGACACGGCGTGGCGGAGGGGTAGCTTTTGGGCCCCAGCCGAGGGCTTACGTGAAAAAGGTGGCCAAGAAGGTACGCAAGGCCGCCTTGAGGATGGCGTTGAGCGACAAGCTGACAGGGAGCCAACTGTTCGTAGTCGAGGATTTCAGTCTGCCTGAGATTAAGACGAAGTCGTTTGTCGGGGTCATGCGCCGTTTCGATGTGACGAAAGCCCTGATCGTTACGGCCGATAAAAACGAGAAGCTGGAGAAGTCTTCGAGGAATGTTCCCTGGGTGAAGGTCTTACGTTCAGAGGGGTTGAATGTGTACGACCTCCTGAAGTTCGACCATCTGTTCCTTGAGAAGCCTGCCATCGACAGGATAGAGGAGGCACTGATATCGTAGTGGACACCTATCAGGTCATCGAAGCGCCGCATATCACCGAGAAATCCGGACTGCAGAAGAGCCAGGCCAACCGCATTTCGTTCAAGGTGCATAAGCACGCGAACAAGATAGAGATTCGAAGGGCAGTCGAAAAGCTTTTCAAGGTAAAGGTTCTGGATGTCCGCACGGTGAATGTACAGGGTAAAAAGCGCCGTGTCGGTCGCCATTTCGGGAAGCGTTCCGACTGGAAAAAGGCGATTGTCAAACTTGCGCCCGGCGAAAATATCGAATTTTTCGAAGGACTGTAAACCCGGAGACGTGGCCGAGAGGGCGCTGCGGAGAATATAGCATGGCTATAAGAAAGCACAAGCCGACCTCCCCAGGAAGGCGATACCAGACGACATCGACATTCGAGGAAATTACCAAGAAGGAACCGGAAAAGACTCTGCTGAGGCCGCTCAGGAGTTCCGGCGGGCGGAATGCACTAGGCAGGTTGACTGCCCGCCATAAAGGAGGCGGACACAAGCGTCGCTACCGGGTTATCGACTTTCATAGAGAGAAGGATTCGATCCCGGCGAAGGTCGCTGCAATCGAGTACGACCCGAACAGGGGTGCCCGGATCGCGCTTTTGCATTATGTCGACGGCGAAAAACGGTACATCCTCGCCCCCCACAAACTCCAGGTCGGCGACCAGGTAGTTTCTGGACCGGAAGCGGAGGTTCGGACGGGGAATTGTCTGCCACTCAGGCTGATCCCTTTGGGGACGCACATTCATAATATCGAAATGAATCTAGGCCATGGTGGTCAAATGGTCCGGAGCGCCGGAGCCTATGCGCAGCTCATGGCTAAGGAGGGCAAATACGCCCAGATCAAGCTGCCTTCGGGTGAAGTAAGAGCGGTTTTGCAGGACTGCCGCGCTACCATCGGTCAGGTAGGTAATCTGGAGCACGAGATCCTGTCGGCTGGTAAGGCTGGTAGGAACCGCTGGCTGGGCAGGCGGCCTCATGTAAGAGGCGTTGCCATGAACCCGGTAGACCATCCTCATGGCGGTGGCGAGGGGAAATCCTCTGGGGGCAGGCATCCTGTGACCCCATGGGGCGTTCCGACAAAGGGTTACAAGACCAGAGTCAGGAAACCCAGCGATAAGCTTATTGTTAAGCGAAGAAGCAAAAAGTGATCTACTGGTATGGCCGTCCGGCACGACCCCCGATGGTGTTTGGGCGGAAGACGGCTACCGAGCGTGAGGAGGAATAACTTTGCCGAGATCCCTGAAAAAAGGTCCTTTTGTGGACGACCACCTGTTGAAAAAGGCGCAGGTGGCTGCAGAAACGCAGAGCAGGAAGATCATCAAGACGTGGTCCCGCAGGTCGACCATACTACCGGAATTTGTCGGACTTACCTTCGCCGTTCATAACGGCAAGAAGTTTTTGCCCGTCTTTGTTTCGGAGGACATGGTAGGGCACAAGCTGGGCGAATTTTCACCGACACGGACCTTCTATGGTCATGCCGGGGACAAAAAATCGAAACTCAAGGGCAAGAAGAAGTAGCCTGCGGGTATTAAAGCTGAAGGCAAAGAGATGGAAACGACTGCAAAAGCAAGGTTTGTGCATATCTCCCCGCAGAAGATCCGACTGGTCATGGATGAAGTGAGGGGACAAAAAGTTGACGAGGCAGTTCAGAGGCTCGGCTATGCCCCTCAGAAAGGGGCGCGTATCCTCCGGAAGCTGGTTCAGTCTGCGATTGCCAATGCGGAACAGAATGCCGGGGCTGATGTAGATAAACTGTATATCAAGCGTATTTACGCCGATGAAGGGCCTCTGATGAAGCGGTGGAGACCGAGAGCGCTCGGTCGTGCGACGCGTATCCGAAAGCGGACGAGCCACTTGACCGTAGTTCTGGATGAGGCATAGGAAGCCTGCAAGGACCTCCCCGGGGGTTGGAGACGCGTGCGCATGATTTTGACATTGGGGAGGCGCGAGACACAGGGTTTTTTGAGATGATGAGTCGGCCGCTGTCTCGGCGGCCGCAATGCTTGACCATGCTGGAGGTGTCAATTGGGACAGAAAGTTCATCCCGTCGGTTTCAGGCTGGGGATTAACAAGAATTGGGATTCAAGGTGGTTTGCGGGGAAGGAATACTCCGAATTCGTGCTTGAGGATTTCAAGATCCGCAAATTCCTCAAGGAGAAGCTCCAGCAGGCTGGCGTCGCAAAGATCGAGATTGAACGGGCTGCAAGCAAGATCAGGATTCGGATCCACACTGCAAGGCCTGGGATCGTGATCGGCAAGAAGGGTGCTGAGATCGAGAAGTTGAAGAGGGAGCTCGAGAAGCAGGTCAAGCGTGAGATTATCGTGGATATCCAGGAAGTGCGGAAACCTGAGGTGGAAGCTCAACTGGTGGCAGAGAATGTAGCAATGCAGCTCGTGAGGCGGATTGCTTTTCGCCGTGCGATGAAGAAGGCTGTGAGTTCCTCTCTGCGCTTCGGAGCGCAGGGGATCAAGATCGCGTGCGCGGGACGGCTGGGCGGTGCTGAAATGGCGCGCCGTGAATGGTATCGAGAGGGCAGGGTTCCGCTGCATACGATTCGTGCCGATGTCGATTACGGGTTCGCAAAGGCCTTTACCACCTATGGCGTGATAGGAGTCAAGGTAACCATCTTCAAGGGTGAGATACTCCCTGAAAAGAGCAAGAAGGAATAGATGTTATGCTTAGCCCTAAGAAGGTCAAATATCGCAAGAGACAGAAAGGCCGCACGAAGGGTATGGCCATGCGTGGCAACACCCTCGAATTTGGCGACTACGGTCTGCAGGCGGTGGAGTGTGGCCATATGACGGCCCAACAGATCGAGGCCGCCCGTGTCGCAGTAACGCGTCATGTCAAGCGTGGCGGCAAGATTTGGATTCGGATCTTTCCTGATAAGCCCATCAGCAAGAAGCCTGCAGAGACCCGGATGGGAAAGGGGAAAGGAGCGCCGGAAGCCTGGGTGGCTGTCGTGAAACCCGGGAGAATTCTTTACGAGCTTGAAGGCGTAGCCGAAAATGTTGCAGGGGAGGCATTCCGTCTCGCCGGATTTAAGCTTCCTTTTGCAACCCGCTTTGTCAGCAGGAGATCATGAGGCGATGAAGGCGAAAGAATTGAGAGATCTGAGTGCGGGTGAATTGCGGCAGAAGGAGAAAGACCTCAGCCAGGAGCTGTTCAATCTGAGGTTTCAGAAGGCTACGGGCCAGCTAGGGAATACGGCGATGATCTGCAAGACCAAGCGCGACTTGGCAAGGGTCAAGACGATTCTTGTTGAAAACAAAACGCGCAATATGACTGACTAGGGCGAGGGGACGATGGCAGAGCGAGGCTTACGCAGAAAACTGGTCGGCACCGTTGTCAGTAACAAGATGGACAAGACGGCTGGTGTCGTTGTCGAGCATTTGACCCGTGATAAGAGCTACGGGAAATACATGCGCAGGCATGCTAAATATCTGGCGCATGACCCCAAGAACCTATGTGAGATTGGGGACAAGGTTCGCATCGTCGAAAGCCGCCCTCTCAGCAAGCGGAAGCGATGGCAAGTGATCGAGATTCTTGAGAAGGCAGTGACGCTTTAGCGGTTCACAGCTCTGTGGTTGGAGACGACATATGATACAGATGGAAAGTCAGCTTAAAGTGGCGGATAACTCCGGCGCTAAACTCCTGTCTTGCATCAAGGTCCTTGGGGGAGCGAAGAGGCGTTATGCTGGTGTAGGTGACATCATCGTCGTCTCGATCAAGGAGGCGATGCCGAACTCGAAGGTGAAGAAGGGCGATGTTGCCAAAGCGGTCATCGTCAGGACCAAGAAGGAGATTCGTAGGCCGGATGGATCTTACATCAAGTTTGATGACAATTCCGCCGTTCTTATCAATACGCAGAAAGAGCCGATCGGGACCCGGATCTTCGGCCCGGTGGCGCGTGAACTGCGGGCCAAGAATTTTATGAAAATTGTTTCGCTTGCACCCGAGGTGCTGTAGATGCCCCGAGGACCGTGGCGGATAAGGAGCCTTTAAAGTGCTGAAGAAACATCCTACAATCAAGAAGAATGACAAGGTGATGGTCATCGCCGGCAAGGAAAAGGGAAAGATCGGTACCGTGCTCAAAGTGGATTCTGAAAAGGGGCGGTTGATTGTCGAAAAGGTGAACGTGGTCAAGAGGCATGCCAAGCCGAACCCACGCACTGGACAGGGTGGGATCATCGAGAAGGAGGCTTCTTTACACATCTCGAATGTGATGGTCGTTTGCAACAAGTGTGCTGAGGCGACCAGGATCGGCAAGCGTGTCCTTGAGGACGGAACAAAGGTCCGAACCTGCAGGAAATGTGGGGAAGCGGTGGACGCTTGATGGCGGCGCGTCCTTGTTTATTTCCGATTCCTGATGGATCGGCTTCGAGGAGGACAACGTGTCTCGATTGAAAGAAAAGTATGAGACTGAGGTAGTACCCGCCCTGATGAAGGAGTTCGGTTACACGTCTATCATGGCAGTGCCTAGGATAGAAAAGGTTGTATTGAATATGGGGCTTGGCGAGGCGATTCAGAACATCAAGGTGCTGGATTATGGTGTCGATGAACTGACGCGGATTGCCGGTCAGAAGGCAGTCATAACCAAGGCCAAGAAATCCATCGCCGGTTTCAAGTTGCGCCAGGGTATGCCCATCGGATGCATGGTGACCCTTCGGCATATGCGGATGTTCGATTTCCTCGATAAGCTGTTCAATATCGCTATGCCACGTGTGCGCGATTTCCGCGGAATTTCCGATAAGATATTTGACGGAATGGGGAATTGCAGCATCGGCATAAAGGAGCATATTATTTTTCCGGAAATTGAATATGACAAGATCGACAAGGTAAAGGGCGTCAATATCTCGATTGTGTCCAGTGCCAGGACTGATGACGAGGCCCTGTTCATGTTGAAACAACTTGGAATGCCATTTCGTAATTGATAGGGGGTTATTTTGGCTCGGACATCGCTTATTGTAAAGGCACAGAGAAAGGCCAAATTTTCCACACGTAACTACAATCGTTGCCCAATGTGCGGCCGCAGCCGGGCATATCTGAGGAAATTCGGTATCTGCCGAATCTGTTTTAGAAATCTGGCCTTGAGCGGTGAGATACCCGGCGTGGTCAAATCCAGCTGGTGAGAATGGATGACCCTTAACGAGAATGGTATGAAGGAGTTTTTGGGATGACAATGACGGACCCCATAGCGGACATGCTCACTCGCATAAGAAATGCCTTGCGCGCGTCTCATGAAGTCCTGGATGTACCCGCCTCAAAGGTGAAGCTTAATATGGTGAAGGTGTTGAAATCCGAGGGGTATATCAAAAATTTCAAGATCGTTTCGGACGGGCGGCACAGACAGATACGAATCTTTTTGCGCTATGACAAGGACGGTTCTCCTGTGATAGACGGGATCAAGCGGGTGAGCAAACCGAGCTGCCGCGTTTATAAAGGCCATAATGAGATGCCGCCTGTTCTGAATGGATTGGGTGTCAACATTGTGTCCACATCCAAGGGGATGATGACGGACCGCGAGGCCATGAGGCAGGGGCTTGGCGGCGAGATTCTTTGCGCTGTCTGGTAGTCGCGGTTGTTTTTGGGAATTGCGGAGGTTTGAATGTCTCGTATAGGGAAAAGGCCGATACCGAACCCGGAGAAGGTGTCCGTCAGCGTTGATGGAGACGAGATCAAGGTGCGTGGGCCGAAAGGGGAGCTTACCCGGCCGCTGCACCCTAAAGTCCAAGTGGAGATCGGCGAGGATGACATCCGAGTCCATGCGGTTGATGATTCGCGTGAAGCACGGTCGGTCCACGGATTATACAGGGTTTTGATCGACAACATGGTGACGGGTGTGACCAAAGGCTTTGAAAGAACGTTGGAAATCGTGGGAGTCGGGTATCGGGCCGAGCTGAATGGTCGCGTTGCTGTTCTGAATCTCGGATACTCCCATCCGATCCAGTTCGAACTGCCTGAGGGGATTGATGCCCGTATCGATAAGACCAAGATTGTGCTCAGTGGGATCGACAGGGAGAAACTGGGTTTAACGGCAGCCAAGATCCGTCACTTCAGGCCCCCGGAGCCTTATAAGGGGAAGGGCGTAAAGTATGCTGAGGAACAGATCAAACGTAAGGCTGGTAAGGCTGGCGGTAAATAGCCGACCGTTGGCTCCGTTGTCTGGCGCCCGATTGGATGTGATTTGCTGATGTGGTTAAGGCAAAATTTCGCGCAAGAGGTTGACTAGATGGGATCTGTAAGCAGTTCCGTAGCCAGGAAAAGAAGGCAGAGGCGGGTTCGAAAGAAGGTGCTGGGTACCTCGGAGAGGCCGAGGCTATGTGTTTTTCGTAGCTCTAGGCATATATACGCCCAGATTATAGACGATTCGACTGGAAGTGTGCTCGCCCAGGCCTCAACGGTGTCGAAAGACCTTAGAGAGAAGCTGCCTCTGCCGAAGGGAAATGTCGGAGAAGCGGCCCTGATTGGCTCCGAGATAGCTCAGAGAGCGCTGGAAAGAGGCATTCGCAGCGTTGTCTTCGACAGAAACGGTTTTCTGTACCACGGGCGGGTGAAGGCGCTGTCTGAGGCAGCCCGCGGTCAGGGGCTGGAATTCTAAATGGGTTTTTTTCCAGGGCCCGCGCCCTCCATGCAACCTGTCAAATAAATTCGGGAGAGTGGCATTGTTCAAAGAAGAAGAAGGAAAAGAACTGATTGAAAAGGTCGTGCACATCAACCGTGTGGCGAAGGTCGTCAAGGGTGGGCGGCGGTTCAGCTTCAGTGCGCTGGTGATCGTCGGCGATGGCAGAGGGACGGTTGGAACGGGCCTTGGAAAAGCGAATGAGGTCCCTGAGGCGATCAAAAAGGGCGTCGAGAGGGCGAAGCGCGACATGAAGAAGGTTTCACTCGTCGACACGTCCATCCCGCACGAGATCGTCGGGCAGTGGGGTGCCGGGAGGGTCCTTTTGAGGCCTGCAAGGGCTGGAACCGGGCTGATCGCGGGGGGCGCTGTGCGTGCTGTTCTCGAGGCCGCCGGTGTTCAGAATATTCTCACGAAATGCCTTGGCTCCCACAATCCGCATAACATCGTCCGGGCGACGGTCGTGGGGCTACGCTCACTCAGGGGGCCGGAGGAGATTGCGCGCCGCAGAGAGAAGTCTCCCGAGGAATTAACCCGCTAGGAACAAGAAGAGAAGGCATACGATGGCAGCAGACACGATCAAGGTTACGCTTGTGAAGAGCGGCATCGGGAAGGACCGCAGGATGCGTGAAACGCTGAAGGGTTTGGGTCTGACGCGGCTCAACAAGACCGTAGAGTTGAAGAACACCCCCGCGATCCGCGGCATGATCAACAAGGTGTCGTTTCTTGTCAAGATCGATTAGCCAGCTAGGGAAACGCTATGAAACTAAATGAACTGAGGCCCGCAGAGGGATCGAGGAAGAGCCGTAAAAGAGTCGGCAGAGGACCGGGATCCGGGCACGGCAAGACAGCCTGCCGGGGCAGCAAGGGACAGCGGTCGCGCTCGGGGGGCGGAGCGAGCCCTGGATTCGAGGGGGGGCAGATGCCCCTGCAGCGGCGACTTCCCAAGCGTGGGTTCAAGAATCCCTTCAGGACTGAATTTTCAGTGGTCAATCTGGAGGTTTTGAACCGGTTTGAGCGCAACGCTACGGTAGACGTAGAGGCCTTGCAGGAGGCTGGACTCCTCCGGAAGGATCGCGCCGGGGTGAAGCTGCTCGGCAACGGGGAGTTGCAGCACCCACTGGTGGTGCGCGTTCATCGGATCAGTCGGTCGGCCAGGGAGAAAATCGAGGCGATCGGTGGCAGGGTAGAGGTCATCTAGCCCGCGGAGGGGTGCGTTGATAGGCGGCTTTCAGAACATTCCCAAGATTCCGGAGCTCAAGAAGCGGATCCTCTTTACGCTCATGATGCTGGCGGTATACCGACTCGGTTGTCATATTCCGACCCCCGGGATCGACGGCACTGCGCTTGCTGCTTTTTTCAGTGCGCAGCAGGGAACGCTTTTCGGGCTGTTTGATATGTTTTCCGGCGGTGCACTGAGTCAGATGTCCGTGATGGCACTCGGCATTATGCCTTATATCAGCGCCTCCATTATTATCGAACTGCTGTCTGTCGTGATCCCCTATCTTGAAAAGTTGAAAAAGGAAGGCGAGCAGGGGCGAAAAAAGATCGTTCAGTACACTCGCTACGGTACAATCGTCCTCAGTGTGATCCAAGGCTTCGGTATTGCGGTCGGGCTGGAGAGGATGTCAAGCCCCGGCGGCGCTATGGTGGTGCCGGCGGGGGGTTGGGGTTTCCGCGTTTTGGCGGTGGTGACATTGACAGCCGGAACAGCCTTCCTCATGTGGCTCGGGGAGCAGATTACGGAGCGAGGAATAGGGAACGGAATTTCACTGATTATTTTTGCCGGCATCGTGGCGGGCTTGCCTGTTGCGGTGGTGAACACCTTCCGTTTGATGGGAACCGGTGAGATCGCACCGTTCTTCATGGTGCTTCTGCTGGCATTCATGATCGTCGTCATTGGTGTGATCGTCTTTGTCGAGCGAGGGCAGCGCAGGATACCCGTTCAGTATGCCAAACGGGTGGTAGGTCGGCGTATGTACGGAGGGCAGAGCACCCATCTGCCGCTGAAGGTCAATACGGCCGGGGTTATCCCGCCGATCTTCGCATCCTCGATCATCATGTTTCCAGCGACGATTGCCAACTTTTTGAACGTCGAAAAAATTCCCTGGCTGCAGGCGGTCGTGACCAGCCTTTCTCCCGGGCATATCGTCCATACTTTGATATACGTTGCCTTCATATTCTTTTTCTGCTATTTTTACACGGCTGTGCACTTCAATCCTGTTGATGTCGCAGACAATATGAAGCGCTACGGCGGCTTTATTCCAGGTATCAGGCCCGGGAAGAACACTGCCGAATATATCGATCGGGTTTTGACGAGAATTACGTTCGCCGGGGCGATTTATGTGTCGCTTGTCTGCATTTTACCGCAGATATTGATCTACCGGCTTAATGTGCCGTTTTACTTTGGTGGAACGGCTTTGCTGATCGTTGTCGGTGTGGCTATGGATACGACGAATCAGATAGAGTCGCATATGTTGACGCGTCATTATGAGGGCTTCATGAAAAAGGGTTTTGGAAGGACGCGTTAACGTCTATGGCGATGAACCATACACGGGGGGCCTGAGAGGGGGTATGGCGAAAGAAGAGGCAATTGAGGTTGAGGGTGTTGTCATCGAGACGCTTCCCAATGCCATGTTCAGGGTAGAGCTCAAAAACGGCCACCGAGTCTTGGGGCATATTTCGGGGAAGATGCGGATGCATTTTATCAAGATTTTACCCGGAGATACGGTGGTTGTCGAGCTTTCGCCATATGATTTGACGAGGGGCCGGATCGTTTATCGGGGTCAAAAGTAGCAGGAAGCAAGCCAGAGGAAGGATATCGGATCATGAAGGTCAAACCGTCGGTGAAGCGTATTTGCAAGAAATGCAAAGTGGTGAAGCGTAAAGGTGTCGTGCGCGTCATTTGTGAAAACCCGCGTCACAAGCAGCGGCAGGGTTGAGCCATGTATATCAGTGCAGCGCAAGTTGTCGCTTCGCTGCGGATCGGTTGCGTTTACCATTCGCTTAGAAAAAGGAGTTGAAGATTGGCTAGAATTGCTGGTGTCGATTTGCCTAAAGGGAAACGAGCCGAAATCGCCCTCACCTATATTTACGGCATCGGCCGCACGACATCCCAGAGGATTCTTTCCGAGGCCGGGATTGATTGGGATACGAAATCGGACGATTTGAGCGGCGAGCAGGTGACCCAGATTCGCAAGATCATCGACGAGCATCATAAGGTGGAAGGTGATCTGCGGCGCGAAGTGTCCATGAACATCAAGCGGCTGATGGATCTTGGTGCGTACCGTGGTTTGAGGCACAGAAAAGGGTTGCCTGTCCGCGGGCAAAGGACAAGTACCAACGCTCGTACGCGCAAGGGTCCGAGACGTGCCGTAATGGGGAAGCGAAAGAAATAACGATACGAAGGGTGCGAGATGGCTAAGACCGCTAGGAAAAGAGGAAAGGTCAAAAAGGAAAAAAAGAACGTCCCTACCGGGGTGGTACACATTCAATCCACATTCAATAATACCATCGTTACGGTTACCGACCCCGATGGGCGGGTCATCGCGCAATCGAGTGCGGGTAGATCTGGATTCAAGGGATCCCGGAAGAGCACGCCCTTCGCGGCGCAGCTGGCGGCGCGTGACGCGATCCGACAGGCTATGGAGCAGGGCATGAAGACTGCGGAGGTGCGAGTCAAGGGCCCCGGTGTGGGCCGGGAGGCAGCGTTGCGCGCCCTGCAGGTCGAAGGTTTCAGTGTCAACATGATCCGCGATGTGACCCCCATCCCGCACAACGGCTGCAGGCCCCCGAAGCGGCGCAGGGTCTGAGGCATGGATCGACCTCATCCCGGGGCGATATCACGGCGTGAGAGGCTCGAGTGAAGATAACACATTGGATTTTTTGAGGAGGGGCTGTTTTGGCCAGATATTGTGGCTCGTCCTGCAGATTATGTCGGCGGGAAAATCTTAAATTGTTCCTGAAGGGTGATCGTTGTTACAGCGATAAATGTGCCTTTGAGAGGAGGCCATACGCGCCTGGACAGCACGGCCAACGGCGTGGGGGAAAATACTCTGACTACCGGACGCAGCTCCGGGAAAAGCAGAAGGTGAAGCGTATTTATGGCGTGCTCGAGAAACAGTTTCGCGGATATTATTATCGTGCTGACCGCGCTAAGGGGATCACAGGTGTGAATCTTCTCATGAGCCTCGAAGCGCGTCTAGACAATATTGTTTACAGGATGGGATTCGCCAGTTCACGGACTCAGGCGCGGCAGTTGGTCAGGCATGGCCACTTTCTCGTCAATGATAGAAAGGTGAACATTCCTTCCTATCAGGTGAAGCCGGGTGATGTGATCAAGGTGCATGCGGAGAGCCAGAAGGTTCATCAGATCGTCGATGCGATGGAGACGGTGTTGCGGCGTGGCATCCCAAATTGGGTCGAGGTGAACAAGACCGATTTCAGCGGTACGCTGAAGTCCCTGCCCAACCGTGAGGATTTGACGATGCCGATCCAGGAACAGCTGATCGTTGAGCTCTATTCGAAGTAGGGACAGGGCTGGGTGTTGTTTGCCTTGAAAACGGATAGGCTGAGTCCACGGAAGACTTCGGAACCTTTGCATTAAAGAAGATGGGGGAGACCTCTTGGTAGCTCTAAAAAGCAAAAACTGGCGGGAACTGATCAAGCCCCGGCGGATTGAGATCGATCCTGAGACTTATACGAACTTGTACGGGAAGTTCACCTGTGAACCGCTGGAGAGAGGTTTTGGTATTACTATTGGCAATTCTTTGAGGCGAATACTGCTGTCTTCGCTCCAAGGTGCAAGTATCGTTAGCGTGAAGTTCGATGGAGTGTTGCATGAGTTTTCGACGATCCCCGGGGTTTATGAGGATGTAGCCGACATTATCTTGAACCTGAAAGAGGTCAAGCTTAAACTCCTCGAGGGGGAGGAGGCCGTCATTCGACTTTTACGTGAGGGAGAAGGGAAGGTGACGGCTGGTGATATTGAGACCGATGGGTTGGTCGAGATACTGAATACGGAACAACATATCGCCACCCTCAATGCAGAGGCGCGCCTGGACATGAGTATGGTGGTGCGGACCGGGAAAGGGTACGTGCCTGCTGAGCGGAATAAAGGGCGTGAGGAGGAGATCGGTGCGATAGCGATAGACGCGATCTTCTCACCCATCGAAAAGGTGAATTATGTCGTCAGCAACGCGCGCGTCGGGCAGATCACCGATTACGACAAGCTGACGCTGGAGGTGTGGACTGACGGGAGCATTTTTCCGGAAGATGCGGTTGCTTACGCTGCAAAGATTTTGAAGGAACAAATGAACCCGTTCATCAATTTCGAGGAAGAACCCGAACCGGTGGAAGAAGAGGTTGAGGAGCGGGAGGAGAAGCTCAACGAGAATCTTTTCAGGCCCGTCTCCGAACTTGAATTGTCCGTACGGTCCGCCAATTGTCTCAAAAATGCGAATATCCGGCTTATCGGGGAACTGGTTCAGAAGACAGAGGCCGAAATGCTCAAGACAAAAAATTTCGGGCGTAAGTCCCTGAACGAGATCAAGGCAATTTTGGAAGAAATGGGCCTGTCGTTGGGAATGAAGCTCTCGAATTTCCCTGATGCATCGGAGCTTGAGTTGCCGGATGACGAAGATGGAAAGGAAGAGGGTGAGGACGAATGAGGCACAAAAATTCAGGGAAACAGTTGAGTCGAAACTCCAGCCACCGCCGGGCGATGCTGCGGAATATGGTTACTTCCCTGTTTACGCACGAGCAGATTCAGACGACTGACACGAAGGCGAAGCAGATCCGTCCGATTGCAGAGAAGATGATTACGCTCGCGAAACGGGGTGATTTGCACGCACGCAGACAAGCTATCGCTTATCTGCAGGAGGCCAGGGTTGCACATCGGCTTTTCGAGGAGATCAAGCCCCGCTTCAATGACCGGCAGGGTGGGTATGTGCGGATTGTCAAAAGCGGTATTCGGAAAGGGGATGGCGCGCCTTTGTCTATCATTCAACTTGTGAATATGAAGGAGAAGGCCAAGGGGCAGGCGAAGCAGGGGTGATCCTGACCTTGTCTTAGGCCCTGCTGAGGTGGAGGGCGGAAGGGGAGATCCACTCGCATGATTGCTGATGGGTTTACAACAGAAACCTCCTTGCCGGACGACGGTAAGGGGGTTTTTTTTGAGAGGTTCCCGTGAGGAAATTCAACCATAAGGATCTTCTCGGTATGGGTCAGTTGTCGGTTGATGATATCCAGCTTATCTTAGACACCGCCGACTCGTTCAAGGATATCTCTTCGCGCGAGATCAAGAAGGTGCCTACGCTTCGAGGCAAGAGCATCGTGAATTTCTTCTATGAGGCCAGCACCAGGACGAGGACATCCTTCGAGGTCGCCGCGAAACGTCTCAGTGCCGATACCTTCAGCCTGTCCGCATCGACGAGTAGCATGGTGAAAGGCGAAACGCTGATCGATACGGGCCGCAATTTGCAGGCGATGAGTCCCGACGTGATCGTTATACGCCACTCGTCGAGCGGTGCGCCGCACCTGCTTGCGAAGGCCGTCAAGGCGTGTGTTGTAAATGCCGGGGACGGGATCAATGAACATCCGACCCAGGCTCTTTTGGATTTATATACGATCCGTGAGAGAAAAGGTCGTATCCGAGGGTTGAATGTTGCCATCATTGGGGATATCGCCCATAGTCGGGTCGCGCGTTCGAACATGATCGGACTTGCGAAGATGGGTGCGCGGGTGACGATCGGAGGTCCACCGACAATGATTCCGCTAGGGTTGGAAGCGTTTGGGGTGGAAGTCGTCCCTGATCCCCGCGAGGCGATCAGGGACAAGGATGTTGTCATGATGCTGAGGATCCAATTGGAGCGGCAGAGGCGAACCCTTTTTCCCAGTCTTCGCGAATATTCCGCCGCCTTCGGGTTGGACAGCGAGGCCCTCAAATCCGCCAAGCCTGATTGCGTCATCATGCATCCTGGTCCGATCAACCGTGGCGTCGAAATCTCGTCGGAGCTCGCTGACAGCCCCGCATCACTAATCCTGGATCAGGTTGCCAACGGGGTCGCGGTGCGTATGGCTATCCTTTACCTGTTAATTGGAGGATCTAAGGCGGATGCTGTGGATAAAGAACGGGCAGCTGGTTGATCCTGTCCAAGGCGTGATCGAACAGGTTGACCTGATCATAGAAGAAGGGGTTGTCACTCATCTTCCCCCAAGGGGCGTGTTCAAGCCTGAGGGAGATCAGATCGAAATCATCGATGCCACGCGTAAAATGATTGTCCCCGGGCTGCTGGATATGCATGTTCACTTGCGGGAGCCTGGTTTTGAATACAAGGAGACCATTGCGACCGGGACGCTTGCCGCCTTGGCCGGGGGCTTTACAGGGGTGGCGTGCATGCCTAATACGGCTCCCCCGAATGACTGCCGTGCGGTAACCGAGTTTATTCTGAAGAAGGCAGAGATGGCCGGATTTGCAAAGGTTTATCCGATTGCTGCCATCAGTATCGGCCAGAAAGGGGAGGTGCTGACAGAATTCGGTGATTTGAAGGAGGCAGGGGCGGTTGGTGTCTCGGACGACGGTTTTCCCGTTGCCAGCAGTGAGCTGATGCGCCGTGCCTTGGAGTATGGGCGGTATCACGGCCTCATGGTCATCTCTCATTCCGAAGATCGAACCCTGAGCGGGGACGGGGTGATGCACGAGGGGGTCGTTTCCACCCGCATCGGATTGGCGGGCATACCGGATGCGGCTGAGGATATTATGGTGTACAGGGAAATCTCTCTTGCACGACTGACCGGATGTCCTGTTCACATTGCGCATGTGAGCACCGCGAACTCCGTTGAGTTGATCCGCCGGGCCAAGGAGGAAAACCTCCCCGTCACGGCAGAAACCGCACCGCATTATTTCAGCCTGGACCACAACGGCTTGAGGGGTTACGATACCAACGCGAAGGTGAATCCGCCTCTGCGGGCGCTGAAGGATGTTGCGGCGATCAAGCGCGGGTTGGCCGAGGGGGTGATTGACGCCATTGCCTCGGACCATGCGCCGCACAGCATTCTCGAAAAAGAAGTTGAATTCGACAAGGCGGCCTTCGGATTGATCGGCCTCCAGACTACGCTGCCCCTGACGCTGGCGTTGGTCCGGGAAGGCGTGCTAGGCCTGGCGGAGGCGATCGCCAAGCTTTCACTGCGGCCCTCGAGGATCCTGGGAGTTGAGGGCGGACAGCTCAAAGTGGGCTCGATCGCTGATCTGGCTGTGATCGATCCTGATGTCGAGTATGAGTTCAAGGCCGCCGATGTGCTTTCCAAAAGCAAGAATTCACCGTTTATCGGAAAGGTGCTCAAGGGGCGAAATGACCTGACCCTGATGGGAGGAAAGGTCGTTTGGCGAAGCATATCCTAGTGTTTGCCGCATAGCCTTTTTAGGGACAACCAAGAATTCTTCCCGGTGACCCAGGTTTGCAATTCATATTTCGGTGAGGGACCTTATGCGGAATGGCCATTATCCATTAGATCCATCCGGCAATGGTATTTTTGGCCGATTTTGGCGTCAGTCTGCACGTTTGCTTGTGCGGCGACCACCAGGTGGTCTCCGCGCAAACGCTTGATTTCCTAGATATTGGCCAAAAATCCTCATTTCCGGATTGGAACCTTTGCCGGGCCGGATGCTCTTTTTCGGGTGGACATCGATTAGATGGCCGATGTCGTGTCTAAATGGCCCGATCAGGCTGCGGAAGAGTATCCATCTGCTGTATTTCGCCTGTCGCGTGTCACCGCAGCACAGCTGAATGTGCATTTCCTTCAGGAAAATTTCGCAAATCTTGTATCTGCTCAATTTGCAACACGCGGTTGTCTTCTGAAATAGTCCCAGATGAATAGTTCCGGGCCAAGAGGCCTTTGCCAAGTCGTTGATGTTCCAATCCGCCGCAGTCCTTTCCCGAACCGCCGAAAGTCATCTAATACCCAGCTTGGTCCCATTCGAAAAGAATCTCTTCTTCTCGCTCCGTTCGGGGGCCGGGGCACCCCGCCTCGCAACTGTTCCCGGTCTGTTCAGTCTCAAAAAAAACGCGTTGATTATGAAGAGAAAGCTTGTACATCACTGGAGAAGCAAGCGTCCAGAAAGACTCTGCTATGGCAAAGAATGAAGAGTTCCGGATGGAAAGGAAGCCGCCCCTATTCCGATCGAAAAGGTCTTCAAGGGAAGTCGATCTCGAGCAAATAGCAAGGACTTCAAGAGTCATCCTGCCTTTGGAGACATAAAATCGGTCGAAGATCACAAGAGACTGTGCGTGTCATGTGAGGCCCGGCCGTGGTTTGTACGATCAACAGCGTAATAAGTCTCTGATTTATAGACCGATATCATTTTTGCAGCCAATCTGTCACCAGTAGGCACATTCTTTGCTCACGCCTAGATTATCCTTGGAAGAGGCATCAAGTCCAGAAGGATCCTGTAGCGCAGATCCTTCTGTTTCTGAATGATCTAAACTGAGCCGATGATGTATGGGAATTCCATGCAAAGAAACGGATGAAAAGTGTTTGTGGTTCATCATGCGCGAATAAAATATGTCAGGTTATTGAAATTCATGTTTCATAAATACAAGGAGGTCTAACATGCACTGCATAGTGAGGAAAATGGTGCAAGGGTTTACATTGCTGGAGTTGATGATTGTAGTTGCTATCATAGCAGTCATGGCAACAATAGCGATCCCAAATTATGTAAACTATCAATGCAAGGCAAAGCAAGCCGAGGCAAAAACGCTTCTTGGGAATATTGCTGTCGCTGAAGAGGCCTATTATACAGAAAATAATGTTTATTCATATGATTTTGCCGATATCGGATTTTCGAGCAAGGGCGATGCAAGATATGTCTATGCTATCTCAGAAGCGAATAACGTATCATTTATTGCGACGGCTTTTGCCAAGGGCCTCAAAGGGGATAAGGACGATAAATGGACTATCAATCATGAGCGCGTTTTGGACAATCAAATAAACGCATGTGTGCCATAAGCATGAAAATAATCCATAATGTATTCATCCTTGGTCACAGGGCCTGGGTCAAACAAAGGGCTGAGCGATCCGGGCGAGGTCAGGTTCCTGGCGCTGGAGATATGCGCGCAAGGCATCGACAAACTCGGGGAGGTTGATTTCTACGAAGCCGGCAAGTCTGCCTGAGTGAGAGGATACGGACCAATCCACGGTTGGCTTTTTCGCTGGGCGTCCCCTGTCTGTATGTTATGCTGGGAAAGTTGATTTTGTCATTTTTAATATATTTTTGATGATTGATAAATAAGAATATCCAGAGGATATTTTTGCCAACCGATAATAATCGCCCAATTAAATTGCATTAAATCTGGCAAAATAGTTGTGCAGATTAGGCTGAAATCATTTTTGTGTGAAGCTCAGAGATACTATATTCCATGCTGTATATATCCTTTTTTCTGCAGGTTTTTTATTTGCCATATATTTTAATACGCTTTCATGTCCATTTCTTTTTGATGACTTAATCAACATTGTCAATAACCAAAATTTGCAAATAGATAGATTTGGATTAAAAGAAATATGTAATATATTTTCGAAAGAAAATCCATGTCAGAACAGGCCTATAGCATATGTATCCTTAGCGTGGAACTTCTCGTTAGGAAAACTGGATCCATGGGGTTATCACATCTTCAACATAGTGGTCCATGTTTTAAATTGTCTTTTGCTCTATCTTTTCCTTCTGCAAACCATCCATTCAAGCTGGATGCAGGATACCTATGGAAAACAAGGTCGCTGGTTGGCCTGTTTCGCCGCGCTGGCATGGGCGGCTCATCCGATTCAGACCAACGCAGTTACTTACATTGTTCAGCGAATGACCAGCTTGGCCGCCCTTTTTGGGCTTTTGGGCCTCGTTCTGTGGATGAAGGGACGTTCATGGTGGATCGAAGAGCACCGGAAAAGTGCTGGCATTTTTTTCGTGTTTGCCATTTCGAGCTGGGTAGCGGGCCTTTCATGTAAAGAAAATGTGGTGATTCTGCCCCTCATGATTGTCGTGCACGAGAACGTTCTGCTCAGAGATTCTGGCTGCGCTGTCCGATGGCGATGGGTGTGGGCTGCCATCCTTTCAGCAGGCGCCATGTGCTTCCTGTACCTAGGGAAAGAACCATTTGGCTATTTGGCTGCGGCTTATGGGCAGCGTGATTTTACCCTTACTGAAAGGCTCATGACGGAATCACGGGTCTTGTGGCATTATATCTCCCTTTTCTTCCGGCCAGAGGCATCGCGATTTTGTCTGTTGTATGAATATGAAATTTCACAAGGATTATTCAAACCCATTACGACGATTGCAAGCCTTCTAGGATGGCTTACTGTCTCCTGGCTTGCTCTTTTGTATAGAAGAAAGAAAATTATTGTGATTTGGTGTGTGCTATGGTTTTTTGTGGCACATTCTGTTGAATCATCGATCATTCCGCTCGAGGTCGTCTTTGAACACCGCATGTATGTCCCGAGCATGGCCCTAACATTCGCCTCAGCCACCCTTTTATATGACCTTTGCATCCGGTTTCATATTCGGAGCCATATCTGTGGGCTGATGGGTGGCCTTATTTTAGGTTTATTGGGAAGCTCGGCCTATATTCGCAATATGGATTATACCGATGCAGTCCATTTTTATGCATCGGAACTATCAAAATCTCCTGGTTCAAGACGCATAAGACTAAACCTTGCGATTTCATTGATCCGATGCGGTGCTGTGAATGCCGGCGGGTCCATGTTCCAGCGGCTTGAAAAAGATTATCCTGAGGATATCCATGTCCTTCAGAGCCTGCACCATTATGTGGTCTATGAATTGGGGGATGAAGATAGAGCGGAAGAAATTTTCCTGCAGATTGAGCGGGTCCTGCGCTCTAAGGGATGTGTCTTGAAGAAAGAGGTTTTCGCACTGTGGAACTTGGCGGTCTACTACCAGGAGAGGGGTCAATACGGACGAGCCCTTTTCCTTCTCGATCGGATGCCATCCGAGCTTGATTGTGAAGGTGTGAGGTCACTTCGTGAGCGATGCCTTGTCGTTGGCAGTCGAGTGGAAGAATCTGCGGGTGGCAATCGAATGGATGCTCCGTAAAACGCTTTGAAGATCGCATGATCCTCACCCTATATTTCGGCCGGCCTGCAGGGCGCAATCCGCGCTCCTGATCTTGAGGGAGGGTATGAAGCGTACAAAAAACCATGTCCTCATCCTCTATGTTTCCTCTATCTTTCTGATGGTTCTCGTCTGGGGGATTCAATGGAAGCTTATCCGGCTTGGCCTTGCAGAAACCGGGGTGACCCTTTCCGATTGTCCTTGGTGCGAGGAAGGCGGGGATTTCGAGGACGTGGTTTTCCTGCCCCGCAATGCATCAACCCTGCGCCTGCTTGCACCAGCCGATGTTGACTTCTTGGCAGACTTGCTATGGCTGCGCTGTGTCTACTATTTCGGCAGGCATGCTTTGACGAATAGAGAGTATCCATACCTTCATCATATATTGGATTTGATTACAGATCTGGCGCCGGCGTGGCGGTGGCCGTTTTTTTTCGGAGCAGTCGTCTTTGCAACAGAGATCCAGGCCTATGATCCTGGAATATCTCTGATCGAAAAAGGGCTGCAGTTCCATCGCGCCGACTGGCAGCTCTGGTTTTACAAAGGATATTACCTGTGGAAGTATGCAGAAGATGCGCTCGGAGCAGCCGATGCCTTGGGAGAGGCTGCTGATCTGCCGGGGGCACCCTCCTTCTTGAAAGGATTAGCGGCCAGCCTGGCGAACAGGGCCGGACATCGGGAGTTGGCTGTCTCACTCATCGAAAATGCCTTGAAGCAAACGATCGATCCTGCCCAGCAGGAGAGGCTGGTGCAAAAACGGGAGGAGATTCTTTCCAATGAGGGAACCCGCCGTTGAATGGCTGCATTCAACCTATTGCATCCGGTTGGGTTTTTGGCGCAGGAAAAAAGTGATTCTTCACGACCTGTGTCTGCGTGTGGCGCAGGGGATGACCTTGGGGCTGATCGGGCCGAATGGTGCAGGGAAGACCACCGTGATCATGCTTGGAGCTGGGTTGCTGAAGCCTGACTTGGGGAGAGTCCAGGTGGCAGGAAGAGACGCTGTCGATGTGGCCTCCAAACGGGGGATAGGGTGCCTGACGGAGAGACCCTATTTCTACCCGCGTCTAACCCTTCTGGAATGGATGCATATGCTCGTTGGGCTCAGTGGAATCGGCCGCACCGAAGGACGACGTGCCGTTGAAAAGCAGCTCGATCTTCTCGGGCTGCGGGATCAGGGACCGCTGCAGATGGGGACTCTTTCCAAGGGTCAACTGCAGCGGGCGGGGCTGGCTCAAGCACTGGTGCACAGGCCCTCGCTCCTTTTCCTGGACGAACCGATGAGTGGTTTGGATCCCTGTTGGCGCAGCCGCTTGCTGGAGATCATGCTGGAGCTTAAACGTGCCGGGCGTACGATCGTCTTCAGCTCTCATATTCTGTCCGATGTGGAAACGATATGCGATGAGGTCGTCTTGATGGATCAAGGAAAACTGAGGTGGACCGGGGATATGTCCGCGATCGAAAAAACCTTCAGGATGTTCGATATCCGAATGGAAGCGACAAGGCAGGAGTTTCTGTCCGAACTACGGGGGAAAGGTGTGCTTGTGATCCATAAATGCCGCAACACATACCACCTGCGCGTGCAAGGCCCTTTGTTGGACAAGATCCTCGCGCTGGCCGCAACCCGTAAAATCCGCCTCGAATCTTTGAATCCTGTCTATGCGGATTTTGATGAGTTGCTGACCCGGTTCGGCCGGGAGAACGCTGGGAATTCAGGATGGCGGGTTTGAGGGCTGGCTGGGGTCTTCAAATTTGGGCTTTGGCCAGGCATGTCTGGATCGAGGCGCTACGTGACCGGTTCACTCAAGCTTTGTGTCTGATCGGAGTGATTCTTCTGGCCTCTTCGATGGTTTTAAGTCGTATGGCGATTGGAAATCACGAAAGAGTGATACAGAATATGGGATTCTGGGTCATTTGGGTCTCGGGCTTTTTTGGTGTCTTGTGTCTGGGCTCGAACCTCGTTCGCCATGAGATACAGCAGCGGACCATTTTTCTGATATTGTCGAGACCTCTCGGCCGCAACTCGTTCCTGCTGGGAAAGTATTGTGGCATGATCCTGGTTTTGGCCACGATCTTTCTCATTCTGTCCACGAGCTTTGGAAGTGTGATGTTGCTTTCGGGAATCCGGGTGAACGCTCAGCACGCCGTGGCGGGGCTTTTCATCTTTTCCGAGTGGATCATTCTGGCAGCGTTCAGCGTCCTTTTCGCAGGTTTTACGAGTCCACCACTGCACAACTTTTTTCTAGCCGGGGTCGCTTTCCTGGGTCATTGGTGCAACGATCTGCTCCTATTCGCTCAAAACACCGAATCGCATATGATTGAGATCGCCCTTAGGGTGCTGTTTTTAATCCTGCCAAATCTTGAGTGCATCAATTTCAGAGGAGCGGCCTTATATGAAGACCCCATTCCGGGCGCCATGATCGCCGGGGGCCTCTTCTTCACCGTCGCCTGGATTGGGGCGCTGATTTGTGCATCCGCAGCGATCTTCTCATCCAGAAAGATTTTCTGAGCGATGAACCGGCACCTTTGCAGCCGTTTTGACTACAAGAGAACCGGACGTTGCGGTGGCCGGCTTTCTGTGAAAATCATCTTCGGATATAGGCTGTCTATGAAGAAGGCAAGGGTGCTCTTCGATAAAAACGGATATGCGGAAGCGGACATGCTGCCTGATAAAGAACCTTTGCACGAGGCGGCGAAGTGAAACCGCGAGCCTGTCCATCAGAAAGAAGAACGCCTGGGATGGGCCGCGATGTGGTCCCATGCAGTGTGTCGGTCATCATTTCCGCTCTGAACGAATCAGCGGTCATCGGTAATCTTGTCGCGCGCATCAGAGAGCTTTATCCGGATTTCGAGATCATTGTGGTGAATGATGGATCTGAAGATGAAACGGCCCAGGTTGCGCTCGAGGCGGGGGCCTTCGTATACAGCCATCCTTATACGATAGGCAACGGGGCAGCCGTGAAAAGCGGTATCCGGATCGCATCGGGGGAAGTCCTGGTTCTCATGGATGGTGATGGACAGCACCGACCTGAAGACATCCCCCGATTGCTCCAATATGTGCCTGAATTCGACATGGTTGTCGGCGCGCGCTGCAGATGCCAGCAGACGAATTGGTGGAGGGCTGCAGGCAATCGATTTTTCAACTGTCTGGCATCTTATGTCACCCGGTTCGAGGTCCAGGATCTCACCTCAGGCTTCAGGGCGGTCAAATCGGGAACAGCCAAAGATTTCCTGAATCTGCTGCCGAACACCTACTCTTATCCGACGACGATTACCCTCGCGGCTTTGCATAGTGGCAGGTCGGTGAAATATGAGCCCATAGATGTATTGAAAAGGCGGACTGGTAAAAGCGGCGTACACTTTGTGGAAGACGGAATTCGGTTCCTGCTGATCCTGATGAAGGTCTGCACTCTCTTCGCTCCGTTGCGTGTATTCCTGCCGACTTCCATCGCAATGTTTCTGGCCGGCCTAGGTTGTAATCTATGGACGTTTTTGACAGTCGGCCGATTCAATGATATGGGTGCTCTCTTTCTGACAACATCGATTCTCATATTTATGCTTGGTCTGATCTCTGAGCAGATCAGCCAAATGCGGTTTAATGGGTCCGCCGGTCCGTAGATCGCCGGACCGGGTATGAAGAGTCAGGGATAAATGCAATGAGCTGTGGGAAGGTTCCAGGAAAAACCATTTTTGAGGGATGGAGGCTTTGAATGGTGCATCTGCCGAATGATCTTGATAGTGCGTAAGAAAGGCCGAAAACGGCTTTTACCACGTTATGAAAGAAAAGCTGAAACTGTAGATTATTGATGATATTTATATTTGGATAAGATTAGGATAAAATAAGCGACGGTTGGTTGCTTGACTTTAAAGCTGCCAACTGGTATCTACAGAAGAAGATCTTTTCTGACATAACCTCTTTGGGTGAATTTTTTATGCTGACAAATCCTGACGATTTGATCAAGGCATTGCGGCAGGAGCCTTGGGCCGCGGAGGTCTCTGCCGACGAGTCGTTTTGGCGGTTTCTGATAGAGTGGGTCGAGGAACATGTCCTTTCCGAATTCCTGAAACGGGTGACAGGCCTGATCGATGAGCTTGTAGAGATCGACCCTGATCTAACCCCAAAAGAGGTTTTCCAAAAGGCCACCCAGTTCATGGTGGAATTCCTCGGAGCCCATTCCGCTTCTATCCGCATCTATGACCCTATTACGGAGCAGATGCTTTCATACGGGTCTTACCCGCTTGGGGAGGAGCACCACCGCTCGGAATTCATTCCCCTTGAAGGGAGCATCGCAGGAGAAGTCGTCCGGACCCGTCAGCCATGCCTCGTTCCTGATCTGGCGAATGATGACCGGTATCTCGACAAGCATACGATCGACCGGAAAGGCGTTCGTTCCATGATGGGGATTCCGCTCGAGATCACCCGCTTTTTCCCGGACGAGCGCGATACCATCGGCGTCATTCAGATCTATTTCGTCGAGCGGAATCGGGTGTTTCATCCCCTGGAGATTCAGATGGCGACGCTGATGGCACGGCGTCTGAGTTTTGTCATGGCGAAGAAAAAGATCCTCTTTCTGCAGCGGACGAACGAGAAAAAGGCGTTTGTAACGGAGCACATCTTCCGTGCTCTGGGAGCGCGGGGCGGGATTAAGCTGAAAGAGATATTCAACCGCGTGGTCCCTGAACTTGCGGATATGGTCAACCTCCAGAGCTGTGCGCTTTTTTCTGTGACGGAGGACTTGACAAGGATTGTGCTCGAGGCGGGTTATCCGGAGAGCGGTGGTTATCACAGTATCGGGAAGAGCTTTGCCGTGAGCAGCGAGCCGGCCTTCGAGATCTTGTTGAATCTACGCGGTTACGATGGAGACTCGGTCTACGAGACCCTGAGCCCTTCCTACCTGCTGGTGGTCGACCCGCAGCGCAGCACACTGATATCGGACAACCTCAAGCGGTTCGCCCAGATTTACAATATCAATTCCATCCTCTACATCCCGCTCAGGGTGAACGGCAATGTCACCCACTTCATGACTTTCGATGCACTGGAGCAGCGTCAACGGTACCGTGAGGATGAAATCGATCTGCTCATCTTCATGGGGCGCGAGCTGATGAAGGCTCAGAAAATGGAGCGGCTGGACGATGCTCTCCATGATTTCAAGAACCCGGCGATTGCAACGGCAGGTTTTGCGCGCCGCCTGAAAAAGATGGTCGAGGAGGACCCGGTCGGCTGCCGCGATCAGATCCTCAAGTACGCTGACATCCTGCTTGAAGAGACCAGCCGTCTGCAGGAATTGGCGCTCAGCATCTACCATGTCGGGCAGGAACAGGTGGTCAACCTGACCGAAGTCCTCAGAAGGCGCTTCGAGATTAATCGGGAGGCGATCCGCGAGCAGCTGAGGCAGAATATCACCTTGAAAGAAGGCCCCTTCGATCCTAACTTGTATGTGAAGTGTTTTTCGATCAACCTCGAAAGGGTGTTCGACAATATTCTCAACAATGCGACCAAGGCCATTCCTTTGAAAGGTGGAACCCTTGCGATTCGCACCCACTCGAAAGGAGATTGGGTCTGTGCAGAAGTCAGCAATACGGGCGAGATGTCGGATGAGGATCGTGTTCTGATGGTCGAGGGTGGCGCTCAGGGTCGTGGCTTGTATATCACAAACAGGATAGTGAAGCTTTTGGGTGGAAAGGTGGAAGTGGTCAGAGGCAACGGTATGACCACATTTGTTGTTTGTCTACCTGCAAACGATGGAACCCATTGAAAAAGGAGGAATCCGGGAGAGGAACGATGACGAATTGCAAACGGTGCGGCAGCTCGATTGAGCCGGGCGAAGAACGTATTCTGAATCAAGAGGTGATGTGCGAAGACTGCTACATGGATGCCCTGTCTCCGGCTCGTGCCTGTGACCCCTGGGCGGTCCACAGTGCAAAGTCCCTGGAGCGGAACATGGGACAGGCCCCTGAACTGACGGAAAGGCAGTCCCGAATCCTTTCGATTTTGCAAGAGACTGGCGGGGTTGAGCCGCAGGTGCTATGCGAGGCGTTGGACCTCAAGCCTTCAGATCTCGAAAAGGAGATCGCCGCCCTGAGACACATGGAGAAGGTGCGGGGCGAGCTACGGGAGGGGAGAAAATTCATCCGCTTGTGGTAGCATTGAAGAAAATCGGTTTGCTGCTCGTGATCGTGCCGGTCCCGCCGAGAAAAATGGTCGCCTGGGAGAGTCGGCGTTCAGTTTGACAGTCGGGGTGTCTTGAGGGATGGGGGGATTGAGATGCCGTCATACGATTATCTCTGCGAGAAGTGCGGGTGCATATTCACTTTGATGATGACGCTGGTTGAGCACGAAAAGACCAAGGTGCGGTGCCCGAGGTGCAAGAGTGCACGTGTGAAGCAGCAGATAGGATCTTTTCAGACGATCACGTCCAAGAAGAGCTGACGGAAAGCGAAAGCGGGGCTGTGATCGAAAGGGTCTGCGGCGTGTCGGTTTTATCGTTGACATAGATATTATTCATCCAGAAATGATGTCCCGGTAGAATCCGGTTTCCAATCCGAAAATGAGGATTTTTCTTCATACGCTGTGCGTGCTCAGTCCCACCCCTTGGGGGTGGGTCCCGGTTCCTTCACACCCTTCGGGTGCTCATTCCCACCGCTTCGCAGCAGGTGCCGACTTGGCTAATACTTAGAAAATCAGGCGATTGCGTGGAGGCGACCTGCAGGTCGCCGCACAAGCAAACGTGCAGATTGACGGCTGGATTGGCCTAAAGGACCATTTCCGGATGGCACCCAGGTAACACTGTTTGGGCATGGAATGAGCGGGAGCGAGATTGACAGCGGGGCCGTAATTGGCTAGGAATGTAAGAGCGGGTTTTCTGAAATGCTGGTCACGCCGGGTTCCGTCTGGTGGTGTTTACCTATAAATAATTTTTCGGTTCTACCCGGTTTCCAATCCGAAAAAGAGATTTTTTCTTCACACTCCTCGGGTGCGAAGTCCTGCCTCTGCGAGGCGGGTTGTGGTTTGTACATATGAAGGAAATCAAGCGTTTGCCCAGAGGCGGCCGATGGGGCGCGCCACACAGTCAGATCTGCAGATTGACGCCGAGATCGGCAAAATGGCCCTTTCCGGATGAAAACGAAGCGGGAATTACCGGTGGGAGTCGATTCCGGCCCATGGATGACGAGAGGAAGATAGAATGAAATGCCCTTTTTGCGAGAAAGATATACCCGGTCGTCCCTGCCCGAAATGCGGAGAGGAAAATCCGGAGGAGGCTTCGTACTGTATGCAGTGCGGTGCTGCGATGGACGGTCGTCAAGAGCCTTCGGCCTTGGCGGACGAGCAGGATGATGAATTCGATTTTGAAAATCGCGTCTTGTGCCCGGACGGGGCCTGTACAGGGATCATTGTCGACGGGAAATGCACCGAGTGCGGGAAGGTCTGGGAACCTGGCGCTGATCAGGGTCCTGCAGATGAAAATCAGAGCCCTGCAGACGAAAAATAGGGGGGCTGCTCAATGTATGAATTGAAGATCGTTACACATTTTGCGGCGGCCCATCAGTTGCGAGAATACGAGGGTGGCTGCGAAAGGCTCCACGGGCACAACTGGACGGTCGAGGTTTTTGTCGCAGGGGATACCCTTGGTGAAAATGGTTTGCTGGTCGACTTCAAGCTTGTTAAGGAGGCCACCCAGCGGGTGCTGGATGCGTTGGACCATCGCTTTTTGAATGACCTTGAACCCTTCCGGGCTTTGAATCCCTCTTCGGAAAACATCGCCCGTTACATCTTCGAGCGTCTTGCTGCGGAGCTTGACGACGGGCGGGTCCACGTCAGCAGGGTGACCGCCTGGGAGTCTGAAAACGCCTGCGCCACCTATTCCAAGTCTTGATTCCCTATAATGGATATTTACGCTTTTATTCCGGCAAGGTATCAATCCACCCGTCTGCCCGGCAAGCCTCTGGTTTTGATCGCCGGCAAGCCGATGATTCAGCATGTGTATGAGAGGGCGTTACGCTGCACGGATTTGGCGGGCGTGTACGTCGCGACGGACGACTCACGGATCGCGGATTGTGTGAGGTCCTTCGAGGGCCGGGTGGTTATGACACGGACGGACCACCTGTCCGGCACTGACCGGATTTGCGAGGCGGCAACCTCGCTCGGAGTGAAAGACGAGGATGTCATCGTCAATATCCAGGGTGATCAGCCGCTTTTCGATCCTTCTGTGGTGGCGGATCTGGTCGGACCATTCAAAGATGACCCCGTTCTTTCCATGTCTACTCTCAAATTCCGGATCAACGCGGATGAGGCCGGCAACCCGAACCATGTCAAGGTTGTGACGGACGCGGCGGGCTTCGCCCTATATTTTTCCAGGGCCGCTATCCCCTTTTACCGTGAGAAGGACACCCCGGCGGTGTATTACAAACACCTCGGCTTTTATGCATATCGCATGGAGTTTTTGCGGCGATTCAGCCGCATGCCGGAGGGATGCCTCGAATCCGCGGAAAAGCTCGAGCAGCTTCGTGTCCTCGAAAATGGCGTCCGGATGCGGGTTGTCGAAACCGCTTCCGATTCCCCCGAAGTGGACGTCGCTATGGATGTGCGCAGGGTGGAGGAACGCCTGCTCGCTATCACCCGGAAAGGCGCCTGAGGTCCCGGGAGGTGTCGCGATACAACATCTGGAAACTGAAACCCGTCTTCCCTGAAGCCCGCGAGTTGAGCCGAACCGCAGGTCTTACCCCCCTGCAGGCCCATTTCCTGGTGCATCGCGGAATGAGAGATCCACAGACTGCAAAGGACTTTTTTGACCCCCGTCTGGCCTCCCTCCAAGATCCTCTGACGCTTCCCGATATGGGGGAAGCGGTCCGGATCGTTCAACACGCCATCGAACAGGATTGGAAGATCACCGTTTACGGCGATTACGACGCGGACGGTATCACGGCTACGGCTGTCCTGATCCATTTTTTCGATGCGATCGGCCTGAAGGCTTCCGCTTATATCCCCAACCGCCTGCGCGAAGGGTACGGGCTGAACCGGGAGGCTGTGCGCCGGATCGCCGCCGACGGCACGAAGCTCCTGATCACCGTGGATTGCGGCAGCTCGGACTACAGGGCGATCGCTGCAGCACAGCGCGCGGGGTTGACGGTGGTTGTTACGGATCATCACCAGGTCCCTGAGCATTATCGGCCGCCCTGTGCGGTCGTCAACGCCCACAGAAGCGGCGGTCCTTCCACTCTGAGGCCGCTGGCCGGCGTGGGGGTCGCCTTTTTTCTCGCCGTGGCCATTCGCAGCGCCCTGCGGGAAAAAGGATGGTTCAAGACCCGCAAGGAGCCGGATCTCCGGGAATATCTTGATTTGGTGGCGCTGGGGACAGTGGCGGACCGTGTGCCGCTGCTCGGTCAGAACCGCATCCTGGTCAACAGCGGTCTCAAGATGATGGCCGAAAGCAGGTGGGAGGGAATCGGTGCCATGAAGGCCGCCGCCCAGATAGACAAACTGTCCGTGACGGCCGACGACCTTGCATTCAGGCTCGCCCCGCGGCTTAACGCCCCCGGCCGCCTCGGGGGGGCGGCCTTGGCCCTTGAGATTTTGACAGTGCGTGATATGGCGAAAGCCGAGCGCGCGGCCCGTGAGTTGACGGCCTTGAATCAGGAAAGGCAGAGGCTCGAAAGGGAGATCCTGAAGCAGATCGACGCACAGATCGCCTCTATGGGCGATGTAGATCGCCTCAGGACCCTCATGTTGTGCGGTGAGAACTGGCACACGGGCGTTCTGGGAATTGTAGCCTCGAAACTGGTGGACCGTTACCACAGACCGGCCGTCGTGCTGAGCCTTCAGGACGGGCTGGGAATCGGATCCGGACGCAGCATCGACGGATTCAACCTGTTCGGGGCACTCACTGAAATGGCCCACCTCTTCGAGCGCTATGGGGGCCATGCCCACGCGGCCGGGTTTGCCCTCAAACGGGTCAATCTCGATACGTTCCGAAAGGACCTCGAACAGTTGGCATGGGATCAGTTGGATGACGAAAGTTTGATGCCGGGACTGGATATCGATGCGGTAGTCTCATTGGCAGATATCGATTTCCGCACACTAGCCGAAATCGACGCGCTGGCACCCTTCGGGGAAGGGAATCCGGAGCCTTGTCTGCTGGCGCGGGGTGTGACGGTTTTCGAATCGAGGTTGGTAGGGGACAATCATCTGAAGATGAGCGTTGCTCAAGATGGATGTGTTTTCGATGCCATCGGCTTCGGCTTGGGCGACCTCGCACCGGCAAAGGGCGAGCGGGTCAACCTGGCATTTGTTCCAGAAAAAAACACCTGGCAGGGGGTGGAAAGGATCCAGTTGAAGCTGCTCGATCTCGCCGGCTGGGATGAACCCGTGCCGTCAATCCTTGAAGATGCGCGCAGCCAGCTCGATGTCCTCGGGGCAGAATACGAATAACGACCTCTTTCCGCGAGGGAGCGCGGATCCATACACATAATTGATATTGACCCCCTCTTCCCCGAACTTTCGGGCCATCGCCGCCAGGTTTCCCGGCCGGTTCTCGATTTCAAGGGCGATCACCGGCGCGATGTCGAAGACATACTCACCCTTTGTCAGGAGATCCATCGCCTTATCCGTTTTATCGACCAGCAGGCGGATGAGGGCGTAATCGGCCGAGTCTTTCTGCATCGAACCATAACTGGCGGCCGGGGCGACGCGCTTGAGGGATTTCCCCCTGGCCTTGAAGATGCCCTGTACGTAGTCGGAGGCATCCTGAATGGTCAATGCGTCGATATTGATGCCCGCCTCCGCCAGTCGGCCGGCGAGGGCGCCCAGTTCACCCGGAGCGTTTTTCAGAAACAAAGAAATCTCGGTCCTGACCATACTCGCTACCCTCCCTTTACCAGTGGGCAATGGCGAAAAACGATCCAACAGCTTGCTTACAACGGATTTGTCATCACGTCGCTAATCCGTTGGCGACATCACGGCTTTTTCTTCGTAGCTCTTGAAAAACTTGAGCAGGTCGGAATCGGTTGAAAGGATCAAAGCGCTTTGCTTGTCCATTGCATTGCGGTAGAGGTCCAGAGATTTGAGAAAAGAGTAAAACTCCGGATCCTTATTGTAGGCCTTTGCGTAAATGAGCGCAGCCTCTGCATCGGCCTTTCCTTTGATCTCTTGAGCCGTCTTGTAAGCCTCCGAAGAGATGCGTTTCAGTTCTTTGTCTCGGTTACCCTCGATCTTGCGGGCCTCGCCCTGGCCCTCCGAGCGGAATTTTTCGGCGATCTGTTTCCGTTCGGCGATCATCCTTGCATACACCGATTTCTGGACTTCTTCGACGTAGTTGATCCGTTTGAGTTTGACATCGACCAGTTGGATGCCGAAATCATCCAGCTTCGGCTGGGATTGCTCCAAAATGCCCTTGGTGATTTTCTGCCGGCCGAGTGTCACCTCTCCGAGATAGCGGGTGTCCACCAGGTCGGAGATGCCGACCTCGAAGGTGTCGAGCTTTCGGTTGGTCTTCCGCACCGTTTCGATCAACGGATAGGAGGTGATGAAATTGCGGACGGCGGAATCGATGATATCGTCCAGACGGGCCATCGCCCCTGTGACGTTGTTGACGGTTTCGAAGAAAATCAGCGGATTGACGATCTTCCAACGGGCGAAGGTATCGACCCAGATGAAGGTCTTGTCCAGGGTCGGGATCTGTCCCGGGTCTCCATCCCATTCGAGAAGGTTCTTCGGGAAGTAATTGGTTTGCTGAATCATCGGCAGTTTGAAATAAAGCCCAGGGTCGGTCTTGGGGCTGCCGACGGCTCTCCCGAACTGTGTGACGACAACCTGTTCGGTCTCATCCACCACATAGACCGAAGAATAGACGGCAACGGCAATGATGATCAAGGGGATCAGGATGAATTTCAGTTTCATTACTTGGTCCCTCCTTGCGGCCTGCCGAGGTTGAGGAGCGGGAGGAAATTTTTCTGCTCGGCGTCGACAATATATTTCTCACCCATTTTGGGCATGATATCCTGCATGGCCTCCAGATAGAGCCGCCTCCGGGTGACATCCTCGGCCTTAATATACTCGTTGTACAGATCCTCGAATCGGGTGGCATCTCCCTGCGCCCGGTTGACGCGATCGAGCGCGTAGCCCTCCGCGGCCCGGATGGTCTTTTCGGCGTCCCCCTTGGCTGCAGGGATGACCTTGTTGTACTGCTCGCGCGCTTCGTAGATCATGCGCTCCTTTTCCTGAACAGCCTGGTTGACCTCGTTGAAAGACGGCTGCACGGGTTCGGGCACGTTGGTCTTTTTCATCTCGATGGTGACAACCTTGATGCCCGTTTCCGCCTCGTCGAGCTCTTTCTGAAGGAGTTCCTGTGCCTGATTGGCGATCTCTTCGCGTTTGCTGATGACCTCGTTGATGCTCCTGTCGCCTACGACCAGGCGCATGGTCGATTCGGACAAGTCGCGCAGGGTGCTCCGGACGTTTCTGACCTTGAAGAGATAGTTGTAAGGATCGTTGATGCGGAACTGGACGATCCAGGGAACCACGGCGACATTCAGGTCGCCCGTCAGCATGAGGGATTCGTCCTCGTAAGGGGGGCTCGAGGCGAATCGTGAGCGGGTACCGGTTTCCACAGTCCGAAAACCGAATTCTTCCTTGAAAACATATCGCACCTTGACCTTGCTGACCTTCTCGATTCCGTTCGGCAGTTTGAAGTTGAGTCCGGGCTGTGTCATCCGGACATACTTGCCGAACCGCTGGACCATTCCCACTTCATCGACGGCAACCGTATAAACGGAGGTCGAACCGAGATAAAGAAGGATAATGACAAGGATGATCAGGGTCGTCCCGCCCGGGAGTTTACCCTTGAAGCCCTTGAATCCTTTGAATTTCTGGAAGATTTCATTGACGTTGGGAGGCGGTCCGGCATCTCCGCCCGATGCCTTTTTCCTCTGTTCCTGCAGCTTATCCCAATCCCAGGCCATTTAGTAACTCCTGAATGGTTGATATGATGATGCATTTCCGGGTGACAACGGGTGATGACGGGGCGGGTTTCCGGGACGATGAGGCTCTGTTTCCGGAAAGGTTACGATGCCCGAAATCGTGTCTGGACGTGCACGATTTGTCTTTAAAAATGAATAATCTAAAACCATGTAGCTCAAAACATAGCGACAAAAGGGGGTCACGTCAAGAAAGAAAGGGCGGCGCGGGGCGGCAGCTTCAGGTCACGGGGAAGATCTTGCCCGGGTTGAGGATCCCGTTCGGGTCGAACAGGTCTTTGACCCGCTTCATCCAGGCGAGGCTGGCGCCGTGCTCCATTTCCATGAACTGCCGCTTTCCGATGCCGACACCGTGCTCACCGGTGGCGGTGCCGCCAACCGAAATGGCCTTCAGGACGAGCCTCCGGTTCACCGCCGCGATGGCGTCCCAGTCGACCGCGTCACCGTGCTTGCCCATCATCGCCATGTGGATGTTGCCGTCCCCTGCATGGCCGAAGATGTAGAAGGGCAGGGTGAGGGTTTGGGATGCCGCCGCGGCGAAATCCAGTACTTCAGGAAAGGTGGAGATCGGCACGGCCACGTCGGTTGTCAGAAAACCTCGGCCGGGATGGTTCCGGATAATCATTTCTCCCAGTTCGTGCCTGGCCTTGAATAGGGTGTCCCACTCCTCTTTTCCGAGCCCGGATCGAAACTCCTGACAATGGGTTTCATCTGCGATGGAGCGCACGATCTCGAGGATCTCGGCGAGCTGGTTTTTCGAGGGGCCGCTGAACTCCATGAAAAGGGTGGGGCGTTC
Source organism: uncultured Desulfatiglans sp. (assembly GCA_900498135.1). NCBI lineage: Bacteria > Pseudomonadati > Thermodesulfobacteriota > Desulfobacteria > Desulfatiglandales > Desulfatiglandaceae > Desulfatiglans > uncultured Desulfatiglans sp. The sequence continues at coordinate 2,273,626 of LR026961.1, forward strand.
CTTCAGAGCGAGGGACTTTTCACGGTTGATCAGCCGGATGCATTCCGGGCTGAGCAATTCGAGCGCCGCCGGGTCGAGACCGCCGCGCATGATTTCGAAGACTGTCTTGCCTGCCGAGGCTGCCGAGTCGAAGGTAGCGACCACGGCCGAACGTTCCGCCGGGATTCCGACAAGGCGTATGGTTGCCTCCACCACCAAACCGAGGGTGCCTTCGGACCCGATGAACAGGTGCAGCAGGTCATAGCCCGAGGAACTCTTGGAGGCGCGGTTGCCGACCTCGATGATCTCCCCGCCGGCCAGTGCGATCCTCAGCCGCAGCACGTAGTCCTTGGTAGAGCCGTACCGCACGGTGCGTGTTCCACTGGCGTTGTTGGCGATCATGCCCCCGAGGGTCGCCCGGGCGCCGGGGTCCGGTGGAAAAAAGATTCCGGAGTACCGCAGCTTTTCATTGAGGTCCTGGTAAATGACCCCGGGTTCGACATCCGCCTGAAAGTCCTGCGCCCGGATGTTCAGGATCCGGTTCATCCGGCTGAAGTCGATGACGATGCCCTTCGACACGGGAATAGGATTTCCTTCGAGGCTCGACCCGGACCCCCAGCCTGTGACCGGTATCTGGTGCTCATGGGCGTAGCGAAGGATCTTCGAGACCTCCTCGGCCCGGTTCGGCCAAACCACGGCCTCGGGCCGGCAACGCAGGTGATGGGATTGATCGCAGGCGTGGAGGTCCAGATTGGACTCCCCGGTGGAGAGCGATCCGGGCTCCAGGAGGGTGCCCAGCGCCTCGAGATGTCGGGCATCAAGCGGTGTGAAGATCATGGTTTGCGGACCTCGCTGTTTCTGAAGGTGTCTGTGCGGAAACGCGGCCCCCGGTTGGAAACCAGGTCGAGCAGAAGGGTCTGCGGCGGACCGTTAGAGCCATTCGATCCCGGAAGGTGCGAGGACGACCGAAACGGCGCTCCCGATGCGAATGTTCGATTCTCGAAACGCACTCTCATCCACCCATACCGTGAGCAAGAGGCCGACGTCCACCAGGGCGCTTACCCTGCCCTTCTCGAGGCGTAGCTCCACCACCTTGCCTTGTAGTTCGGTATGGGACGCTGCGTCAGGTGTCTGATGCGCGATCTTCAGTGCGCGGGGATCGATGGCGATGTAGCGGGAGCCGGGAGAGGATCGTCCGGGCAGGTGTATAGCGATGCGCCTGCCCGATTCCCCGATAAGCGCGGCTTTGCCCTCGGGCGTAATCTCCGCGCGAAAAACGTTTTCATAGGCTGCTTGGATCACCCGGCCCTGGTGGAGAAAAACCGTCCGATCCGCGAGCCGCGCACTTTGATCGAGATTGTGGCTCGCAAAGACCACCGTAATTCCTCTCGTGTGATTGATGGTTTCGATCAGGCCCTCGATCTGTCCTTCGTGTTCCCGGTCGACGTTGGCGGTCGGTTCGTCCAGAAGGACCACCTCCGGATTGCACGCGAGTGCCCGGGCAATGGCGACGCGCTGGGTTTCTCCTCCTGAAAGACGGTGGGCTTTGGAGGAGCGGAAGGGTTTCATATCGACGATGTCGAGGAGTTCTTCAACCCGTTTATAGCGTATGGAGGCCGGGGTCTTCCTCACAGCCAGGGGGTACTCGATGTTCTTGAAGACCGTTGTGGTGAAGAGGATGGGGTGCTGTTGAACCAGCACCACCCTGCGGCGCAGACGCCTCAAGGCCCTGGAGGACGACCATGGAACGGGTGCGTTGTCGAACAGCATATTCCCGCTGGATGGGGTTTCCAAAAAGGCCAGGGTTTCGAGGAGGGTGGTCTTCCCCGCGCCGTTCGGTCCCATAATGGCGGTGATGCGCCCCTTTTCGAGCATGAGATCGGAAATATCCAGGATCTTCCGTGGACCGGCTGTCCTGATCAAGTCGGAGATCTGGTATAGCATGTGCTCAGATCCTCGATCTGCCCTGGATGGCGTGAAAAAGGATATTGACGGAAAAGCTCACGGCGAGAAGCACCATCCCCAGGGCCACGCTCAGGGTGAATTCGCCCTTGTCGTATTCCAGGGCCATGGCGGTGGTGATGGTCCGGGTGTAGCCTTTCACGTTCCCACCGAGCATCATGCTGATGCCGACCTCGGCAATGACGCGGCCGAAGGCCAGAATGAAGGCCGCCACGATGCCGAAACGGCTCTCGCGGATGATGGTGCCGGCGAGACGCACGGGGCCGGCACCCAGGGTCAGGGCGGTCTTGCGGTACCGGTCGTCGAGCCGCGCCACCGCCGACAGAACGAAGGTGGTGATCACGGGGAAAAGGAGGATGGTCTGGCCGATGACGATCGCGGCAGGCGTATAGAGCAGATCATACGCACCCAATACCCCTTTCCTCGAAATGAAGGCATAGGCGAAGAGCCCTACGACAACGGTCGGGAGAGCCAGAAGGGTATTGCAGATCGTGATGCAGAGCCGCTTCCCCGGAAAGTCGTTCAGGGCGATGAGGATTCCCGCCGGGACGCCCGCAATGCCGGCCAATGCCGTAGAAAGACAGCTGACTTCCAGAGAGAGCACCACGATGGCAAGGAGTTCCGGGTCCAAATCCCAGATGAGCCGGCAGGCCGAAGCGATGCTATCGCTCAGAAACTCCATGGATGGCGATGCTCCGAAGAGGGAAGCGGTCTTTCAACAAGATTTTACGGCTTGGAGGCGACGGCATCCGGGAAAAAGGCCTGGCGGCCCTGGATCCGGTATTCTCCGATCAACTGCTGCCCGCGCGGGGAGACCAGCCATTTCGCCAGGCGTTCCGCGGACTCGAATCGAACGTGGGGGTGTTTCGCCGGGCTGACGGGAATGATCCCGTAAGGGTTGAAGAGCGTCGGGTCTCCTTCGCACAGGATTTCTAAATCCAGCCCCTGATCCCGGCCGTATTTGTATTGGAGATAGGTCCCGCGATCGGTCAGGGTGTAGGCCTGCTTTTCTTCAGCGAAGGTCAGCGTCTTGCCCATGCCTTGACCGATGGAGATGTACCAGTCTGCAGGGGATGCCGGTTCGGCCTGAGTGATCGTCCTCCTCTTTCCGGAAAGGTCGACATCCCGTTTAGCAGTGGTCAGGGGAATGTCTGCCGCCTTCCAAAGGAGCTGTTCTTTTGCATGGGTACCGCTGTCATCTCCTCTTGAAATCCACTTTGAACGGCTCTCGTAGATCTTTTTCATGGCGGCGGAGGCCTCGGTGAGGCCCTTGATTTTGGCAGGGTCGTTTGCCGGACCCAGGATGACGAAGTCGTTATGCATCACCGCCAACCGGTAGGCCCCGAAGCCATCGGCTACAAACTGCTCCTCGCGCGGTTTGTCATGCACGAAGACGATGTCCACGTTTCCGTCCATCCCGTCCCGCAGCGCGGCGCCGGTTCCTTTAGCGAGAACCCTGACCTCGATGCCCGTTTCGCGTGTGAATTCCGGCAGCAGAAAATCCAGCAGGCCGCTGTTTTCCGTACTGGTGGTCGTGCTCATTTTCAGGGTGTCCTGCGCATAAACCCCTTGGATGAACGTCAGGGTCAGGAGAACCGTTCCGATGAGAGAAAGCAAACATGCCCGTTTTGTCATTGGATGCCTCCGAAAACAAAAAAATGGTCATTGGGAATGGAAAATTGCAGTGCGCTTCGGCATCGATCCACAACGCCGCTCTTCCTTTTGAAGAGCTTCCGATTGAAGGCAATCTATCAGAGACGCTCTTCTCTGTAAAGAAGGGGCGTCAGCGAACCGATATTTCTTCCAATAAGCAGGTTTCCACCCGGAAAGGGTCTTTTCGGCCAATCTCGGCTTCAATCTGCAGGTTTGCTTGTGCATGGCGACCACCAGGCCGCCTCCGCACGCATGATTTCCTCGATATCGACCAAACTGGAATCCGTCGCGGCGGGGGGACCAAGCACGCGCAGCGTGTAAAAAAACCGGGAACCGCGGTGAACCGGTGGGACTGGGTACCCGCGGGGTGTGAAGAAACCGGGTCCCGCCTCGCAGGGGTGGGACTGAGCACCCGAAGGGTGTAAAGAAAAATCCTCGTTTCCGGATGGGGAACTGGATTCTACCGGGAGATCTATTTTGGCTGGACACCAGTCCATAAATGATCGGAGCCGTTTTCTTCCTCCTGAGAAACCGAATAGGAACCAAAAAAATCAGCTGGGTTCCGATGTTTCTGGAATCGGAATTACATCTTGCTGGCGGTTGTGAAATCAGATATCTTGAAAAGAAATGCCCCGGTGGTGAAAGGCCTTTCCGGAATCCTGCTCATGCCTCGGAGGCATCCGTGATTCCAGGACCTCGAAGGGGTTTTGTTTTTTTCGCCCCTGAAGGAGATACGGCGCTCCAACGCAACGATGGGGAATGATTTACAATCTGACGAAGGAGAATAAGTGCATGCGAACGTGGCGAGTGAAACAATGGATGATGGGTTTGCTGGTGGGTTTTTTGCTGTTGGCTGGAGGCCTGTGTTCATGGGCGGCGGAGGAGGCATCGAAAGGCGACGGAGATGCGGCCGACAAGGGTAAGGAGATCGTGGCCAAGGTCAACGGCGTGGCCATCACGGAGAAGGAGCTTGATCAGGAAATGAGCATCGTGAGCGATCGCCTCATGCAGATGGGGAGACCCGTCGGCAAGGATCAAATGGGTGCGCTCAGGAAGAACATGCTCGAGCAACTGATCGCTTGGGAACTTTTCTATCAGGAGGCCCAGAGGCAGAAACTCGAGGTTTCTGATGAGGCCGTTGCTGAGAGTCTTAGCGGTTTCAAAAAGCAGTTCGCCGATGAAAAAGAGGCTGAAGCGCAGATGGGGAAAATGGGGTTTTCCGAGGAAGAGATGACCCGTATGACGAAACGGAAAATGACCATTCAGGCCTTGTTGGAGAAAGAAGTGGTGGAGAAAATAGAGGTTACGGATGCCGAGGCCAAGGCCTATTATGATGAGAATCCTCAGTATTTTGAAAAACCGGAAATGGTCCGGGCGAGCCATATCCTGATCAAAGTTCCTGCCGATGCCGATGAGGAAACCAAGGCCGCCGCCCGCAAGAAACTCGAGGCAGTCCAGGAGAGACTGAAAAAGGGCGAGGATTTCGGGGCGCTGGCCAAAGAGGTCTCCGAATGCCCCAGCGCGGCGAACGGCGGCGACCTTGGTCCATTTCCTGCGGATAAGATGGTGAAGCCCTTTTCCGATGCGGCGTTTGCCCTCGAACCCGGCAATGTGAGCGGGATTGTCGAAACGCAATTTGGTTATCATCTCATCCGCTCCGCCGAAAAGATTCCACCGTCCAAGGTTTCTTTCGAAGAGGTCAAGGATCGAATCAGGGAATTTCTGAAAGAGCAGAAGGTTCAGAAGGCGTTGGGAGCCTATGCCGCTGAGTTGACTGCCAAGGCGGACATAGAACGGATCGGCGGGGAGCCGGACCCGGTGGAATAATCGTGTGGAACAGTCTGTGGGGCCAAATAAGGGAATAATAGGTTCGGTAAGGTTCGATTGGTTTTCTGCTTGACTATCGCTCTTGATCTTATTCTACTGTTGGAAAATGGGATGGGCTTTGTTTAAAGGCCGCGACTGAGCGGTTGCGACCGGATTGCGCGCCTGTCGGCGCTGGATCTTCATTCCGGGCGGGTGCCGTCGAACTGAAAGGCGGGAGGGCATTGCCGGTCATGCTGCCGATCGATGCCTGCTTCGGCTTGAAAAGATGTTAACGAGGGGCCCCGGATGAGCAGGGGCTGCCGATGCATCGATGAAAGGAGGTCCTGGCTTCAAGACCTTTTCCGAGGGGCAGCGCGTTCTGTTCGATGTCGAAGAGAGCCCTCGTGGGCCGGTGGCCAAGAACGTCTCGGTACCCTGACGAGCCTCTATCGATATCCAGTAAAGGTTCCAGCCGGGAGTGAAAAGCGCATCGGATCGTTCAACCTCTTCCGCTTGGTGACGGGGCTGAACGACCTGCCGTCACCGGCTGGATGGGGAGCCTCGTTGCGGGAAAAATTTTTGACTATTGCCTGGTCAGATGTTATAAGAAAAAACTTATTGGCCGGAGGGATGGCCGAGTGGTTTAAGGCGGCGGTCTTGAAAACCGCTGTCCCGAAAGGGGCCGTGGGTTCGAATCCTACTCCCTCCGCCACTCCTTCCTGGCAACGATCGGTGCGGCCTTTGCTATCGAGGCGGCACGGACACACGGAGAGATGGCCGAGTCGGCTGAAGGCGCTCGCCTGCTAAGCGAGTGTGGGGTGTCAAGCCTCACCGAGGGTTCGAATCCCTCTCTCTCCGCCAGATTTCAAATACGTACGGGACTTTATCGGGTCCCGTTTTTTGTGCGATTTTTATTCCATAGCGCCTCCGGTGTGAGGGCTTTTGCTTCGAAATGGCTGTAATTGGTCTCCATGCGGAAATACTGTTTTGACGCAATAGTTTCCAGTCCGGAAATGGGGATTTTTCTTTACACCCTTCGGATGCTCAGTTTCACCCCTTTGGGGCGGGTCGCGGTTTCTTCACACCCTTCGGATGCTCAGTCTCACCCCCTGGGGACGGGTCCCGGTTTGACTAAAATTGAGAAAATCAAACGGTTGTGCGGAGGAGACCTGGTGGTTTCCGCACGAGCAAGTGCACCGATTGACGCAGAGATGGGGTGAAAAGACCATTTCCGGAAGGAAACCTGCTGGTCTGACAGTGTAAAATGGAACGGGGATCCTGGGATCCCCGCTTTTTGAAGGTGTTTGAATTTCGTGTGTTCCCGGGGGCATTGTTCAGGACTTGCCGGGGCCTGTCGAGGTGCGCTGCCAGATCGTCCCTTCGGGCGTGTCCAGGAGCTCGATGCCGCGCTCTTTGAGCCGGTCGCGGATGCGGTCGGCCGTTTCCCAGTCCTTTCTGCGGCGCGCCTCCGCTCTGGCGCGGATCGATGCTTCGATCTCGCCTTCGAGCGCGGCGGGTTCGAGGTCCAATACGCCGAGGACGCCGTTGACGGCCGCGAGGATTTCCAGAAACTTCTGTTTATCCGCTTTGGCGAGCATGTTGCGGTCCAGGAGTCCGTTGACGCGGCGGATGAATTGAAAAAGGGCCGCAAGGGCGGCTGCGACATTCAGATCGTCGTCCAGGGCTTCGGTAAAACCGTGGCGCAGGTCGTAAACGATCTGGTCCGCTTCGGGTTCGCTGCGGCCGTCCGGGCAGTTGTGGATCCGTTGGACGAATCCGTCGAGCCGTGCGATGGTGCTGCGGGCCGCGTTCAGCTTCGTCCAGGAAAAGACGATAGGTTTCCGGTAATGCCGGCTGAGGATCAGGAACCGGATGTCCCTGCCGCTGTACCCCTGTTCGAAGATTTCTCTCAGTGTGAGCCCTTCCACATCGGCGGCCTTCGAGGTGCGCTTGCCGTTGACCAGGACGTTTTCATGGTGCACCCAGTAGTTGGCCGGCGGCTGATTGGTGAGGGCCTGGCTGATGGCGATGGCGTTTTCATGGTGCGGGAAGATCAGTTCGATACCGCTCGTGTGGATGTCATAGGTGGGCCCGAGGTATTTCATGGCCATAGCGGAGCACTCGAGGTGCCAGCTCGGCAGGACGTTCCCCCACTGGGTCTGGTAGAAGATCCCCCGTTTGAGGGCGTTCAGGGTGGCGCGCTTGAGAAGGGTGAAATCCCGTGGGTTGTCTTTCTCGTAATTGTCGAGATCCACGGTCTTGCCCACCCGGATCTTCGTCAGGTCGATGTGCGAGAGATTCCCGTAAGGTTTGAAGCGGGAGATGTCGAAGTAGATGGAGCGGAACTTCTCGTAGGCGTAACCTTTTTGAAGCAGCCTGCGCGCAAGATCGATCATCTCCTCGACATGCTCGCTGGCCTTGGGGTAAACCGTGGCGGGCTCGATGCCGAGGCGTTCGATATCCTCCATAAAAGCGCGATTGAATCCTTCGGTAAAATCCTTCAAAGGCATCCCAGCCTTCTCGGCGCCCTGGATCGTGCGGTCGTCGAGGTCCGTCAGGTTCGTCACAAGGGTGACACGGTACCCCTTGAAGCCCAGGTAGCGTCGGAGGAGATCCGCGAAGAGAAAACGACGTGCGTGCCCGAGGTGGATGTACTGGCAGAGCGTCGGCCCGCAGCAGTACATCTTGACGTGGTTTTCCTCGATGGGGATCAGCTCTTCCTTGCGGCGGCTGAAGGTGTTGTAGATGTGGAGCCCCGAGCGCTTTTTGGTGGTGAAAAGCGCGGTGCTGAGATACCGTTCGCCGCCGTCCGGCAGGAGGACCACGATCTTCCCTTCGGTCATTTCACGGGCGATGCGCAGGGCGACCGCCATGGCGGCCCCGGAACTCATGCCGACAAGCATGCCCTCTTTCCGGGCAAGCTGGCGTGCGGTCTCGAAGGCCTCCTCATCGTCCACGTTTTCGATGCGGCTTAAAACACGCTTGTCGAAGATCCCGGGCTGGTAGGACTCCTTCATGTTCTTGAGGCCCTGGATCTTGTGTCCCATGTAAGGCTCCACCCCTACGATGGAGACATGGGGCGCCATCTCCGCGTAGCGTTTTGCAAGCCCCATCAGTGTTCCGCTGGTGCCCATGGTTGCAACGATCGCGCTCACCTGCCCTGCGGTCTGCTCCCAGATCTCGAGGGCCGTCCCCATGTAATGCGCCTTCCAGTTATTCTCGTTGTTGAACTGGTCCGCCAGCCAGTATTTGTCGGGGGCCTCGCGCATGAGGTTGTAGACGTATTCGATCGCCCCGTCGGTCCCCATGTGGGCCGGCGTGAATTTGATCTCCGCCCCGAAGGCCTTGAGGATCTTGACCCGCTCTTCGCTGACGGACTCCGACATGCTCAGAAGAATGCGATAGCCTTTGACGGCGGCGACCATGGCGAGGCCGATTCCCGTATTGCCGCTGGTCGCCTCCAGGATGATCTTGTCCCGGGTAAGCTCTCCGCTCCTCTCCGCTTCTTCTATCATATACAGGGCCGGCCGGTCCTTGATGGACCCTCCGGGGTTGAAGTATTCGAGCTTTGCCAGGACCTCGACGGATTGATTGGGATTCAGGCGATGGATCGGGACGAGGGGTGTGTGTCCAACATGATCCAGGATATTGTTGCGCTGTGTTTGCATTGGTGATTGCTCCGCCGGGATCATCCTATCAGCCGGAAAGTGATCGTGTTTCTTGGCAGGGAACGGGCTCTTGCCGGGCAAATCACTACCGGATGGATGCGATTTGATTTCAGCATAAACAAAAATTTTATAAAATTGACAGAGCATTTGCAACGGGCAATTTTCCTCTACGGTCTTGAATCGTTTGGGGGATCGTTTATACTGCAGGGATGGCGGTTGTCAGGAGGCACGGCTCATCCCGGGGGTTTTCAGGCAGAAACTTCTGTTCTTTTCCGGAGAGCGTTTCGTAGCGTGCAATAGCTGGCAATCCATGAATGACCTTTATCAGTCTCCAAGAAACGCTGTGGATGGATGGCCTTCCCTTTCAGAATATTCCTGACCCTGTTTTCCTCCGTTTTCGTGACTACCATGGGGGCGGGTTTGGTGGCGCCGCTCCTGCCCGTTTACGCCCACGAACTCGGTGCCGAAGCGCTCGAGGTCGGCTTGATTTTCGGCTCTTTTTCGCTGACGCGGAGCCTGTTCGTCCCCTATTTCGGCAAATGGTCGGACCGCCGGGGCCGCAAGCCCTTCATCGTGATCGGACTATTCGGCTATTTTCTTGTATCGTTGGCCTTTGCAGCGATGGAGGGGGTCTGGTCGCTGATTGCGATCCGGCTTGCACAAGGCTTCGCTTCCGCCATGGTGCTGCCGGTGGCCCAGGCCTATGTGGGCATTATCAGACCGGAACACGAAGAGGGCAGGATCATGGCGGATGAAAACCCCTGCGCCAGCCTTAATAGTATCAGGGTCCAGATGTCTTTCGAGGCTGGCGCAGGGGTTTTCATCCGCCATGATCCTGCCGGTGGCCCAGGCCTATGTAGGCGACTTGACCCCTACAGGCTGGGAAGGCCGGATGATGGGGGTGTTCAATGTCGCCCTCTACTTCGGTTTGAGCGCGGGCCCGGTGCTCGGCGGGGTGCTCAAGGATTTGGCGGGCATCGATGCGTCCTTCCTCAGCATGGGGGCGCTTGCCTTGTTTGGTTTTCTGTTGAGCCTGGTTCTCCTGCCGCGCGAGATGAAAAACCGGACGAAGGACGCTGCCGCCGCGAAATCGGGATCCAGGCACCCGGGTGGACCCGGGTATCGGGCCCTTCTGAAGACCCCGGCGGTGCGCGCGCTTTTCCTGTTCAGGGTGACCTTTACGACCGCGATAGGCATCACCTGGACCTTTCTGCCGCTTGGCGCGGGGACCCGCCTTGGGCTTTCGAGCTCCGCCATCGGTTTCGTCGTCATGGTGAACGTGCTCGTCGCCGCCCTTTGCCAGGCCCCCATGGGCTACCTTGCAGACCGGATCGACAAAGGGCTCATGGTCGGTATCGGTGGGGTGATGGGCATCGGGGCGATGCTCTTTTTGAACGAGGCCTCGACCTTCTGGGGGCTTGTCCTGGCCAACGGCCTCTTCGGTCTGGCCGGAGGGGTCGCCTTCCCGCCGGTGATGGCCCTGGGGGTGATCGAAGGTCGTTCGGCGCGGGCGATGGGAAGCCTGATGGGGGTCTTGGCATTGGCGCACAGCCTCGGCATGCTCGCAGGGCCTGTGCTGGGGGGATTTTTCATCGACTGGGTTGCTTTTGATTGGGTTTTCAGGCTTGGGGCGGGGATCATCGCGCTCGGAACCCTGATTTTCTGGATGCAATATAAAAGGTGAGACTATGGAGTCTTATGGCGTCATCGAGGTCGATCTGTTTTCGGAGGAGGTCGGCGACGCGGATCACCCCGAAGCGGTCCGCTTCAGGGAGATGCTGGAGGATGTGGCGGCTGAACACGGCTGTTTTCTGATCTACTTCGAGGTAGAGAAGGGGACCGTCGAGTTCGCCTTCGACAGTGATGAACTGATGGCCAAGATCTTGAGGATTTTTGAGGATGGCGGACCGCGTAAGGCTTGATCGAGTCGGGATCGTTCTGGTGGAGCCCCACATCCCGGAAAATATCGGTTCGGTCGCCCGCGCCATGCACAACATGGGCCTGTCACGGTTGACGGTGGTCAACCCCAAGAACTGCGACCTGTCAAGGGTCCTTAAGACCGCTACCGGTTCTTCGATCGATGTGATCGAGGAGATGGACGTCCTGGAGGATTTCAGCGAAGCCGTGGGGCCTTTCGAGTTCGTCGTGGGCACGACCGCCCGCACCGGCACGCTGCGTCCGGCCTTGATGGAGCCGCGGGGACTTGCGCAGTCGCTGATCCCGATCACCTGCGAGAACCGGGTCGCCATTCTGTTCGGGCCCGAGGACAGAGGCCTTTCGAATGAACATCTGCGGCAGTGCCACACCATCGTCACCATCCCGACTGCCTCATTTTCCTCCTTGAACCTGGCCCAGGCAGTGATGGTGATCTGTTATGAACTCTTCCTGGCCGCCGCCGAGGCCCCGCATGTGGCCTTGCCACGCCTGGCCGACCGCTTCGAACTCGAGGGGATGTACGATCACCTCAAGACGGTGTTGACCAAGATCGGTTTCATCGACCGCCAGAATCCGGAGCACTGGATGATCAACATCCGCCGCTTCCTTTCACGGATGCCGCTGCGTGCGCGGGATGTCCGGATCATCCGCGGAATCTGCCGCCAGGTGGATTGGTACACGGGCCAGCACAGGCGGAAGACCGAACGGGTTGATACCGATTGACAAAACGGCGCGGCTCCACTAAACCTCGGTGAGGCGGGTTCTTTCCTGTGCAAAAGCCTTCTCCGAACCGCCGCAACGCCGCCTGTCTTCGGTTTGAACGTGACTCAGCGAAAAGGTGATCGTATGACCTTTGAAAAGAGCATCCTCTGTATCGGCGCCGGCTATGTGGGCGGACCCACCATGGCCGTGATCGCAAATCGCTGCCCGGGCTACCGCGTGACCGTGGTGGACATCGATGCCGAGAAGATTGCGCAGTGGAACTCGGCCGAGCTGCCCATCTATGAGCCCGGGCTCGATGAGGTGGTCAAAGCGGCGCGGGGCCGCAACCTCTTCTTCAGCACCGATATGCCGAACGGCATCCGGGAGGCGGACATCATCTTTGTGAGCGTCAATACGCCCACCAAACAGTTCGGGGCGGGTGCGGGCATGGCGGCAGATCTCCAGTACTGGGAAAAGACGGCGCGTGAGATCAGGCGCTATGCGGAGTCGCCCAAGATCATCGTCGAAAAAAGCACCCTGCCTGTCAAGACCGCCAAGGCCATGGAGCGCATCCTCAATACGAGCCGGCACCCTGTCCGATTCGACGTCCTCTCGAACCCCGAATTTCTGGCCGAGGGGACGGCCATCAAAGATCTGGAGGACCCGGACAGGGTCCTCATCGGGTCTGCCGAAACGCCGGAAGGGATCCTGGCCAGGGATGAACTCGTGCGGCTTTACGCCCACTGGGTTCCGCGGGAGCGCATCCTCACTTCCAACGTCTGGAGCAGCGAACTGTCGAAGCTTGTGGCGAATGCCTTCTTGGCCCAGCGGATTTCCTCGATCAACGCCATCAGTGCACTGTGCGAACGGACGGATGCGGATGTGGTCGAGGTGGCCGAAGCCGTCGGGATGGATCGGCGCGTGGGTCCGAAGTTTTTGAATGCGAGTGTAGGCTTCGGCGGCTCCTGCTTCAAGAAGGATATCCTCAACCTGGTGTATCTGTGCCGCTCGTACGGGTTGGAGGAGGTGGCGGATTACTGGCTGGGGGTGCTGCGCATCAACGACTATCAGAAGGACCGGTTCGTGCTGAACATGCTCGGGGCCATGTTCAATACCTTGGCGGGCAAGCAGATCAGCCTGTTCGGTTTCGCTTTCAAGGCCAACACCGGTGACACCCGGGAGAGCCCCGCCATATTCGTGGCCCGCAAACTGTTGGAGGAACGCGCTAGGCTGGTGATTTCCGACCCGAAGGCGATCCGGCAGGCACGCCTCGATCTGCGGGATGTCGATGGCGATGTCCGTTACGAAGAGGATCCCTACGCGGCCGCAGCAGGTTCGGATGCCATCGCTGTCCTGACGGAGTGGGGTCTTTACGCGGACCTCGATTACGATCGGATTTTTCGTTCCATGGGAAAACCGGCGTTTATCTTCGACGGAAGGAATATCCTGGACCATTGCCGATTGTTCGAGATGGGCTTCAATGTGTACGCGATCGGCAAGCCGCCGCTCACCCATTTTATCTGAGGTCTTTGCCGGGCAAGGTTCTTTCGGCACCAGATCGACGCCGGTTCGTTTCCAAGCCTGTGGGAGGCTTTGCCTGCTTTTGAGTGGCGCTTTGTGAGATTTTGAACGTTTTTCGTAAAGGGCGGAGACCGGCGGGAAAACGCACGGGAAAAGGTTTTAGCAGGGAAGACCTTTAGAGGCCGGGGCCGCAGGCTTGCAGTTGACAGGGAGAATGGATGCGCCACTGGCAGAAAAGAATACTGGTTACGGGCGGGGCCGGTTTCCTGGGTTCACATCTTTGCGAGCGTCTGATGGCGGAGGGTCATGATGTCCTCTGCCTCGACAATTTTTTCACGGGCTCCAAACGGAACGTCGCGCACTTGCTCGGCAGGCCCAATTTCGAACTGCTCCGTCACGATCTCGTGCAGCCCATCCTGCTCGAAGTGGACGAGATCTACAACCTCGCTTGTCCGGCTTCACCGGTTCACTATCAGTACAATCCCGTCAAAACGGTCAAGACCAGCGTGATGGGCGCTATCAACATGCTCGGATTGGCCAAGCGCGTCAAGGCGAAGATCCTGCAGGCATCCACGAGCGAGGTGTACGGAGACCCGCAGGAGCATCCGCAGCACGAGACCTATTGGGGGCATGTGAATCCCATCGGTCGGCGGGCCTGTTACGACGAGGGTAAGCGGTGCGCCGAAACGCTCTTTTTCGACTACCACCGGCAGAACGGCGTCAACATCCGTGTGGCAAGGATCTTCAATACCTACGGCCCTCGAATGCACCCCAACGACGGCCGCGTCGTCAGCAATTTCATCGTCCAGGCCTTGAGCGGGAAGCCTATCACCCTGTATGGAGATGGACTGCAGACCCGGTCGTTCTGCTTCGTGGACGATCTGATCGAGGGGTTGATGCGCTTGATGGCCGCGCCCGATGATCTGACCGGGCCGGTGAACCTCGGGAATCCAGACGAATTTTCGATCAGGGAGCTCGCCGAGCAGATCGTCCGCCTCACCGGAAGTTCATCGACGTTCGTTTACGAACCGCGGCCCTGTGATGACCCTTTGCAGCGGCGGCCGGACATCGGGCTGGCGATGGAACGCCTTGGATGGCGCCCGAGGACCCAACTCGGGGAGGGTTTGGCCAGGACCATCCGCTATTTCAGGGAGACCGTATCGGAATCGAATGGATGAACCTTTTGATTTTTATGCAAAAGTAACGGTAAGCTCTGCGGGTTGATCATGCTGAAAAAAAACCAGCCGCTCAAAGAGCGGCTGGTTTTCAGGAGGAAAGAGTGATTTTTGATATAGGTATTCTGCAATATGCTTGCCAAAGTGTTTCCAAGATCCGAAAAAATTAATAATATATTGAAATTATTGCATTATTATTTTGCGCGCCTTGTTCCGCACCCTCAGCAGGAGACATGAAAGGTACAAAATTTTGTACTCGATTTTGGGTTTTCGGAACTTTGATCATGTAATTAATGAATAATACGAGATAAATTTTAGTACAAGATTTTGAACTGTTATAGGGATATCTGGTATTTCTTCATCTTGTGCTGGATCAGACTCTTTGTAATCCCGAGCATCTTTGCGGCATGGGACTGAACGTTTCCGCACCGCTCCAGCGCGCGCCGGATCATTTTTTCTTCAATGGTTTCGAGGGCCTCCGTAAGAGAGGTGTTGGGTGGTATGAAGCGTTCTATATCGAGTTCGGTCTCGGCCTCCACCATTTCCTCCGGCAGGTCGTCCAAGGTGATCAACCGCCCCGGATTCAGGATTACCGCCCGTTCGATCACGTTTTCGAGCTGCCGAACATTCCCGGGCCATGAGTAGGTGTAAAAGATCTTCCAGACCTCCGGGCTGAGTTCCACGGGTTTCTCGGATGCGTTTTCGCGATATTTTTCAATAAAATGTTTTACCAGCAGCGGAATGTCGTCGAGCCTTTCCCTGAGCGGGGGCACCTCTATGTTGATGACATTCAGCCGGTAGAAAAGATCTTCTCTGAAGATGCCCTCGGCGACGTCGTCTTTGATATTACGGTTGGAGGCGGAAATCACGCGCACGTCCACCTTGATGGTTTTGGTTCCGCCGACCCGCTCGAATTCCATCTCCTGCAGGACGCGCAAGAGCTTTACCTGAAGGGAGGCCGGCATATCACCCACCTCGTCGAGGAATAGTGTCCCGCCGTCGGCAACCTCAAACCGTCCTTTGCGCATGGCGACGGCCCCGGTAAAGGCGCCTTTTTCATGGCCGAACAGTTCGCTTTCAAGCAGCGTTTCCGTCAGGGCACCACAGTTGATCGAGACGAAAGGGAGGTCTTTTCGGGGGCTTCCATAGTGAATGGCCTTGGCGATCAACTCCTTGCCGGTTCCGGAGGGTCCGCTGATCAAAACGGATGCCCTGGAATGCGAGACCTTTTCGATCAGGTCATAGACCTTGAGCATAACCTTGCTCTTGCCGATGATATTTCCGTAACGGAAACGGTCTGACAGGGCTTTCGTGAGAAACCGGTTCTGCTTGATGAGCCGATGATTTTCGAGGGCCTTCTTGACGGTCAGTTTGAGCTGTTCGTTCTCGAATGGCTTCGTGATATAATCATATGCTTGTTTTTTCATGGCCTCCACGGCCATTTCGATCGTCCCGTAGGCCGTCATCATGATCACGGGGAGATCAGGCTGAATCTTCTTGGCCGTTTCGAGGAGTTCCATGCCGCTCATCCCCGGCATCTTCATGTCGGTGACCAGAAGATCCAGATCCGATTCCTCGATCAGCCGGATGGCATCGAATCCATTTTGGGCCGTGATGATCTCGTAGCCTTCGGAGGCCAGCAAGGCCTCCATGACGACCAGATAATTCTTTTCGTCATCGACGATCAGAATGGTCTCCATGAGAATAAATCCTCTCGCTTTTTCCAGGTCGTATCCATCCGGAAATGATTTCCCGGTAGAACCCAGTTTCCAATCCGGAAATGAGGATTTTTCTTTACACCCTTCGGGCGCTCAGTCCCACCGCTTCGCGGCGGGTCCCGGTTTGGACAATATCAATGAAATCAAGTATTTGCACGGAGGCGACCTGCAGGTCGCCGCACAAGCAAACGAGCAGATTGACGCCGAGATTGGCCAAAAAGACCATACCCGGATGGAAACCAGTTTATATTCACAGGGGCTCCTTGGGCAGTCTGATCGTTACACGGGTGCCGGTCTTCTCCTCGCTTTCGATCGCGATGGTTCCTTGGTGCCCCTCGATGATGTTTCGTACAATGGAGAGTCCGAGCCCGGAGCCCCGGTCCTTGCAGGTGAAAAATGGGTCGAAGATGCGGGCCAGGTTCTCTTCGCTGATCCCGCAACCGGTATCCTCGATGTCGAGGCGGTAGTATCCGTCTTCGACGCCGGCATGGACCCGCATCTCTCCCCCTTGTTCCATGGCCTGGACGGCATTGATGAAGATGTTCAAGAAGGCCCTGTAGAGCAGGTCAGGGTCGGCCTTGAGCGGCATAGCCCGGCCGTTTAGATCGTGTTGCACACGGATGCCATGCTTCTCGAATTCGGGCGACAGGAAGACCAGGTTTTTGCGGAGGATGTCTTCGAGTTGAATGTCACGGAGCCTGGGGGTCTGGGGGCGTGCAAAATCCAAGAACTCCGTGACGATATTGTTGAGCCGGCTGGACTCCTCCACGATGACACCGCAAAGCATCTTTTGATGTTCACGGATCTCGGGCATGCCGCCCAGAAACTCCGCCGTGCTGCGGATGATGCCCAGGGGATTCCGGATTTCGTGGGAGACCCCCGCGACCATCTGGCCGAGGGCGGCCAACCGTTCGGCCTGGTTCAGCTGGGACTCCAGTTCACGCTGCTGGCGGGTCCGCTCCTGGAGGATGTTCTCCGCCTTGCGTACGATCAGCAGCAGCACGACGAAGATCAGCCCCATAATCAGGATCGAGAGGCCGAACACCAGGTACTGAAATCGAACGATGGACTCGTATTCCTCCGACAGGTCCTGGATCAGCTCGAAAACGCCGAGAACGTACCCCTTGTCGCCGGTGAACGGGTCCGCACCCCGGAAAGGGATGTAGGTTCGAAGCTTTTTTTCCCCTCCGAAGATCTCGATCCCGAGACCCCATAGGTCGTCCCCTTCTGAAATCAGCCCCGATGTGGTTTCACCGAGGACGGCCCTTTTGTAGCCAAGGCTTTCATGGGCCTTTTTCCCCAGGAGGCGGGTGTCGGTGCTGTAGGCGATCACCCCCTTGCCGATGTCGTAGATGTTGACGAGATCGATCTTGAAGCTGTGGATGGTATTGCGGACGATCCGGTCCATCCACTCATTCTGTTTCTGCTCTCTGAGCCGAATCATGCCATAGCGGCCTGTCACCGGGAGAACGAAATTCTGGAATACCTGGTGATCCAGATTCTGCCCCAACAGCCGTGCGTAGTTCTCGTAGCTTTGCATCAGGATGTCCTTGGCCTGCCGCGAGATGACCACCGATAAGGGGAAGCTGAAAAGCATCAGGACGACGAAGCTGGCATAGGCGAAGAATTTGACGAGCCTGAACTGCTGCCCGGCGGCCGGGGCACCGGGGCGGTCGGACGCTGGTTTTCCTTGACGCGTGTCCGGTGTGCCCGAGGCGTTGTTCGTGGCGTCGTGTGTGTTTCGTGGCTTCAGAGAGGGCGCTCCTGCTGAGAGATGGTTTTTACAAACCTATAAACAAAATATATTAAAAGGAAAAATGGGGCGGGTCAACCGCATATAATTTGAGATCCAGTGGGATCGATGCTAGACTTGTTTCCGTCCGAAAATGGTGTTCAATCTCGGCGTCAATCTGCGCGTTTGCTTGTGCGGCGACCTGCAGGTCGCCTCCGCGCAGACGCTTGATTTCCTTGATATTGGCCAAAAATCCTCATTTCCGGATTGGAAACTGGGTTCTACCGGGAAATCATTTCCGGATGGATCTAGACTTGTTTCCATCCGGAAAGGGTTTTATTGGTCAATCTCGGGGTTGATCCGCACGGCTGCTTTTCCGGCGACGTGCAGATCGCCTCTGCGAAAACGATTGGTCTCCTTGATATTGTAAAAATAGGGACCCGCCCCGCAGGGGCGGGACTGAGCACCCGAAGGGTGTGAAGAAATGTCCTCGTTCCCGGATGGGCGGGAGAGTCGTGTCCCTGCGGGAACCGGAGCAGATCGTACAATAGGCGGGTGCAGCAGGTGATTCGGATGGGGGGCGAGATTGGGGGTATTTGAGAAGAGTACAGCAGGGTTGCATGAAAGGCTTCAAAACCTGCCTTTCATGCTTTATGCGGATGCATCGGGCAATATCTACGAACACCCTTATCTTCGGATGGTCGGCTTCTCAGGCCAAGGCCCCACCCCTCTCGAGGCGGAGGTCCTGACCGAAATGCCCGAATTCAGCAAACTGTTCTTCATCCCGGGCTGCCCTCCCTTCGGACTCGATCCGGAGACAGGCCGAACGGAACTCGTTCTGGAGGAGGAAACAGCCACGGGTCTGGAGCCCGTCTGCGCCGTGGCCGCTTTTCTGGAGCCGGGCTGGCTCCGCAGCCATCTGCCTGCGGCGGACTATCGCAGCAAGGATTACACCTTGCCGATGTGGGCCTATACGGCGGTGGGCTCGCTGGAGGACCGGTATTGGGCGGCCGGTTTCCAGATCGAGTACAATCACAAATGGGATCCCCGCTACTACGACGATGACGAACTACTGCCTGCTATCAGGAGCTACCGCCGGGAGCACGGCCTAGGGCCTCTCGCGCGGCATCTCGTCCAATGTGCCACCAAGAACCACTGTTTCGCCGCCAAGAACCTCTTCCTCGGCCGATGGGAGGCCCCGCTGCCGGTGAGCCGCTCATGCAACGCCGCCTGCCTTGGGTGTCTTTCTTTTCAGCCGGAGGGGTTTACCGAGGCCTCCCACGAGCGGCTTTCCTTCAGGCCGGACCCGGCCGAAGTCGTCGCCCTCGCTGTGCGGCACCTGGAGACGGCGCCCGAGGCAATCATGAGTTTTGGGCAGGGGTGCGAAGGGGAGCCTTTGACGGAATACCGCCTGATGGGTGAGAGCATCGTTCAAATTCGCCGGCTGACGGGGAAGGGGACGATCAACCTGAATACGAACGGGAGCTGGCCTGGGCGGGTGCGTCACGTAATCGGCTGTGGCCTGGATTCGATTCGCATCAGCCTGAACAGCGCGCGGGCGGATTTCTACGAGGCCTATTACCGACCGAAGGGCTACAGCTTCGCCGACGTGGTTGAGAGCATCCGCCTCTCCCGTGCCGCCGGCCTCTACACGATGATCAACTATCTGGTCTTTCCTGGCATCACCGATCAGGAGGCGGAGTTCACAGCCTTGGAGGAACTGGTGCTGGCGACGGATCTGAACTTCATCCACCTGAAGAACCTCTGCATCGACCCCCAGCAATACCTCGCGCACATGCCCGTTTCGTCCTCCCCTGCCATGGGGATGCGCGTGTTTGTCGGCCGCCTGCGGCAGGAACTGCCGCAGGTCCAGTTGGGTTATTTCAACCAGCCCGTCCGGTGATTCAGTTCCCTCCGGCCTGTTCGCGTTCTACGGCCCGGTACCCGATGTCCGTTCGGTAATAAACGCCGTCCCAATGGATACGCTCGATATGTGCGTAAGCCTTGGCCTGGGCCTCGCGCACAGTCCGCCCCAGAGCGGTCACACACAGGACACGCCCTCCGGCTGTGATTACCGCATCGTTCTGAAAGACGGTGCCGCTGTGAAAGACCTTCACATCGTCCGGGGCCTTCTCGTCGAGCCCGTTGATGGGGTCGCCCTTGCGGTAGGAGATTGGATACCCGCCGGCCGCCATCACGACCCCCAGGGCGGCGCGTTGATCCCACTGGATGGACGCGCCGTCCAGGCGGTTTTCCAGGCAGGCGAGGCACAGGTCCGCCAGATCGGACTGAAGGCGCATCACGATCGGCTGCGTTTCGGGATCGCCGAAGCGGCAGTTGTACTCGAGGACCTTCGGGTTTCCATCCGTACCGATCATCAGGCCGGCATACAAAAAACCGGTGTAAGGGGTCCCTTCCAGGGCCATTCCGCGCACGGTCGGTTCGATCACCTCGCGCATGACCCGCTGGTAGACGTGGTCCGATACGACCGGAGCGGGGGAGTAGGCCCCCATCCCCCCGGTGTTGGGCCCTTGGTCGCCGTCATCCCGTGCCTTGTGATCCTGGCTGGTGGCGAGCGGCAGGATCGATTCGCCGCCTACCATCACCGTGAAGCTGGCCTCTTCGCCCGCGAGAAATTCTTCGATCACGACCGTTTTCCCCGCATCACCGAAAGCGGCGCCCGAAAGCATTTCCTCGGTTGTACGGACAGCCTCTTCCGGGGTGGTTACGATGACGACCCCTTTCCCGGCTGCCAGGCCGTCCGCCTTGATCACCAGGGGGAGGGCGGCCTTTTCGATAAAGGCCCTGGCGGCTGTGAGTTCGGTGAAGGCGCCGTAGGCGGCGGTCGGAATGTTGTGACGCGCCATGAAGTCCTTGGCGAACCGCTTCGAACCCTCGAGGCGGGCGGCCTGTGCGCTTGGGCCGAAGCAAGCCAGCCCGCGGGCCCTGAAATGATCCGTGATACCGGCGACCAGGGGGGCCTCGGGGCCTACAACCGTCAAGCCGATCTTTTGGCGGGCGGCGAAAGACGCCAGGGCGTCGATGTCATCCGATGGGATCGGAAGGTTTTCCACCCCCCGTTCCATGGCGGTTCCGGCATTCCCGGGGGCGACGAAGACCCTTCGTATGCTTCCGGATTGGGCCAATTTCCAGGCCAAGGCGTGTTCACGGCCACCTCCGCCGACGACCAATACGTCCATTTTGCTTTTCCTTTCGAACAGTTGATTAATTGACCGGGCGAGTATATCAGGATGTGCCGTGGTGTCAAGGCGCAGTTGAGCGGGATGTGTACCGAAGTCGCAAAGGTTCATCGATCAGAAGCCGGGTCGCCGCCGTATAACCCTGTGAGAGGTTCATGTTGCAGCTGCAGGGCCTTTCCCCTGAGCGTGCCTTCGAAGAAACTGACGAACGAATTTGAGCGTTTGAAGCAGGGCCGCTTCTTCGTGCAGTTCCAAGACCCACCAGGTGCAGAGCTGGAGCCGGCTCACGAGCGCCAGGCGATCTTCGAGGTCATCTGTTCTCGAGGGTGGCAGATGCCCCTGGCTGGTTTCCTTGTGGTAGACGTGGACGTTCAGAAACCGCTCGGGGTGGGGGCTGACGAAGTCTTCAATGTCAAAGATTTGGGATTTGATCGAAGGGCTTACCTGGGCATGCCCGATGTCGAGTGTGCCCCAGGCGCCTGACTTGCGGATCAGCTTTTCGTAGAGGTCAGGCCTGCTGGTCCACCCCCAGGCGAGGTTTTCAAGGCAGATCTTCACGTTCAGGGCGCTGGCGATCTGAACCAGCTTGGTGAGGCGGCGGATGGTCCGGTCCCAGGATAGGTGATGGGTGGTGTTGCGTCCAAGCCCTATGTGAAGAGTCAAAAAATGGCCGTTCATTTTGGATACGATTCGGGACAGGTGTTGAAAGAGGATCATGGCGTTTTTGGCCCTTTCCTCATCGACATCACCCAGATCGGTCTTGTGAAATGCACAGTGGTAACGCACTTCCAAGGGGGCCAACCCTTCGATCGAGCGGAACAGCGCCGATTCTTCCGCTGGGGTTTGCGGCAGGTTCTCGGGGGTGAAACTCCAATCGAT
This sequence comes from uncultured Desulfatiglans sp., assembly GCA_900498135.1. Taxonomy (NCBI): domain Bacteria; kingdom Pseudomonadati; phylum Thermodesulfobacteriota; class Desulfobacteria; order Desulfatiglandales; family Desulfatiglandaceae; genus Desulfatiglans; species uncultured Desulfatiglans sp. The sequence goes on from LR026961.1 coordinate 2,295,556, forward strand.
GCCGTCGAAACCGTGTTCGAGGGCGAACGTCTTCAGGCGGGGGATATCCGCAATCAGATTGCAGCAGGCCAGTTTTGGTGAAAACATGGAAAAACCTTTTGTTGATTCAGTTTCAGTTCGGAAGCAAGGTAAGAGGTCATTCGAACACGCCGCTCGATTTGAATGTTCGATCTCGTTTCCGCCCCGAGATGGTCTTCTTGGCCCATCTCGGCATCAATCCGCCCCCTTGTTTGTGGGCGATCTACATGTCGACTCCGCACAAACGCTTCGTTTTCTTGATCTTGGCCAAACCAGGACCCGCCGCGAAGCGGTGGGACGAAGGACCCGAAGGGCGTGTAAATGAATCCTCATTTCCGGATTGGAAACTGAGTCCTACCGGAAAATCATTTCCGGATGGAGACGATCTAAACGATGGATTTGGCAGCGATCGCAGATTGGGTCGACCCCCTGCCTTCTTGATCTCATAAGCCTATTGGTTACGTTCTGAGTCTTCCGAGGCCGCCGCTGCCTTAAGATCGGCCAGGAGCGCATCCAGGTCAAGACGGTATTTTTCCGCCATGCCTCGAATCGTTTCGAAAAGAGCCTCGCAACAGAGGCAGACGCCGGCTTTCTGATCATAACGTCTGAAAACAGCCTCCGTCTCACGATGCCTGGAGATGACATCCAGGACAACCATGTCGGAGCGGATCGGATCATGCATCCTATTCACCATGTATTCGTTGCCGCGGACCTGGAACTTACGCCTCCCACGCGCGCGAACGTTGATGTTGAGGTGACTGCACCCACGCCATTATAAGGGAGATTATCCTTTTCAGTCTTTTATATAAAGCGCCATTTGCCTGGCAGCGCCGTTTTCCTCGAGAAATATCTTTTGCTGAGTTGGCCGGCGCCACCCAGCGGGTTTGCTCCTGCAAGGCCGATGGGAACCCCTCATGCGCAGCCTTTTGATCATCTTTCTCCACTGTGGCATCCTTCAGCACAGAGTTGTTCCAAGGATTTCGAAGGTTTTCTTCAGGAGATTTTTGCTTGCCCTATGCAAGAGGCTCTCTCAACACACCGATAAGCTACCCTTCCCGGCCCGCATTTGTTGAAGGGCTTGATTTTCTTGCGGTTGGTCGATAAACCCTTTCTCAGACTCGAGAGGGTGCCGGGGTCGGCCATCCGGTTTCAGCCGGGCAGGGGTCGGAAGGCGGGGTTGCAGAAACTTGCCTCTATCCCTAACATTAAAAATAGGCATATGGGGAAAAGGTTTCAATGAGCGGTTCTACATCGCGTCAAAACGTTCTCAATCGGTCGGTCGCCTTTTTCCTCGTTTTTTGATCTTCGCATGGGGAGAAATGGATCTTCGATATGCCCACCCTTGGATTGTGCCCTGCCAGGCGTCGAAAACCGCTCGTGTGCATTTTCCGACCATCCTTCCCCACCGGGTTCCCGTCTATGCAGGGTCGTTCCCGGTATTTTGCAGGTCTTCACCAGGTGGTTATTCCTCAGCCTCTGAAAGACAGCGGGTTTTTCAAAGGGCCGGCAGGGGAAGGCATGTTGATTTTTCATTTTTTGGGGAAAAAGGTTTTGTTCTCGGAAAACGATCGCTTGTGCGCGCCCAGATCCGGATCGATGATATGGAGCAGCGCTTCTTTTTGAGAGGCACGGGTTCTTCCAATGAGGATCGAGGGTTTGTCGAGCGACGGGTAAAGGGAGGAGACACGGATGAGGGCGGTCATTCTGTACGACAACACGGCGGCGCTCCCTGATGTGGAAGCGGATTGGGGCTTTGCATGTTTTCTGGAAACCGGAGGGAAAAAGATCCTGTTCGATACCGGTGCAGATGGGCGTATTCTGATGAACAACATGCGTCTGTGTGGTGTCGAGCCCGCCGAGGTGGACATGGTGTTTATATCGCACGCCCACTGGGATCACACCGGCGGCCTGGAAACATTCATATCGATCAGGCCATGCCCTGTGTTCGCGCCTGTTTCGGCGCTGCATCCGAGGGCGCCCCGGGATTTCGTTCCGGTCAGCGGTGCATTGCGGATCGACGAGTATCTCTACTCGACGGGGGAACTTGCCGGGATCGAGCAAAGCCTCGTCGTCGAAGAGGATGGGTGGCTGTACGTGGTGGTCGGGTGTTCTCACCCCGGTGTGTCTGTGATTCTCGATGAGGCCGTGCGGCGAGGCCCCGTCTGCGGGATCCTTGGGGGGCTTCATGACTGCAGGGATTTCGACCGGCTAGCTGCGCTCGATTGGATTTGTGGCACGCATTGCACCTTTTATCAAGACGAGATGAGGGCGATTCTAGGTTCAAAGTTCATTTCTGGCGGGGTGGGCAGGGAGTTGATAATATCGTGGGCCCACTGCAAGGCCGGCACCGTCTCGCCCGCGGGGGCCCCGGTGGCCTGAGGCAGGCAAGCAAACAGAAACGGAGAGAAAAAGGAGCACCTATTGTATCTCAGACGCACCTATCGTCAGGGGGTCTTCGAATATGCGATTGCAGAATCCTTCGAGGTGGGCGGGGTTTGGCAGCACCGGGAACTCTACCACCTGGGAGAGGACCCGGGCTTGTTCATCGAGTATCCGGGAGGCAACAGCTTCTATATCAATGAAGATCTCGAGAGGGATCTGGAGCGGGCCGATGTGAGCTTTACGGCCGATGAACTCGAAAGGCTCTTCCTTCCTTTTCTGGACCCGGATATCCGGCGGGTGGTCGATCTTTTCGACCGGGGAGGCCGGAGCTCCAGAGGCGGACGCACATATTCGTCCCAGGAAATGGATACGCTTCAAAAAGAGCTGCACTCGTTCGACAAACGCAGACTCCACTATCTGCGCTGCGGCCGCGTGGACATCGGTAACCTCGAGGGAAAAAGCTGGAAATTTTTGAATGTTCTTCTCGAGAAAAGCCGGGACGAGATCGAGCATATCTTCGAGGATATGGAAAGGCAGCTGCCGGAACGCGAGATCCGTGCCTACCTGTTTACGGCCCTGCATCTCCAGACCCATTTCAGCCATCTCATCAGCCGCAATTATCCCGGAATGCTGGACCCGGAGCGGGTGGATCATTTTTTCCTCGAGGACCTTTGCCGACTCAACCGGGATACAGGCTTCTTCCGCGGGGTGCAGCGTGATGACCAAAACCTCCTCCATCCCTACCTGGCACGCTATGTCATGCTGTATTTCGACCAGGGGTGGGATCCTCACAGCGTATGGGACGAAGATATCCAGGATTTCATCAGCCGCCACAGAATGTACGGGTCCCGGCCTTCGGGCGCGCATGGCCTGAGCCCGGAGGAGTTAGGGGCGTGCCGGGAACTCGGTTTGGAGCCTCAGGCCTTCCGGACCATGGGCAGAGCAGAGGTGGTGCAAACGTATCGAAGGAAGGCCATTCAGGTCCATCCGGATACCGGCGGAGACCACGAGACCTTCGTCCGGATCAAAGAGGCCTACGAATGCCTCATCCGTTTGAAGCATTGATGGGTTTCGATCCGGAAATGGTGGTTGAACGCGGCCGTATGGCCGATCCGGGAAAAGGGTTTTGTCCGATGGAGCGAAGAGCAGATTTTTATGTGGAGGCGCTTGCTGATGGAGGCAGAGGGCGTTAAGGAGGACCGGACTCAAGATGATAAAACATGAACGCCCAGCGCCTAACGGAAAGAGAGCCGGACGATGAGCAGCCGCGCCCATGAGAAACAGACCGAGATCATCCTGGACAGCATCGCGGACGGGGTCTTTACGGTGGATGCCCAATGGCGGATTACCTCCTTCAACCGCAGCGCCGAAAAAATAACGGGCATTCCCAGGGAAGAGGCCCTCGGGAGGCATTGCTGGGACGTATTCAGGGCCAGCATCTGTGAAAGCGAGTGTTCGCTGCGTCGAACCATGGAGACCGGCCGGCCGGTGTTGAACCAGACGATTTTCATCGTGAATTCCGCCGGGGATCGGATCCCGGTCAGCATCTCGACGGCCTTGCTCCGGGAGGATGGACGCGTCATCGGCGGAGTGGAAAGCTTCAGAGACCTGAGCGTGGTCGAGGAACTCCGCAAGGAGCTCAAGGGCCGGCAGTCCTTTTTCGATATCATCAGCAAAAACAAAGAGATGCAGCGTCTCTTCGGGGTGCTGGAGCAGGTCTCGGAGAGTGATGCCACGGTCCTTCTCGTGGGCGAAAGCGGGACGGGCAAGGAATTGTTCGCCAAGGCCATCCACTCGTTGAGTCCGCGGAGAAACGGTCCGATGGTCGCCCTGAATTGCGCGGCTTTGCCGGACAGTCTGCTCGAGTCGGAGCTGTTCGGTTATGAGGCCGGTGCGTTTACGGATGCGAAGAAGGACAAGCCCGGACGGCTGGCGCTGGCGGAGGGGGGGACCCTTTTTCTGGACGAGATAGGAGATGTGTCGCCCGCCCTTCAAGTGCGCCTGCTGCGTGTCCTGCAGGAAAAGACCTATGAGCCTCTTGGGGGGACCACTTCCCGCAGGGCTGACGTGCGGATCGTCGCAGCCACGAACCGGGAACTGGAGGAACTGGTGCGCGAGGGCCGGTTCCGGCAGGATCTCTATTACCGTATCAACGTGATAAAGCTGCGTCTGCCGCCGCTGCGAAGCCGCAAAGAGGACATCCCCCTGCTGGTCGAGTTCTTCATCAAGAAGTTCAACCGCCTTTCCGGCAAGGAGATCCAAGGCCTTTCGCCAGAGGTGCTGCCCATTCTGATGGCGCACCATTTCCCTGGTAATATCAGAGAATTGGAGAACATCATCGAGTATGCCACGGTTGTGTGCAAATCTGGTTTCATAGGGCTCGAGCATCTGCCGGAATATCTGTTCCCGCGCAAGTGGCGGGCTCGGGACAATCGCTCGCAGAAGACCTTCGATCCGGATATGTCGTTCGAGGACATGGAGCGGAGCTTCATCCTGACGGCCCTCCGGGAAAAGAACTGGAGCCGGAAGGAGACGGCACAAAGACTCGGCATGCATCCGTCCACCCTCTGGCGAAAGATGATCAAGCTGAAGATCGATGCACCGCATCAACGAGGGAAACGGGACTTCCCCAAGGCCGAGTAGGTTCGAAGATCCCTCCACATTTACTGCAATTCCATTACGGGATCGCCTTCCCGATCAGATGATTTCTTTGATCCTTCATTAAAAATCCTCCCCTCCGCTTCTTGCGGGATGTCGGGATCTGTTTTCAGCCTACCGCCGGCATCGTCGAACGAAAAAAAGCTTGACATTCGCGAAAAAACCCTATAACGATACTGACCGTTTAGTATTTTTATTGGCCGGGGGGTGAGTGCGTTGTTTGCCCCCGTGCAGCCAGTTTTTCCACCCTTTTATTCATTTCTCAGGATGCGGTTATGTGGCCGCTGATCAAGATTCGCGTCGAAAGGAGCAAATATGAACTTCGAACTGAGCAAGGAGCAGAAGGATATCAAGAAAGCTGCACGCGAGTTCGCAGAAGGCGAGATCCGTGAGGTGGCCAAGGAATATGACCGCCGTGAGGAGTTTCCGAAGGATCTTTGGCGGAAGGCCTGCGAGCTGGGCTTCGTAGGGGTTTACATCAAGGAGGAGAACGGGGGGGCGGATCTCGGGTTGCTGGAGTACTGCTTGATCACGGAGGAATTCTGGCGGGTTGATCCCGGGTGCGGTTGTGTGCTCCTGTCCTCTTTTGGTGCGGAAACCCTGCAAAACCATGGGACGAAGGAGCAGAAAGAGAAATATCTTCCTCCGATTCCTGCGGGGGAAGCCATCATGGGCACGGCGGTCACGGAGCCGGATGCGGGCAGCGATATCTTCGGTGTGAGGACGACAGCCGTCAAAGATGGCGAGGATTACGTCATTAACGGATCGAAGATCTTTATCACGAACGGCACCATCGCCGATTATCTAGCGGTTTTCTGCTTGACGGATCCGGATGCCAAAAACCGCTATGGCCGTTATTCCATGATCATGATGGAGACCGATCGCGCTGGGTTCGGGGCCTCGAAGATCAAAGGCAAGCTCGGGATCCGCGCTTCGGATACCGCCGAACTGTCCTTCAGCGATGTGCGGGTTCCGGCCGGAAATCTCATCGGGGGTCAAGAGGGAAATGGCTTCGAGCAGATCATGGAACTCTTCAATATGAATCGTGTCGTTGCGGCCTCTCAAGGGGTGGGCGTGGGGCAGGGCGCGCTGGATCAGACCATCGCCCATGTCAAGAAGCGCCAAGCCTTCGGTAGCGCCATCGGAAAATTTCAGGCCGTCCAGTTCAAATTGGCTGAAATGGCGACCATGGTGGAGGCGGCGCGCGTGTTGACCTATCAGGCTGCCTGGCTTTTGGACCATGGCAAGACGGATCCGAAACTCATCGCGATGGCTAAGTGGCTATCCGGCGAGACAGGCGTCCGTGTGACCGACGATGCCCTTCAGCTGCACGGCGGCTATGGCTACATCAATGAGTATGACATTGAACGATTTTACCGGGACGCCAAGATCGTCGAGATTTATGAAGCGACCAAGGAAATGGAGAAAAACACGATAGCCCGGCAGCTTTTGGGAAGGTTTTAAGGAGGGGACAATGGCGCTTAAAAAAGTCGGGATCCTTGGATGCGGGGCCATGGGGTCAGGCATTGTACAGGTGGTGCTTCAAGGCGGATATGAGGTGATCGTCAGGGAAATGGATCAGGAAGCCTTGGCGAGCGGGGTAAGCAATGTCAATGCTTCCCTTGAAAAGTTGGTTAAAAAGGAGCGCTTGACGCAGGAGCAGAAGGCTGACCTGATCAAGCATCTCAAGGGGACACTGGAGTTGGAGGATTTGGCGGATTGCGACCTGATTATCGAGGCTGTTTTCGAAGACCTCGAGACCAAGAACGCACTTTTCAAGGTGCTGGATGGGTGCTGTAGGGCGGACACGATATTCTCCACCAACACGTCGTCGTTGTCTGTCACCAGGATGGCGGCGGAGACCAGCAGAAAGGAGCGTTTTGCAGGGCTCCATTTTTTTTATCCAGCCCCGGTGATGCCCCTCGTCGAGATCATCAAGACCATTTCCTTGGCCCCGGAAGTGCTGCAGGAGCTTCAGACGTTCGCAAAAAACCTGAAGAAGTTCCCCATTGTGGCCAAGGATAACGCAGGATTTATCGTCAACCTTCTGCTGACCCCTTTTTTGCTGGATGCGATTCGCGCTGTAGGGAACTCGGTTGCCGGCGTGACGGACATCGATGCAGGGATCAAGCTTGGCCTTGGCCATCCAGTCGGACCGTTGATGCTCGCGGATATGATCGGTCTGAATCTGATTTGCAAGGCGGCCGATACGATGTTCGAAGAGTACAAGGATTCTCGTTACGCGCCGCCGCCGCTTCTCAGGAAAATGGTGATTATGGGATATCATGGTCTGAAAACCGGCAAGGGCTTTTATGACTGGTCCGATTCGAAGAATCCTGTGCCGGTCCAATTGGATTTCTAATCCCGTCGAATAACTTATCGGATCATTTTTTCATTCCGAAGGGGATTCACATGAATGAAGCGGAAATACTGCTCGATAAGGATCAAGGCATTTGGACGATTACCTTAAATCGCCCTTCGCATATGAACAGTTTCAATAAGACTGCGCTCCAAAGTTTGGCTGAGTATCTCCGCCTTGCAAAAGAGAGCACGGACTGTTCTGTCGTCGTTATAACGGGGCAGGGGCCGAAGGCTTTCAGCAGCGGCGCTGATGTCCATACCTTCCTCGAGGAGAAAAAGCAGGCGCTCGGGATAGATTGGTCCAAGTTGGGACAGAATGTCTTCGCCATGCTCGACGAGATCGGCAAACCCTCAATAGCGGCGATCAACGGGATCGCGTTCGGCGGGGCGTTCGAACTCGCCTTGGCCTGCACCTTTCGCATTGCCTCGGAAGAGGCCCGGTTTAGTTTTCCGGAAATCAATCTGGGTTTTATCCCCGGCTGGGGAGGGACCCAGCGGGCCACGCGGCTGCTCGGGCCTGCGGTCGCATTGGAATTGATCCTCACCGGTTCCGTGATCGATGCCTCTAGAGCCTTGGCTTTGGGGATTGTCAGTCAGGTGGTTCCAGGTGACCGCCTCATGGAAACGGCCCGTGAGTTTGCGCTGAAGATGGTCGGGAAGCCTCCGCTGGCGATCCGTTTTGCATTGGAAGCCGTGCACGCGGGGCTGGATGTGCCATTGAAAGAGGGTTTGAAACTGGAGGGAGGCCTCGCGGCCATGGCTGTTCTCAGCGAGGATGCCCAGGAAGGCATCAAGGCGTTTTTTGAGAAGAGAAAACCTGTATTCCGAGGGTGTTGAAGGAGGAACACGTGAAAAAAGACGTTTATATCGTCGGTGCGACAAGAACCCCGATCGGCTCATTCGGTGGCTCACTGAAATCATTTTCTGCAACGGATCTGGCGGTAGCGGTGATCGAGTCCGTGATTCAAAGGGCCGGCATAGAAAAGTCGACGGTCGACAAGGTGTATTTCGGCAATTGTTTTGATCCGTTGGCGAATAATATTGCACGCATCGCTGCCGTGAAGGCCGGTTTGCCCCTGCAGACGGCAGGGGTTTCCATTTCATCCACCTGCGGGTCTGGAATGCAGGCGGCAGCGACCGCCTTGCAAGCCATCCGGGATGGCGAGGGCGATGTTGTCGTGGCGGGCGGCGTCGAAAGCATGTCGAATGCGCCCTACATCTCCAACAGCAATCGCTGGGGGCAGCGGCTTCGGCACACCGAACTATATGACCTTGTCTGGAAGGCGATGCAGGAGTATCCGCTGGGAGCCGGCATGGGTGTCACGGCGGAGAATGTAGCGGCCAGGGACAAGATTTCCAGGGAGGATCAGGATGAACTGGCCTACACCAGTCAGTCGAGAGCCTTGGCGGCGATTGAATCCGGAAAATTCAAGGAGGAAATCACATCGCTGCTCATCCCACAGCGTAAAGGGGATGCGAAGGTCGTCGATACGGATGAACACCCCAGGCAGGTGACGCTCGAGCAACTGGCCAAACTTCCTCCTGCCTTCAAGCCTGGAGGATGCGTTACAGCGGGGAATTCTTCCGGAATCAACGATGGTGCTGCCGCCATGGTCCTGATGAGTCAAGACAAACTCGAGCAAACCGGCTTCAAGCCTTTGGGACGTATTCTGGATACGACCGTGGTAGGGGTCGACCCAGACTACATGGGTGATGGACCGGTGCCGGCTATCAGGAAGCTGCTCGAAAGAAACGGTCTCGAACTGCCGGATATCGGGTTGATAGAACTTAACGAGGCGTTTGCAGCCCAGTATTTGTCTTGTGAGCGGGCATTGGGGCTCGATCGTGAAATCACCAACGTCAACGGGAGCGGTATCGCACTTGGACACCCGGTGGGGTGTACCGGCTCTCGGATCATGGTTACACTTCTGCACGAGATGCGACGGCGGAGCCTGAGATTGGGGTTGGCTGCACTGTGTGCTGGAGGAGGGCAGGGTTTTGCGACCTTGATCGAGGCGTTGTAGTGAGCTGTCCGTCAAAAAGATGAAGGTCTTTCATCGGCTTTGCTCAAGGAGTGTAGCGTTTTTTAGAAGGATGCGCGCATACAGGATGGAGCTTGAGGAGGGCGGTTGCCGCTTCGAGCGTTTTTAGGAAGAATCGGATTCTTGGGCAAAGGAGGCCTTTGGGGCCCAGCCGTGCTGGACGGGCAGGCTGGGCCCGGGGATGACTGGTAAGCCCCTGTTGGGGCCTTTCCGGGGGCCATAGTGGGTATCACACGTAATCGCGCTTCCGGATGGTGGATGGCTTGTGTGTGTTCCCTTCGGAATCGGTATGCGCCGGTTTTCTGGGATCAAGGTGGGAAAGGAGGTGATGTTGTCAGGTTCAAAAAAGGATTTTCTGTAGGTGAATGAAGATCAACCCTCAACTTGAAGCCCATGGAGCTGACCTCCAGCCTTGTCAGAAGGAGGAACTTATGAGAGGAATCAACCTGGCAACCTATCTTGAACAAACTACCACTGCTCACCCCGACAAAATCGGTTTAATATTCGACGACCGCAAATGGACTTTCCAGCAAATCAATGAAAATGCAAGCCGTATCGCCTCAGGTCTTGTCGAACTCGGCATAAAAAAAGGTGAACGTGTCACGCTGTTTCTACCCAATGTGCCTGAATTCTTTTTCTGGTTTTTCGGCGTGGTAAAAGCCGGGGCGGTAGTCAATCCTTTGAATGTCATGTTGAAACAGAGGGAGTTGGACTACATTGTCGACGACTGCACACCTCGATTGATCGTAACGACCGCGGACCTTGTTTCAGAGCCCTTGAAGATCATCGAGAAGGCCGGCGACAAGGCTCCGAAGATGATTGTCATTGGTGGAGGGCAGGAAGAAAAAGCGATCAGTTATGAAAAGTGGATCGAGGGCGCGAAACCTGATTTCGATGCCGTCCCTGTGGAGAAGGAGGATCTGGCAGCAATCCTGTACACCTCGGGTACGACGGGCAAGCCAAAAGGCGTGATGTTGACCCACAACAATCTTTGGACCAATGGCCGGCATTGCGCCGACTGGGCCGAAACCACCTGCAAAGATACGACCGTTTGCGCATTGCCTCTCTTCCATTCCTACGCCTTGACCCATGTCATGGCGGAACTCTGGTTTGTCGGCGGGACGCTCGTCTGGTTGGGCCGGTTCGATCCGGAGGCTTGCCTGCAGGCGCTCGCCAAATACGAGGCCACGGCGTTTCATGGGGTGGCGACCATGTATTACGCGATCATCAGCCATCCAAAGGTGGACGAGTACGCTGCCAAAATCCATTTGCGCTACTGCGTGACAGGCGCCGCGGTCACCCCGGAGCCCATACTGATGGCCTGGAACCAGAAATTTACCCCGCTGAGTGAAGGATACGGAACCACCGAGGCGGCCCCCGTCGTCCTGATGAACCCGCTCAGTGGGAAGGGGGTCCAGAAGGCAAATTCCTGCGGCGTCCCCATCGTACCGGAGATCGAGATAGCGATCGTAGATGAAAACAGCAAGCGTGTGGGACCTCATGAGGTCGGTGAATTGGCTATCAGGGGGCCCAATATTATGAAGGGGTACTGGAATAAGCCTGAGGCAACTGCCGCTGTGATAAAAAATGGCTGGTTCCACAGCGGTGACATGGGATATCTGGACGAGGATGGGTATTGTTATATCAAAGACCGGAAAAACGATATGATCATTACAGGAGGATTTAACATTTACCCGAAGGAGATTGAGGATCTGCTCTATACCCATCCGGCCATAGCGGAGGTACAGGTCGTCGGGATCCCTGATCTCGCTAAAGGAGAGATTGCTGTTGCATGTATTGCCCTTAAAGCGGGGGAATCTGCTACGGAAGAAGAAATCATTCAGTTCTGTCGCAATAACATTGCTAATTACAAAGTGCCAAAACGAGTGCATTTTATGAAAGAACTTCCCAAGACGGTGACTGGAAAACTTGAAAAGGTAAGCCTAAGAGCATTGCTGAAAGACAATGCTTAAATCATTTTTGCAGTATGAATAAACAGTATATAACAGTTTTACTGTAAATACAGTTTGTTTATTGAAAAGGAGATGTAAAATGAAGAAATCTTTCTGGGTGGTGACTGTTATAATGCTGGCGCTGATTTCCCTTATCGGAATTCAAAATGCCTCTGCCGGCGATAAGATCCAAATGGGACTGTACAGCATTGCTCCTCCGTTCTCTCCGATCAACAAAGCCATGGAGATGATGGATACATTCTTGCAGGAGGAGGGGAAAGGGGCCATCGAAGTCCAATTGTATCCGTCCGGCCAGCTGGGGGCCGAAAGTGCCGGCCTCAACAAACTTCAGATTGGAGCGGTTCAGGCCGGTGCCATTACAGGAGTGGCTATTTCGACTATTGAACCTAAAGCGAATATCTTGATGATGCCTTTTGTAATCAAAAACTGGGAAGACGTAGAAAAGCTTGCAAACAGTGAGATGATGAAAGAAATCGGACTTTCTCTCGAAAAAAAGGGTCTGAAGTTGATGGGAATCGGAAGCTATGGATTTTTCAATATTTTGTCTGTTAAGAAACCCCTTGTGAAACCGGAAGATTTTCCTGGTGTGAAGATCCGCGTGTTCCCTACACCGGTTTTGGTTGACCTGTATAAGATGCTGGGAGCATCGCCCACGCCGATAGCCTTCCCTGAAATATACACTGCATTACAGCAGGGAGTTATCGAGGCAACTGACGGAACACTGGACAGTTCTCATGCCTCCAAACAGTATGAGGTGGCAAAACATCTCACAAAGACGGAGCATATCCACGGTTGGTTCTTGTACCTTGTAAATAAAGCATGGTTTGAAGGTCTGTCAGCGGACAATCAAAAATTGCTTCAGGATGCGTTTGCGAAATATTCCGCTGTAGCCAGAACCGAAAGCAAAAATTATGACGATAAAATTTTTAAAATTTACGAGGATGCCGGAGTTGAAATTATAACCTTGGAAGAAGATCAAAGAAACGCTCTAAAAGAAATTGCGCTACCTATTCATGATAAGTATCGCAGTGTTATCGGAGAGGATTTTTTGGATCGCTTCTATAAGGAAATGAATTTCGAAAAATAGCCACCCTATCGTTGAATGGAACATGGGGAATCCCCATGTTCCATTGGAAGGGGAGGGTTTATGCTTTCTGCGTTGATGAAATGGATATCCAGGTTAGAAGTATCTGCGATTGTTCTGCTGTTCGCATTTAATTTGATCATTTTATTTGTGACAGTAGTTTATAGGTATGCTTTAAATAACTCTCCAACCTGGCCGGAAGAAGCGAGCAGATATGTGATGATTTGGATCATTTATATCGGTGTTTCGCAATCAATAGAAAAAAACACTGAAATTCGTATTGATGCGCTGCAACGCTTTGTCAACAAAAAATGGTTTATTCTTTTTACAGAGATTTTTGCTGTTTTAGTATGCTTGCTAATTTCTGCTATACTTTGTTTTTATGCATATAGTTTTACTAAGATTTTATATCAAAGCAGCTCTATTGCGGCTTCATTTCCAATGCCAATGTATATCATCTATGCTATCATTCCTGTAACGACAGCGCTCATGTTTGTAAAATATTTATCTCGATTAGTGTCTGTTTTTAAAAATTAGATAAAAAGTGAAATTTTAGTCTTATTGGCGTTGTTGACCGGATGACATTTTTTTAATTTTGTCCAGAAGGTTATGATATGGATATAATAGCTTTAGTTGTTGTCCTCTTGGGCAGTTTTCTGTTGACTGTTCCGATAGGGTTTGCATTCATTGCAACAACTATTCTTTTAATGTTGTTGTTTACAAACTTACCATATCTTATGGTCGCTGAGGGATTGTTTTCCAAGCTGGATTCTTTCCCGCTAGAAGCCGTGCTGTTTTTTATCCTTTTGGGTAACATCATGAAAGAGGGAAAATCCTCCCGCTATCTGATTGATTTTACCAAGGCGCTCATGTACAGGGTCCCTGGAGGACTGGGCATCGCAGGTGTTATGGCGTGCGCGATTTTCGGTGCGATTTCCGGTTCTGCTACGGCAACGGTTGTAGCGATCGGGGCGATCATGGTTCCTGCAATGGCCATGGCCAGATATGAAAAGGCCTTTGCCGTAGGATTGCTGACGACAGCCAGCATTCTGGGTGTTATTATTCCCCCGAGCATTTTGATGATCCTCTATTCGGTGGTGGCGAATGTGTCCATGGCCAAGCTCTTTTTGGGGGGGTTCATCCCTGGGCTGATCTTGGCAGGAGGGCTTTCCATTTATACGGCGATTGTCTGCAAAAAACACGGATACGGGGTGCTGCCCGGGGCGAATGATGCCCTTTTCGGGCCGGATGGTCTCATTAGGCCTTTCAAGAAGGCTTTTTGGGCCTTGATCCTTCCGTTCTTGATTTTAGGCGGGATTTACGGTGGGATTTTTACTCCCACGGAAGCGGCTGTGGTGGGATGTGTTTATGCTATTATCATTGAACTTTTTATTTATCGGACATTGCATCTCAAGTCGATTATCGGAGTGCTGAAGACATCCGGTATTACCACCGGCGCTTTGTTGATCACACTTGCTGGAGCATGTATTTTTACGGATTATCTGACCCTGAAACAAATTCCTCAGGACCTGTCTGCATTTGTTGTGGAAAATATTAGTTCTCAATATGTTTTCTTGTTGTTTGTCAACGTGTTTTTTCTTTTTCTTGGTACGTTCATTGATCCGCTTTCCGCGATTATTGTTGTTACACCTCTGCTCATGCCGACTGTAACTGCATTGAATATCGATCCTATATTTTTAGGTGTCATTCTGACGATCAACTTGGGGATAGGCTATTGCACTCCGCCATTAGGGGCCAACATTTTCGTCGCTGCTCTTGTAATGGATGAAGCCTTTTCCAGAATAGCAGTGGCTGTGATTCCAGCCATCCTAATATGCCTACTGGTGCTAGCTATATTGAATGTATTCCCGGCAGTTGTGATGTTTTTGCCTAATCTCTTAATGTAAATTACCAGATGTGGTTTTATGCGATGGTTATTTCTTCTCTGTGTTTATTGTTAATATAATCCGCTGAATTGCCTTGAATTTTTTGGTGTATGTATTGGATTTTTATCAATTTACACAAAATCTGGATGATCGTGTTATGGAACACAAAAGTTTGTTAAAAGGAAAGAAAGTCCTTCTTGTCGATGATGAAGTCGACATTCTGGAAACGCTGCTTGATATTCTCACTATGTGCGAAGTCAAGACAGCTTCCGATTTTGAGACAGCAAAAGCTCTGCTGGAGAATGAGCATTTCGATATTGCTGTTTTAGATATAATGGGTGTCGATGGATATACATTACTGGAAATTGCAAAAAATAAAGGCATTATCGCAATTATGCTGACTGCTCATGCACTTAGTTTGGAGAATACTTTTCAATCCTTTGAAAGAGGCGCTGATTTATATGTTCCAAAAGAAGAATTGTTCAATATCGCTGTTTTCTTGGAGGACGTGTTAGAAGGTCGTTCCAAAGGCCGCCATTCCTGGTGGAAATGGATGGAGCGTTTCGGACCTTTTTATGATAAACGCTTCGGTGAAGACTGGAAGAAAAAAAGTGAAAAACTGCTTGAACGTTTGAAATATCGAGTTTAAATGTGAAAATTTGTTTTTTGATAAAAATCTGCGCGAAATTTGCTGCTATTGTATCGCATGGCATAAAGTTTGTGGAAGATGCATCGCGAATGATTCTCTAATTGACGATATTTTGTGCCTTAGATGAACGATTCGCTTGCCAATTGTCTAGCATTCTTTCTGCTTTTGCAAATTGATCATGGAGATGGAATTGTATATGAATGCAGACTCGATCCTATATGAAGTAAGGGGAGGAGTAGGGATCATTACGCTGAACCGACCCGAACTTATGAATGCAATGAATGACCAAATGGTCGATGCATTGATCGAAGCTGTCCGCTTCTCTGAATCCAGCCCTGATGTAAAAACCCTCGTTCTAACCGGAAGAGGCCGTGCGTTTTGTGGTGGTGCAGACTTGGGGCGGTTCCTCGAGGATTATGAGGCCTTCATTCGAAGTGGGAAGGCGTCCGAATTTTATAAGAGATCACTGCCGGAGGTTTTTTATCGTTTTTCGAAACCGCTGATCGTTGGGGTGAACGGGCCTGCCGTTGGTGTTGGAATGACTCTGATGCTTGCATGCGATATCCGCATCGCGGTCCATAGTGCTTATTTCAGCGCTCCTTTCGCCCAGATCGGGCTTACGCCGGAATTCGGCAGTACATTCTGCCTTCCTCGCTTGGTTGGATATCCTAAGACGATGGAGTGGCTTCTTACAGGGAGGAAAATACCCGCTGAAGAAGCGCTTGCGAATCGTCTCATCAATCAGGTGGTTGAGGATGATGTGCTTTTGCCGACCGTTTTGGGGCTTGCCGAGAAGATCGGATCATTCCCCGAAGAGGCCTGTGCGGCTATCAAAAGGCTGGTTCGTCAGGGGCAGGAAAGCGGGTTAGGGGAGTGTATTGAGAGGGAGGAGACGGCTTTTCGCGAATCTCAGAAGAGGCCGGTTCATTATGAGATGGTAAGGAGGATGATGCGAAAATAAACCTTAAATTTTTATTTGCTATGGGTTTACTTTTTCTTGGTATGCGTTATATTATGCGTAAAATTGTCATGCACTGTGTTGCATGAGTAAAGCGAAATATATTTTTTGTAGTATTGGCTCTTTAATTTCGTTAGATGAATTTATTTTATGTATTATGAGATTTGAATAGTATTCTTTGATATAATGTGATCATTTACGTTTCAAGTGGAAATACTATATGAAACGAAGTGGATTAACTGAAAAGCGAATTTTACATGCGGCATTAGCGTTGTTTGTTAGAAATGGTTATCATGGCACATCTGTAAACGACATCACTAAAGAAGTTGGTCTTACAAAAGGGGCTTTATACGCTCATTTTCAAAATAAAGGTGAGCTGCTTCTGAAAATAATCGATGAATTCAGGGTAGAATATATAGAAAAAATGATTAAGAAGGTCGAGTCGCATCCTGGGAATGCTATTGATAAATTGAATTGTGCAATTAGTTTTAGCTCCAGGTTTGCTCTTCAGAACCCCGATCTTTGCCTTTTTTTGACTTTTCTTACTACCGAGTTGAATACGGATGTAGATTTTGAACCTGCACTAAAGTCTGTTTACAGGGATTACCAAAAGTTTATAAGCGAACTGATCAGGGATGGCATACGCCAAGGTCTGATCAATCCTGGCTTGGATACTGAACTCGCTGCTTTGACTTTCATGGCCATTCATGACGGTGTGTTGCATCAATGGGCCTTGAACCGTGATCGGATTGACGGAGGGAAGTATGTCAAGACCTTCCGTTTTATCTTTGTCAAGGGATTGATGGCGCAGGGGCAAGAGGAGGGGGGCGCCGCTTCGTAAAGTTGACCCCCGTTATGGACGCTTTCGCTCAGTTGTATCGCGGGTAGAGCGGGTACGTGCGTCTCGGACCATGGGTGGCCTCGATACGCACCCATCGTTGAGGAATATCGTGTGGTAGCCGAGAAAGCTGTTTAGTTTCCATCCGGAAATGGTCTTTTTGGCCAATCTCGGCGTCAATCTGCACGTTTGCTTGTGCGGCGACCTGCAGGTCGCCTCCGCGNAAACGCTNGATTTCCTTGATATTGGCCAAAAATCCTCATTTCCGGATTGGAAACTTAGTCCTACCGCGAAATCATTTCCGGATGGACACTGTTTATTTTCCATCCCGAAATCCTCTTTTTAGCCAATCTCGGCGTCAATCTGCACGTTTGCTTGTGCGGCGACCTGCAGGTCGCCTCCGCGTAAACGCTGGATTTCCTTGATATTGGCCAAAAATCCTCATTTCCGGATTGGAAACTTAGTCCTACCGCGAAATCATTTCCGGATGGACACTGTTTATTTTCCATCCCGAAATCCTCTTTTTAGCCGATCTCGGCGTCAATCTGCACGTTTGCTTGTGCGGCGACCTGCAGGTCATTTCCGTGCAACCGCTTGATTTCTTTGATATCGTCAAAATATGGACCCGCCGTGAAGCGGTGGGACTGAGCACGCACAGCGTGTGAAGAAAAATCCTCATTTCCGGATTGGAAACCGGGTTCTACCGGTAAATCATTTCCAGATGAAACCTATTTAAAAATTGCATTTTCGCATTAAAAAAATCGATTCATTGCAAAATTGCATGGTTTTGAGGTGCAACACTTATCGCATTCGCCCGATCCTCTGGTATAAGGCCTCGTTTTTATAGCAATTTACGCTTTCATGTTGCCATTTCCGTTGCGTTGGCACGAACGATGCTTTCCTTCCAACCTATAGAGACGTCTGCATAGAAAACCCCTTCGGCAGTTGATGGTTTTCGGTTCGAAAAAGACCCCTTTTTCTGCCGGTGAGGCAATCATTCTTGGGGGGGTGATTTGTATCCGGAGTTGGATTCACTGAAAACCTCGACGGTGACTGCGCGTTTGCGGGAAGGTGCCTATAGGCCGTCGGGCAAGCAATAATGGATGTCGAGATTGGCCAAGAGACGTTTTCCGGAGGAGAATTCATCGGGGATAACCATTTCCGGCGCAGCCGGATGAATGAAACCGACGTGATCAGTATGGTGAAATACTGGCTGAAACGAAAGGAGATAGACAGGGTATGAAAGTAGCTCTCAGTGTCAGCGGCAATGATCTGGATGCGTCCATCGATCCGAGATTCGGGCGTTGTGCGCGGTTTATCGTTGTCGACCCGGAGACCATGGAATATGAGGTGTTCGACAACGGAAACATTGCGCTGGGCGGCGGCGCAGGCATCAATGCTGCGCAGTTCGTCGCTTCGAAGGGTGCCAATGTCGTGATCACCGGGAACTGCGGGCCGAATGCCATGCGGACCCTTTCCGCAGCGGGCGTTCGCGTAATCGTTGGACAGGGAGGGACGGTTCGCGAGGCCTTGGATCGATTTCGGCGCGGAGAGTTGGAAAGCACGACCAACGCGAACGTCAAAGACCATCATGGTCTTGGAGGCAATGCCGCCTATGGTCAGGGTTCCTTTGCCGGAAGGCAGGGGGGCGGGGGCGGCCGAGGCGGAGGTATGGGGTGTAGAACCGGCGGGGGCGGCAAAGGTTGGTCAGGGGACGTGCCGATGGAACAGAAGCAGCCGGCCGGCGGATCGAGTGCGGAGGACCTCCGGGAGCTGGGAGATAGTGTGAAAGCCCTGCGAAAACAATTGGAGGCCCTCGAAGCCCGGATGAAAGAGATGGGAAAGAGTTGACGCGACTGGCCGGATGTCTGGGGTGACGATTCCGATGAAGGTTGCTATTCCAGTCTGGGAGGGCAAGGTTTCTCCTGTTTTTGACACGGCCTCGCGCGTGCTGGTGGTCGAGGTGCAGAATCGCTGCGAAATCACTCGATTCGAAGCGTTTCTCGAACCTGGCACGACCAATGGCCGCTGTTATTTTCTGCGGGGACTGGGTGTTGAAACGCTGATCTGCGGAGCTGTTACGAAAGCGGTCTCGCGGTTGCTCGCAGGCAGCGGGATCTCCGTTATCGCTTGGGTTTCGGGACCCGTGGAGGACGTGCTGCAGGCCTATCTGGACGGGACGCTTTTTCAGCCGCGCTTCCTTATGCCGGGTTGCCGCCATGAGCATCATCGTGGACGGCACGACGGGAAAGGACGTGGATGTGCGAAGCGTTCCCGGACGGTACAATCCGAAGACCGCTAAAAGGCTGCGGACCTGGGAAGGCTGTCAAGCGGGGTGATCGATTGCCGGAACGCCTCTCGAGGTTCGACACCATCCGCCGCCCATTCAAAGCGTATTTTTCGCCCGGCGGACGCGGCATGGCGGAGGAAGGCTTGTCTGCTGGTGCTTTTCATATTAGAATTCATTAATTTGACCATGGGAACCAAAACGGCCCTTTGTTTGACGCCGGCGCGCGCTGCACAAGATGCTTCTGGGAACCCGGCGGCCTGCAAAACTAGGCGATCCAGACCGGCTCCGGCCGGCATAGCGAGTGGGATAGTTTCCAATCCGGAAATGAGGATTTTTGGCTAATATCAAGGAAATCAATCGTTTGCGTGGAGGCGACCTGGTGGTCACCGCACAAGCAAACGTGCAGATTGACGCCGAGATTGGCCAAAAAGGCCATTTCCGGATGGAAACGAGATAGAAGGGGCGTTTGCGGACCTACATCACTATAGGGAAAAGGGAGGTTTTTGAAATATGAGCGCTCAACAAAAAGGTGGTGCCGGCTCGATCCAACAGCAGGCCCATGAGATTCAGGATCTGGAGATCAAGGAGCGGCTGGCGCATATCAAGAATAAGATCCTTGTCATGAGTGGGAAGGGGGGGGTCGGCAAGAGCAGCGTTGCCGCTTATCTTGCCGTTGGCTTGGCGAGACGCGGGTTCAAGGTCGGGCTCATGGATGTGGATTTGCACGGCCCCAGCATCCCGAGGATGCTCGGACTGCAGGGGACGATCGGTGAAGGCAGCCGTTCAGGAAAGGCCAAACCGGTCCAGTACATGCCGAACATGGAGGTGATATCCATCGAAACGCTGCTGGGGGACGACAAGGATGTCGCGACCATCTGGCGAGGGCCCCTGAAGATCGGCGTCATTCGGCAGTTCATCTCCGATCTGGAGTGGATGGACCTCGACTACATGGTGATCGATTCGCCCCCGGGAACCGGCGATGAACCGCTTACGGTGGCCCAGACGATTCCCGATGCGAAGGCGCTGATCGTGACCACCCCTCAGGAGGTCAGCCTTGCGGATGTGCGGAAATCGATCCATTTCTGCCGCCAGGTCAAGATGGACATCCTTGGCCTGGTGGAAAACATGAGCGGGCTGAAATGCCCGCATTGCGGTGAGGTGATCCCTCTGTTCATGGAGCACGGCGGCATGCTCACCGCAAAGCGCGAGGGCCTGCGTTTTCTGGCGAGCCTGCCGATCGAACCCCAGGTGGTGCTGAACGGTGATTCCGGAAAAATGGTGGTCCTCGACCAGCCCGACCTGCCCTATGCCCAGGCCTTCAACAAGATGGTCGATCAGATCGTCGAACTGATGCCTGCGGGCGGTCAGACATCCGTGGCGCAGGAGGCAGGGGGCGAGGGCGGCCGGGCGGCAGCGGCTGAAGATAACCGCAAAATGGTGGTCGTTCCGGTTATAGAAGGCAAACTGTCCGCTCATTTCGGTCATTCGGAACAGTTCGCCTTCGTTCTTACGGAGGGCGGCAAGATCGTAAATATGGACCTGCGCACCCCGCCTCCCCATCAGCCGGGCGTCATTCCGCAGTGGCTTCACGATCAGGGTGCCAACGTCGTGATAGCAGGCGGGCTGGGCGAGATGGCTCAGCAGGCCTTGCGCGAAAAGGATATCGAGGTGATCGTGGGCGCCCCCATGGGGACCGCGGAATCTCTTGTCAATCAGTATCTGGCGGATGCGCTCGTGACAGGCGCCAATGTCTGCGATCATTAGGCCGCACCGCCCGGTATAGGAAGGAGGTACGACATGACACCACAAGGACAGGGCTCGGGAGAGGACCAGAGCAGAGGCAGAGGTCAGGAGCTATCGGGAAAAGGCCGGGGTGCCGGCGGCGGGCGTGGTCTCGGGCCAGGTGGTGAATGTGCGTGCCCCCAGTGCGGGGAGCGGTTGCCGCATGAGCGGGGGGTGCCCTGCTTCGAGCTGAAGTGCCCGAAGTGCGGCACCCCGATGACACGTGTTTAGCATGCCCGGCGCGCCTGAAGACGGCTTGTGCTTCCGGCGTTGTTGAGACATAATGCCTCCAGGGTGTACCCATCCGGCTGATTTGCGGTGGACGGTCTCTTGACGGGTTCTTTCGATGAAGAGCAGGCTGTCCGTTCGGCCGAAGCCGTTCCCGGGAGTCGGTTGTCCGGCGGGAGTGCCCTATTTCTCTACAGAGGAGGATGGTTCGATCCATGAAAGGTGATTTGGAGGATTTCGTTCAGGAACTTCAGGAAAAGATCTTCGAAGAGACCAAAGCGACTTACGGCGAGGCTGCCTTCGAGCGATGGCTCAACCCGAAATACCACGGACGAATGGAGGATGCCGATGGATACGCACGCGTACGAGGGTCGTGCGGCGATACGATGGAAATCTTCCTGAAATTTGAAGGGGACAAGGTTGGGACAGCCCTTTTCGATACGGATGGTTGCGGATCGAGCGCCGTCTGTGGATCGTTCGCGGCTGAGATGTCTCTGGGCAAGACCCCTGACGAACTGATCGACCTGACCGGTGAAGCGATTCTTGAAAGATTGGGCGGTCTGCCGGAGGAAGAGCAGCACTGTGCGATGCTCGCGGGCGAAACCCTCCAGGAAGCCTTGAACGACTATATGCTGAAACAGACGAGGAAGGCAGGTGGACCCTCGGAAAGAGGTTGAAAGACATGATTATCAGCGTAGCCAGCGGTAAAGGGGGGACAGGCAAGACGACCATTGCGACCAATCTGGCCCTTTCCCTGGACGATCCCTTGGTATTTCTGGATTGTGACGTAGAGGAACCGAACGCGCATCTTTTTCTTCAGGCTGATCTGGGAGAACCCGAAGTTTCGACGACTCCGGTCCCCCTGGTCGATGAGGACAAGTGCACGCTGTGCGGGAAGTGCGGTGAGATCTGCCAGTTCAAGGCCATCGTCGTAATCGGCGAGACGGTCTTGCCTTTTGAGGAGCTTTGCCATAGCTGCGGGGGCTGTATGGAGGTGTGTCCCGAGGACGCGATCAGCGAAAAGCCGCGCGAACTCGGTGTGATCGAAGAAGGCCGGCGGAATGGCATACGCTTCATTCACGGCCGGTTGCGGATAGGAGAGGCCATGGCGCCCCCGCTGATCAAAAAGGTTCGGGCCAGGGCCCCTCTGGATGGGTTGACCATCATCGACGCCCCTCCCGGTACGTCATGTCCGGTGATCGCTGCCATGAAGGGGGCGGACTTCATTCTCCTGGTGACGGAGCCGACGCCTTTCGGCCTCCATGATTTGAAGCTCGCGGTCGGAGCCGTGCGCGTGCTGGGTATCCCGTGCGGCCTCGTGATCAACCGGTCGGACCTTGGGGACCGAAAGGTCTATGACTACGCAAAGGAAGAAGGCATTCCCATCCTGATGGAAATCCCGTTCGATCGAAAGATCGCTGAGGCTTACTCCCGCGGGGTCCCTGTAGTGGAGGCGTTTCCCGAGTGGAAAGAGCGGTTTGTCAGACTCTATCAGGATATCCAGGATGGTGCAGTTGGGAAGGGGGTGCCGGCATGAAGGAGCTCGTGGTTATCAGCGGTAAAGGGGGAACGGGTAAGACGAGCCTCGTCGCTGCCTTTGCCGCCCTGGCGAAGGACAAGGTCATGGCCGATGCGGATGTGGATGCGGCCGACCTGCATTTGATTCTGGATCCGCATGTCCAGGAGAGCCATGGATTCGAAAGCGGCCGGACGGCGGTGATCGTGCCGGAGCGCTGTACGCAGTGCGGGCTGTGCCGCGACCTGTGCCGGTTCGACGCCATCAGCGAGACGTTCGAGGTGGACTCGATCGACTGCGAAGGCTGCGGGGTCTGCGTGTATTTCTGTCCGGAAAAGGCGGTGGATTTCCCTTTGAACCGTTGCGGGGACTGGTTTGTGTCCGACACCCGCTTGGGTCCCATGGTGCATGCGCGGCTGGGGATCGCCGAGGAGAATTCGGGGAAGCTGGTTACCCTGGTGAGGCAGGAGGCTAAAAAAATCGCCGAAGAGAACAATCTCGGGCTGATCCTGACCGACGGCCCCCCGGGCGTCGGTTGCCCTGTCATCGCTGCAATCGGTGGGGCTGCGGGCCTCCTGATCGTCACCGAGCCGACCGTTTCAGGTCGGCATGACATGATGCGGGTGGCGCAGCTAGCCGGGCACTTCGGTGTCCCCGCCATGGTGTGTGTGAACAAGTACGATCTCAATGTGGAACAGACGGAATGCATCGAGGCCTTTGCGCGCGAGAACGGGATCAAGGTTCTTGACCGCGTACCCTTTGATCCGGTGTTCACCCGGTCTATGGTCGTCGGCCAGACCATTTTGGAATACGACGAGGGGTCGGAGGCGGTTGAAAGCGTGAGATCCATCTGGAACCAGTGCTCCGAGGTCCTGGGTCTTTGATGCGGTCTCGGGCGCCTGCCGGCTGTTGGGCCTGGCTTTAACGTTGATGGTTCTTCCTGCAGCACCTCCCTCCTGAAGGTCGAGGGGCCTCTGAAGGCCCCTCGGCCGCATACCTTGCAACGGATTTCTCTCGGTCGATCAACGAAATCCACGCCGGTCCGCGAGTTCCACCAGGCATCAGGGAAAGATGCCGGGGTTCATCAGTCCAGCCGTTTCATCCAGGCCGAACATGATGTTCATGTTCTGCACGGCGCTGCCTGCCTGCCCTTTGACGAGGTTGTCGATGTGGCTGACGACGATCAGCTTGCCGGTTCTGTCATCGATGTTGAGGCTCAGGTTGCAGAAATTGCTGCCGCGCACGTTGACGCTGCTCTGGGGCTTGTCGGGGCCGAAGACTCGGACGAAGACGTCTTTTCCGTAAAAGGATCGATAGGCGTCGAGGATCTCTGGAAGGCCTTGTCCGGGCTTCAGACTGCCGTAGATGGTGGAAAGGATCCCTCGACAGAGGGGGACGACATGGGGTGTGAAGGTGAGGGTGATCGCTGCGCCGGCCAAAAGCCCCAACTCTCTTTCGATCTCGTAGACGTGTTGGTGTCCGGAGATCCTGTAAGCGTTCATGGCCTCATAGCGTGCCGGGTAGTGGAAGGTGGGCGAGGGCTTTTTCCCCGCTCCGGACACGCCTGTCTTGGCGTCGCAGATGATGCCCTCCAGGTCGATCAGGCCCTCTTTGACGGCGGGGGCCAGGCCCAGGATGCAGCTGACCGCAAAACAGCCGGGGTTTCCCACGAGATCCGACCGGGAGATCCCGTCGCGGTGGAGCTCCGCCAGACCGTAGACGCTCTGGGGCAGAATATCCGGCGATGCATGGGGTTGGGTCCTTCCGATCCGGGCGGCATATCCTGCATACGTGTCTGGGTCGTTGAAGCGGAAATCGCCGCTGTAATCGACGACCTTGGTGCCTTTACGGAGCCACTTCGGGCCTTCCTTCTGACCGACGCCGTCCGGCGTGGCGAAAAAGACCACATCGAAGTCTTCGGGCAGCTCGGGGTCTTGAGGACTGCGCAGCGGGAGGTCGCAGAAGCCGGTCAAATGGGGGTAGAGGTCGCTGATCGCCTTGCCGATGTCCTGCTGGTCGATCAGGGCCGCGATCTCGACTTCGGGGTGGCGGTTGAGGAGCTCTATGGCACCACAGCCGCCGTACCCGCCGGCGCCGATGATGCCTACCTTGATCTTTTTCATGGCAAAAGACCTCATAAAGGGTTCAATGGTTCAGACCGGCGAGGCCGGCCCCCGGGCCATCCTGATAACTCGGGGCTTTGCCGGAGCCGACGCGGGTGATTTTCAGACATTGAAGCGAAACGTGATAATGTCGCCGTCCTTCACGCGATAATCTTTTCCTTCGAGACGCACGAGCCCCGCCTTCTTGCATTCGAGAAAAGAACCTTTTTCTTTGAGGTCATCGAAGTGAAAGACCTCGGCGCGGATGAAGCCGCGTTTGATGTCGGAATGGATGGCCCCGGCCGCTTCGAGTGCGGGGGTGTCGTCTGGGATGGGCCAGGCCTTGACCTCATCCGGTCCCACCGTGAAAAAGGAGATGCGCTTCAGGAGTTCGAAGGAGCGTCGGATCACGCGATCGAGCGCGGATTCTTCGATATCGTAGGCCTCGCGGAATTCTTGGGACTCCTCTGAAGTCATGTGGGCGATGTCCTCTTCGAGACGACCTCGCACCACCATCCGGTCGGCCCTGGTGGGCGGCATCGACCATTCCGGCAGGGCGACGTCTTCATCCTGGTTGTTGAGGATGATCAGCATCGGCTTGGCCGACAGGAGGGTGAAACCCCTCAGTTCCGGTGCTTCGGCGAGCTCCGGATCGGAGCGGAGCGCGGCGCCTTTTTCGAGGATGGCCCGGCACGCCTCGAGCTGTTCCTGCTCTTTCCCCTCCGGTGGTTTGCCGCGTCGCCGGTCGAGTTCCAGTCGTTCGAGCCGTTTTTCCACCACGACGAGGTCGTTCAGGATCATCTCTTCCTCGACCTGCCGGAAGTCCTGTTCACTTTCGGGTGGTGTACCGTCGATGGACGGGAAGTTCCGGACGACGTGAAGCAGGGCGTCGCAGTTGCGGACCTGGGACCAGATGGCCCTTTCGGCCTTGGACGCCTTGGCAGAGGGGATTTCCGAGGGCAGCAGGTATTCGATCCGGGCATAGGTGGTCTTTTTGGGCTGGTAGATGCCACTCAGATAATCGATGCGTTGATCCAAAACCGTGATGGTTGCGATTCTTGGATCCGAGGCGCCGGCCTGCCCGGGGGTTTCGCCCCTGGCGCCGGTCAATGCTGCAAAAACCGTCGCTTTGCCAGCTTCGGGAAGTCCAATGATACCGAGTTTCATAGCTCTGAACGTGTCCTCAAGGCTGGGTCCGGGAGTTGTGGCTCCGGTTCCTGCCCGGTTTGGGAGTCCGATTCGACGGGGAGGAGTTGCACCGGACCCTTATAGCAAGTCGGCTATTGAAAAGCAATGCGCAGGTCGAGGCGTCACCCTCTGCTGTGCCACTTTCTCAGCAGGATATAGATGGCCCCCGTACCGCCGTCGTATGGCCTCGCGGTCGAAAAGGCGAGCACGATTCGTTTTATGCTGCCGCGGTTGAGCCAGACCGGCAGACGCTCCTTCAGCACCGGGATGTTGTTTTCCGAATTCAGGCCGCGTCCATGGACGACCAGAACGCAGCGAAGCCCCAACTGGTGGCTGCGTATCAGGAATCCCCGCAGCTGCGCTTCCGCTTCTTGCTTCGTCAGGCCGTGCAAATCGATGTAATCCTGAACGGGAAATTCGCCGCGCTTGAGACGCAGCATCAGCTTGCGGCTGAATCCAGGGACGCACCCTTCGATATACTCGTCGCTGAAGGTGATATCGAGTTGCGCTGCGCCGCTGATCAGGTCGGACAGGTGCGCCATCACCTCCAGTTCGTCGTCCCTGGCGGTGTGCGGCGGCCTCAGGTGGGGGTCCGGCTGGGATGTGACAATGCCTTTCCCTCGCACCAGGGGTTTGACATCCGTCATGGCGCGAAGAAAAATCTCCGTCTCGTCCGGGATTTCCTGGGGTTGCTGCGGAGGCGGCGCCTCCGCGGCGGGCAGGACTTTCGGCCGCCGTTGTTTGGGGCGCACGCCCAAAACCGGGTTGAAAGGTCCCTCCGTGGATTTTACCGCGCCCCGGACGGGCGGCGTACGGTTTTTCTTTCTCCTGCGGGGCATGATCGGGCACGAAGTATTACATCTCTTTGGTCTGCACAAAAGGGGCTTGAAATCATCCAATAAATAAAACTATAACACTTCCATCCTGACCTGTCAGGATCTAAAGCAGGGGGCGCCGATGGATTGCGCTGATCCTGCCGTTGTTTCTTTGCAGACGGGCGGACCTTTTTTCGAGGGCTGTTCCGGAACAAAGGAATCGAAATAGGTTTCTTGCGGGGAGAAGACGGGAGGCCCCTACAAGCGAGGCGTTCCCGGGAAAGGTTTGATATGGCACGCGTTGACGACTACAAGAAGGCGGCGGAGCTCGCCAGAAGCGCCTTGAAAGAGACGAACCCGAAGCGGGTGGCGGACAGGGCCGGAGGGCGGTTCGAAGGGGCGCAGGGCCAGGATCCGTGTCTGGTCATTCGTTTTTTGAACCGGCAGGTGAAGGTGTGTTGGCCGGAGGTGTTGCCGGTCTACGAAGAGACTGGCGAAGAGCTTCCCATCCAGCAGCAGGTCCTGCTGCTGCATTTTCTCGAGGGAAGCGGGCCGGGCGCGCCGAGCGGAGAATGGGTCGCTTATCAGGAGATACCGGACGGCAAGTTCTATTTGGACCCTTTTTTGAGGAGGGCCAAAAATCCGATGGTGCAGACCTTTGGCGAGCAGCCGGAGCGCCTGGTGACCCTGGCTGCCAAAGTTTACGGCGGAAAACCGGCCGATGAAGGGGATGCCTCTGTCATCGTCGATGCCCTGCCGGGGGTCCCGGTGCTCCTGATCCTGTGGCAGGGAGACGACGAATTCCCGCCCGAAGGTAACATCCTCTTCGATCGGAGCATTATCGGCTCTCTCTCGGCTGAGGACATCGCATGGCTTTGCGGGATGATCATTTATCCCCTGGTGGGGATGGCAAGACAGGCCTGATCGTTGAAAGGGCCCCGTCGGCCTGTTCGGAGACGAGGCGTAGAACCCTTTTTTCACGGTAGAAGCCTTCTGGAGAGGTCGATCTATGTCGGAGAAAAAACCGTTGGTGGGCGTGGTCATGGGCAGTGCATCCGATCGCGATGTGATGCTGCCGTGCGTGCAGACCTTGCAGGATCTGGAGATCCCGCACGAAGTGAAGATCCTTTCGGCCCACAGGACTCCCCAACGGGCCCAGGAATACGCCCTGGAGGCTGCCGCGAGAGGCCTCCGCGTCCTGATCGCCGGAGCCGGGTGGGCGGCCCATCTGGCCGGGGCTCTGGCTGCCAACAGCCTCCTGCCGGTCATCGGGGTGCCGATCGACTCGTCCCCGCTCAAGGGACTCGACGCGCTCCTGGCGACGGTTCAGATGCCGCCCGGCATCCCGGTTGCCACGATGGCGATTGGAGGGGGTGGGGCCAAGAACGCCGCCCTGTTTGCGGCCCAGATTCTGGCACTGCAGGAAGAGGAGATTGCCCGGCGCTTTACGGAGTACCGCCGGGAGATGACTGCCGCGGCCGAGCGGAATATCGATCGTTGGGATCTTTAGCCCTTCGGCCGACCGACGTGGCTGTGCTCCAGCCGCCCCATGAGCGCCACCCCGCTATGGTGCGTGCACTGGAAGTCCTGCGGGGCGGGGGCCTGGTGGCATTTCCGACCGAGACCTTTTACGGACTGGCGGCGGACATCCGTCAGGAGGCTGCTTTGCGAAGCCTCTATGCCGCGAAAGGACGCGACCCCGGCGAGCCGTTGCTCATTCTGGTCGATGGGGCTGCAGCCGTGGACCGCCTGGCATTGCACGTTTCTCCGCTCGCACGGCGATTGATACGCGTGTTCTGGCCTGGTGGGCTGACCCTGGTCTTCGAAGCCGGTCCTTCCATCTCCGGGCTTCTGACCGCAGGCACCGGCAAGATCGGCATCCGGTGGTCCAGTCATCCCGTGGCTGCAGCGCTGCCGACCGGCTTGGGTGGCCCTGTGACCGGCACGAGTGCCAACCGGTCAGGTTCTCCTCCCTGCGTCGATGCCCGTGAAGTGGAGGCCCAGCTGAGAGGGCGTGTCGATTTGATCCTGGACGGGGGCAGGACAGCTGGAATGGCCCCCTCAACGGTGCTCGATGTGAGCGGCGATCTGCCGAAGATCCTGCGCAGGGGCGTGATTCCGGAGGATGCGTTGATGCAGGTTATCGGCGCCGGGTGCGCCTCTTAACCGGGACAGGGTCAGGTTTCAACAGCCGTTTCCGTTCGCGGAGCCACAGGTAAACGATGACCAGAAACGGTTCGAACCGGATGACCAGGTTGTCGATGAAGGTCCAGGAAAATTCCCAAAAAACGGCTTTGACCACGGAAGGTTCGATCGCCTTCATCTGGGCCAGATAACCGTAGATGTGCGCCGCATTGAAAAAGTAGACGAAGAGCAGGTGGACGAGAACGATCAACCCGATGGCCTCGCAGAGATGCAGCGGACGCCATCGGAAGAGGGGCAGCAGCGCGATCATGATCGCCAGAGTGAGCGGCAGGTTGAATGAAAAGTTGGAGATGTAGAGCTTGAGCTGAATGACGGTGTCCGCCAAGCCTTCGTCTGTTATCAGGGGTTTGGCGTGGACGATATCCAGGACCTCTTCTCCCTTTTCGAAGGTCTCGAGCCTGGTTTGAAAGGTCGCTGCGGCCAGATAGGTTCCCGTCTCCCCCACGACGAGGCCGTATGTGGGTTTGACCAAAGAGATCCAAACGACCAGACAAAGGGGATAAACGGCGGCAAAGATCAGAAATGCCGCAATGATCCTCTTCTTTCTGTCAGGAGGGGCGCTCTCCGGCGGATTTTTTTGAGCGGCTTTCTTGGGCATCGGTCCTTTCCTGGCCTGGTCGTCGTCCGCTGCTGCAGAAGAGAGGATGAGCCGCCGGCCAAAGCGGGGTCTCAGAAGCTTGCCCCGCGGTATTTTTGGCATGTCAGACGATGCAGATCTCGTCCGGGAAATGATTGAGCTTCTGAAGACCATCCGGAGTGATCACAAAGGTGTTTTCGATCCCGACCACGCCTTCCCCTGGAAAGATATACTTCGGTTCCATTGCGATGACCATCCCCGCCTTGAGGGTCATGGGGATCCCGCGCCCGATCACCGGCCACTCGTCCAGTTCGAGCCCGACACCATGAGCTACAAAAGGAACCGCTTCAGGGTGGCCCATGAATCCTTCTGAAAGACCGGCTTCATCGGCCATCTGCAGCGCCAGGTCATACAAGTCCGCGGCGGTGGCCCCCGGCAGACAACGCTCTGCGACCGCGTTCTGAATATCGCACATGACGCGGTGCGCACGTTGAAATTTTTCCGGGAGCAGGCCGATTGCGAAGGTCCTCGCCTGATCCGCGACATATCCATTGACGTTGGCGGTGTAGTCGACGATGACCGGTTCGTGGGGCCGGATCGGGCCGTGGCCGGCCCCCTGGGAATAGAAAGGACCGGGGCCTTCCCCTCCGGTGGGGCCGGGTGCATTGCTCGGGGCGGTGGAACTTTTCCCCGCGAGCACGTGCCCGTAAAAGCATTCCGAGTTGAAGGCCCGCGTCCTCAGAATACCCGGGTGCCCCATGCGGCGGTAGCAGGCCTCGAGTTCGAGGGCCAGCGCGGACTCGGTCGGGGCGTTCCGAATGATCAGGGGCACCTCGGCCAGCAGGTTGTCCGCCATGGCTGCAGCTCGCGATATACAATCGATTTCATACGGAGATTTGATCATCCGCACTCGGCGCACGAGGCTGGTGGCGTCTTCCAGAGTACACTGCGGGAAGTGTTTGGCGTAGGTCAGATAGAGTCTGGCCGGCAAAACGTCCAGTTCCAGACCGATCCGCCGCGGAGGCGAATGTTGATGACCATGGATGAGGTCGGGAAGTTGGGAAAAGGAGCCGAGGGGCACGATTGCGTCGAGCCGGGCGTCCTGCCTGGCACGTTCGATGCTTTTGCGCACCATGAGGAGGGGTTCGCCGGATGATGGTATCCACAGGTGCGCGTCCTGGTCGCACCCGGAGAAATAAAAGACATCGACCTTTTGGACCAGCAATGCCCCGTCGAGTCCGCTATTGTCCAGCATGGACTGAAAGCGGGTGATCCGGCCTGCTATTTCGCTTCGCATGGAGAAGGTTTCCATGGATTTCTCCTTGATGGGCAAGAGGCTTGACTTCTAAACCAAAATTTCATTATATCAAAACATTCGATCTTAAGGACCTGTCTCGAGTGCGTGACGGGTGGTGAAAATCCGCGCAGCTACAAAGGATGCGGGCGCTGGTGCCGTGAGAGGTCCGAAGGAAGGCTGTCAGGCAGTCAACGCCGGGCGTTTGATTTTGCGCCGGGCTCGGACCGCAGGGTGCGGGCGATTTCCCCTCTGAGCGCAAAGGATCCGGATGTCGAAAGTCCCTTTAGGCGTCTGCAGTTTCCTGCGGGTTTCTCTCCATAGGTTATGTGTACAGCCGACCAGGCCTGCTCGCGCGCCGAAGCCGATGCGGGAGATCGAACCCACGCCTTGTAAGCCGGGGCGTCTGCCGGTTCCTGTCTCCTGTAGAGAGCCCGCTTGCATCATACGTTTTGAGGGTGCATGGGGGCAAGGGGCATTTCCAAGTTTTTCGCGGCTGGCCATCGAATAGGCGGGTAAGCCTCCCCTGGATGAAAGACATCACCATGGACAAAGCGCCCAAAACCGTTAAGGCAAACCTGGAATATCTCAGAAAACTCTTCATTATGCCCGATTCGCCGGACAAGTTCATCGAGTTCGGCCGTGAGCTGCTGGAGATGATCCACGAGTTTTTCCAGGAAAAGGGCGGTATTCACAGCAGCATCAGCCTGCCTGAGTTGAGCCGGATTTTCAACCAGACAACGGTCCCGGATCAACCCCAGTTGATCAAGGATGTGTTGGCGGAGATCAAACAGAAGATTATCAAGCACTCTGTCAAGGTCGGAAATCCTTATTACATCGGGCACATGATCAGCGCCGTGCCTTATTTCATGATCCTGCTCGAAATGATCATTGCCGCCCTCAACCAGAATCAAGTCAAAATAGAGACGGCGAAGGCATCGAGTTTTGTGGAACGGGAGATCATCGCCTGGATGCATCACCTGGTCTTCGGGCGGCGCGAGCGTTTTTACGAGAAGCATATGCAGGACCCCCGGGTGGCCTTGGGCAATGTCACCGCTGACGGGACCATTGCCAATTTGACGGCCTTGCTGGTGGCGCGGGAAAAGGCCTTTCCCGCCGACGGGGATTTTCCCGGTGCGAGGGGGGCTGGGATAGGGCGTGCACTGAAGCACTACGGCTTCGATCGGGCCGTGGTGCTGGTGTCGACCCGCGGCCACTATTCGATCAAGAAGGCGGCCAGCATGATCGGCATCGGGGAGGAAAACGTCGTCACCATCCCTGTAGATGAATGCAATCGCATCGACCTGCGCAGGCTGCGCCGGAGGATCAGACAGTTCCAGCAGGAGACGGAGCGGGTCAAGGTGATGGCGGTGATCGGCATCGCTGGAACCACCGAGACGGGCAACGTCGACAACCTGGCCGAGTTGGGTCAGATCGCCAGGGAGGAAGGCGCGCATTTTCATGTGGACGCCTGCTGGGGCGGTTCCGCCCTCCTAGTGGATGAATACCAGACACTCTTCAAGGGGATCGAGCAGGCCGATTCGGTGTCCATCGATGCCCACAAGCTACTTTATTGCCCGATGACGATGGGGATGGTCCTTTTCCGAAACGAGAAGGACCTCAATGTGATCCGCCATTCCTCCCAGTATGTGATCCGCAGGAATTCAGTGGATACAGGGCGGTTCACGATCGAGGGTTCGCGGCCCTTCGCCTGTTTGAAACCTTGGGCCGCCCTGAAGATCATGGGGCGGGACGGTTATGGGCTGCTGTTCAAGCAGGCGCAGCTTTCGACCAAGCGGTTGAAGGAGATTCTGGACCACTGCGGCAATTTCGAGACCCTCAGCAAGCCCCAGTTGTTCATCCTCGCTTACCGGTTCATACCGGAGGCCGCCCAGGAAAAGCTTCGCCGTCTGCAAACGGCCTTGCGCGACTGTTCGACGAACCGCAAGGAGGAGGCCAGGGAGCTGGAACGGAAGATCCGCAAGATCAACCACCTGATCAATGGCTTGAACATCAAGCTGCACAAGGCCCTCAGACGGGACGACAGCACGTTCGTATCCCGCACCACCCTCGAATCTACCCGATACAGGCCTCAAAACATCGTCGTGCTGCGGGCGGTCCTGGTAAACCCGTTGACGAACCGTCAGATCCTCCAGGAGATTGTCAGCACGCAAAATCGGATCGGAATGCAGATCTGGAAAGAATTTCTGCCCGCCTTCATCAGGATCGCCGAAGAACCCTTCGAGCAGAAACAGGCCCAGGCCTGACAGGCCGCTGAAAAACGCTCATCTGTTGGATTACGCTTATCCCACGCAGGGGCGGCTCGCAGTTTCGTGCTCTTCATTCCACGGGGTTTTGCAGTCCTGGCACCTGCCCATCTTTCAGCGGCCCGTGCACGGGGGTCTTTCGCCAGGCCGCTAGGCGGAGCGTTTCTTTCCCTGGTTGGCGACAGCCTCTTGAGCTTTTTTCACCTTTTCCGGATCTCCCAGGTAGTAGTTCTCGACGGGTTTCATCTGGCGGTCCAGTTTGTAGACGAGTGGGATGCCCGTGGGGATGTTCATTCCGACGATATCCTTCTCCGAAATGTTGTCCAGGTACTTTACGAGGGCCCGGAGGCTGTTGCCGTGGGCCGCGATAATGACCCGCTTGCCTTCGCGGATCGTGGGCACGATCACGTCCGACCAGTAAGGGATGAAACGGTTGACCGTGTCCTTGAGGCATTCGCTCAGGGGGAGTTCAGCGGTGTCGATGCCCCTGTAGCGCGGGTCGCTCCCGGGATACATGGGATCGTCAAGGCTCAGCGGTGGGGGGGCGATATCGTAGGCGCGGCGCCAGATGAGCACCTGATCCTCTCCGTGACGCTCGGCGGTCTCGGCCTTGTTCATCCCCTGAAGGGCGCCATAATGACGTTCGTTCAGACGCCAGTTCTGCCGGATGGGGATCCACATGAGATCCATTTCGTCCAGGGTGATCCACAGGGTTCGAATGGCCCGTTTGAGGACGGAGGTATAGGCGAAGTCGAAGCCGAAACCCTCCCGGTGCAGAATTCTGCCGGCTTCGTGAGCTTCTTCCATGCCCTTTTCGGACAGGTCCACATCGACCCAGCCGGTGAAACGGTTTTCCTTGTTCCAGAGGCTTTCCCCGTGGCGGAGTAGAACGAGTGTGTACATGAGATTCTCCTTGAAACGGTCTGGGTTCGACCTTGGCAGGCCGTTGAAAAACGTCCGTCTGCTGCGCCACGTTCAACCCGTGCCGCAGCGGCGCACTCCTATGGGCACCTTGCCATGGGATGTTGCAGCGTTTGCATCCGGCCGTTCCTGAACAGCCCGGGCACTGGAGACTTTTCAACACGCTGTCAAGCCGATTTCTGTTGCATAAAAACCATAAATTCGATGCCTTGGCAAGAGAATAGTGTGCTGTCGAAGGCTGTGCATCCTGTATCCTTGGGAAGGAGACCGCTTCCGCTTGCCGGGAGTGGGCGCCAGGCGATGGGGATGTAAAAGGTGTGGAGAAAAAATCCTCGTTTCCGGATTGGAAACCGGGTCTTTGCGGGGAATTGTTCCCGGACGAACCCTGTTGTAGAGGAGAATGACGTGTTCGAGTTGGGTGAGATTATCGATCTGGCGATTCAGATCGAGCGGAACGGTGAGCGTACTTATGCGGAAGCGGCCGGGAAGGCCAAGCGGCAGGACCTGGTCGATGCTCTGACGAAATTGGCCTCGGATGAGCGGGAACATGTGGAATGGTTCGAGGCGCTCAAGAAGGAATGTGCTGAAGAAGGGCGCGATGAAAGCATGCGGGATTTCGGGCGTCGGCTCCTCGGCGACATCCTGGGGGAGCAGCGTTTTTCGCTGGCTGAGGTGGACTTCGAGCGGATCGAGACCGTCAAGGAGGTCCTTGCGGCTGCCCTCGAATTCGAGAAGGATACCATCCTCTTTTACCAGATGATCCAGGCGGCGATAGCCGATGCAACGGTTTCAGGGGGCCTCGATAAGATCATTCATGAAGAAAAACAGCATGTTAGTCTGATCGAGACGTTTATCTCCGATCCGCTCAAACCGCTTGACAGGCCCTGAACCCTTTTCTATATTAGCTCCACTCAAATTTCGGATCCTATTTTGTCCAGATTCGCGCCGCTCATCCGCCTCGAGTGTCTTCCAGGTGCCTTGGAAAAGGCGGGGTGCGGACGAACCGCCTGGAGTTCCGACTCCGTCTATGACACCCGATAGGGCTTCAGCCTCCTCTGGCTCCGTGGGTTTCAGCTTTCCAACCCATTTTTTCAGGTGATTGCGGGCGCCGTCCGTCGGTTGCAGGAAGGTCCGGAAGGCAGCGTGTGGCAAAAGTCGGCGGGCTTCGGGCCGTGGCGGGAGAACGTATTTCCAGGGAGATTGCTATGCCAAGACGTGACGACATCAAGAAGGTGATGATCATCGGATCGGGGCCCATTGTAATAGGCCAGGCCTGCGAATTTGACTATTCCGGGACCCAGGCCTGCAAAGCCTTGCGAAAACTGGGCTATGAAATCGTGCTGGTCAATTCGAACCCGGCCACGATCATGACGGATCCCGGGATTGCCGATGCGACCTATGTGGAGCCGCTCAATCTCCAGACCATGGCCGAAATCGTCGAAAAGGAGCGTCCGGATGCCATTCTCCCCAATCTTGGAGGGCAATCGGGTCTCAACCTGTCTTCGGAGCTCGCCCGTGCGGGAATCCTCGAAAAGTTCGGCGTCAAGGTCATCGGGGTTCAGGTGGATGCGATCGAACGGGGGGAGGACCGTATCATCTTCAAGGAGACCATGAACCGCCTGGGGATCGAAATGCCCCGCAGCAAGCCTGCGTTCAGCGTCGAGGAGGCCGAGAAGATCGCCGATGAGCTCGGATATCCGGTGGTGATCCGTCCCGCCTACACCATGGGGGGCACCGGCGGCGGGCACGTCTACAATGTCGAGGAACTCAGGGTCATCGCAGGAAGAGGCCTTGCGGCAAGCCTTGTCGGCCAGATCCTGGTGGAGGAATCGGTGCGCGGCTGGGAGGAGCTGGAACTGGAGGTCGTCCGCGATGCCAAGAACCAGATGATCACTGTGTGTTTCATCGAAAACGTGGATGCCATGGGCGTCCACACGGGCGATTCCTACTGCACGGCGCCGATGCTGACCATCGCGCCGGAGCTGCAGCAGCGCCTGCAGAAATACTCCTACGACATCGTGGAGGCCATTCAGGTGATCGGCGGCACGAATATCCAGTTCGCCCATGACCCCGAGACCGGCCGGGTGGTGGTGATCGAGATCAACCCGCGGACCTCCCGTTCATCGGCGCTGGCATCCAAGGCCACCGGTTTCCCGATCGCATTGGTCTCGGCCATGCTGGCCGGCGGAATGACCCTCGACGAGCTGCCGTATTGGCGCAAGGGGACCCTCGATCAGTACACCCCCTGGGGGGACTATGTCGTGGTGAAGTTCGCCCGCTGGGCCTTCGAGAAGTTCCCGGGGTCGGAAGATCGCCTGGGGACGCAGATGCGGGCCGTCGGCGAGGTGATGAGTATCGGCAAGACTTACAAGGAGGCTTTTCAGAAGGCGATTCGCTCTCTCGAGATCGGCCGGTACGGCCTCGGCTTTGCCAAGGATTTCCATCAGAGGCCGCTCGATGATTTGATGGACATGCTGGCGGAGCCTAGCAGCGAGCGGCAGTTCATCATGTACGAGGCCCTGCGCAAAGGCGCATCGGTCGAGATTCTGCACCGCAAGACGCACATCAAGGCCTGGTTTATCGAGCAGATGCGTGAACTCGTGCAGCTGGAGGAAGAGATCCTTTCATGGAAAGGCAAGGAGCTTCCTGACGATGTGCTGGTGCGAGCGAAAAGGGACGGGTTCTCGGACCGGTATCTCGCCGGCCTGCTGGGTGTGGCGGAGGGTTCTCTACGGGCGCGCCGCCTCTCCCTGGGGATGATGGAGGCTTGGGAACCCGTACCTGTCAGCGGCGTCGAGGACGCGGCCTATTATTACTCCAGCTACAACGCCGAGGACAAGGTCCCTGTCAGCGATAGACGGAAGATCATGGTGCTCGGCGGCGGCCCCAACCGGATCGGGCAGGGGATCGAATTCGATTATTGCTGTGTGCACGCGGCTTTTGCCCTGCGGGATGCCGGGTTCGAGTCCATCATGGTGAACTGTAATCCGGAGACGGTTTCAACCGATTATGATACATCCGACAAGCTTTATTTCGAGCCCCTCACGGTAGAAGATGTTCTCAGCATTTATGAGAAAGAGAAACCGGAAGGGGTGGTCGTTCAGTTCGGCGGACAGACGCCGCTCAACATCGCCAACGAACTGGAGCAGGCCGGCGTCAGGATCCTCGGCACCTCCCCGGACACGATCGACCTAGCCGAGGACCGTGACCGGTTCCGCCACATGATGCAAAATCTAGGCATCCCCCAGCCGGAGTCCGGCATGGCCAGCACCCTGGAACAGGCGCTCGATGTCGCCGGGAGGATCGGCTATCCTTTGATGGTCCGGCCGTCCTATGTCCTCGGAGGGCGGGCGATGGAGGTCGTCCACGACGAGGAGATGCTGCGCCGCTACGTTGCAGCCGCCGTGGATGTCAGTCCCGAGCGGCCGATCCTGATCGACAAGTTCCTTGAAAACGCCATCGAGGCTGAGGCTGATGCCATTTCTGCAGGCACAAATGCATCTGTGCCGTCCGATATTGATTGACAAGTTCCTTGAAAACGCCATCGAAGCGGAAGCGGATGCCATGGCGGACGGAGAAAGCGCCTTTGTTCCGGCCGTCATGGAACATATCGAGCTGGCGGGTATCCATTCGGGCGATTCGGCCTGCGTGATTCCGCCGATCAGCATTCCCGCCAAGCATCTGGACACCATCTACGAATACACCCGGCGGATCGCCGTGGAACTCAAGGTGGTGGGACTCATGAACATCCAGTACGCGATCGCCGAGGACACGGTCTACATTCTCGAGGCCAACCCCCGCGCCTCTCGTACGGTTCCCCTGGTCTCGAAGGTGTGCAATATTCCGATGGCCCGTTTCGCGACCGAACTCATGCTGGGGAAGAAATTGGCCGACCTCGATATCCGGCCTCGGGCCATCCCCCATTTCGGCGTCAAGGAAGCCGTGTTTCCGTTCAACATGTTTCCCGAAGTGGACCCGATCCTCGGACCGGAGATGCGCTCGACCGGAGAGGTCCTGGGCATGGCGGATTCCTTCGGTCTAGCCTATTTCAAGGCGCAGGAGGCCGCGCAGCAGACATTGCCCTCGGAAGGAGCCGTGCTGATTACGGTATCGGAAAACGATCGGCCGGCGGTGTTGGAGGTGGCGAGGCAGTTTGAAAAACTTGGATTCAAGATCCGTTCGACGGAAGGGACCTGCCGGTTCCTGGAGGAGAGCGGAATCGAGTCGCAGCGGATCTTCAAGATGCACGAGGGCCGCCCGAATATCGTGGACGCCATCAAAAACAATGAAATCCAGCTGGTGATCAATTCGCCGAGCGGAAAGTTGAGCAAGCACGACGATTCCTATATCCGGAAGGCCGCGATCAAGTACCGGGTGCCTTACATCACGACCCTGGCGGCGGCGCTGGCCGCGGCCAGGGGGATCTCGGCCGTCCGGCGGGGGCACGGTGCGGTCAAGTCGCTGCAGGCTTATCACACGGACATCCGCTAATCTCCATCCGGAAGAGGGCTTTTTGGCCCCACCCGGGCGCCAATGACAGGGTCGGTGGCAGGCTGGTTCGAGGGAGGAACACTAGGGGAGGATGAAGAATTTTCAGGAAAACTGCGGGATTTTCGGGATTTGCTCGCCCAATGCCTGTGTGCAGGACATTTACCAGGGAATCGATTTTCTACAGCATCGGGGCCAGCAGTACTGCGGCATAGCGACTTACGGCGATGAAGGGATCCTCCAGGTGACCCATTACGGCAAGGTGGCGAACACCATGACGGATACCGATATCGCGTATCTGAAGGGGCGGTCGGGTATCGGGCACGTGAGCCTCAAGGAGAGGCAGCCCGTCATGTGGCGCTCCAAGCTGGGGGAACTCGCTCTGGCCTTCAGCGGGAACATCATCAATGCGAAATCCTTGATGCAGGAGATGATGGAGTGCGGCATCGTTTTTTACAAAGGCTACCACATCGAGATCATCTCCATGATCATCATGAACGCCGGGGATATCGTGTCGGGGATCGCTGCTTTGTCCGAGAAGGTCAAAGGGGCTTACTCCCTTGTGGTGCTGTCTCAGGAGGGCATTTATGCCATCCGCGATGTGTCCGGTTTCCGGCCCCTGTGCCTTGGGCGGGGGGAGGGGAAGTTCGCTGTCTCGTCCGAGTCGCGTGCCCTGCACAATCTGGACATGGAATTGGTGAGGGATGTGCGGCCGGGCGAGATCGTGCTCGTCAGCCCCAATGGATTCAAGACCCTGAAGCAGCTGCCGGCGCCCAGGCCCGCTTACTGCGCCTTTGAATGGGCGTATACCGCGAGCATCGATTCGATCATGGACGGGGTTTACGTCCAGGAGGCGCGTAACCGGATCGGAGCCAAACTGGCGCAGCGCGATCTGGCCGAAGGAGGTCTGACGGCGGATATCGTAGCGCCGGTGCCGATGAGCGGCATAGGACATGCCATCGGGTACCACATCCAGTCGCTGGTCCCTTACCAGGAGGTCTTCCTCTATAACCGTTACGCCGATCGGAGCTACACCCAGTCTACGCAGATGGCGCGTGAGCAGATGGCCAAGCGCAAACTGTCCGTGCTTCGGTACGCGGTCAAGGGGAAGCGCATCATCCTCTGCGATGATTCGATCGTGCGGGGGACTCAGATCCTGCACAAGGTCAAAGATTTAAAACAGGCCGGTGCAAAGGAGGTCCATGTCCGGGTGGCCTGCCCCCCGCTCATGTATCCGTGCGACTTCGGCATCTCCACCCGCAGCTATGACGAACTGGCCGCGCGCAAATACATCCCCAGGGGGAACATTACCCATATGGAGGAGTTGCGGGCCTTGGAAAACTGGGTGGCCGAGAACATCGGGGCCGACTCGGTCAAGTACAACAGCCTGGATGATTTTGTAGCGGCGTTGGGCATCCCGGAAGGGGAACTCTGCCTGAAGTGCTGGAACGGTATCCACCCGGCCTAGGTTCCGGCCTTGGGCGTCCCCTCGCGAGGTTCGGGGCGTTGACCGGAGCGCGGGACGGAGCCGGGCCTCCGGACCCGCGGCAAAGCCCGCCTGGGGCATCTGCTTCCCGAGAAGCAGCCCGACGGTCAGCCGGAATGATTAGAAAAGCCGCTTTTGCAGCTTTGCATGTCTGCTCTCGTTGAGGCCGAGGTGGCGATAGGCCCTGGCCGTGGCGACCCTGCCCCGGGGTGTCCGCTTGATGAAGCCTTCCTGGATGAGGAAGGGCTCATACACATCTTCCAATGTCCCTTTTTCTTCGCTGACCGCGGCTGAAAGGCTCTCGAGTCCTAGCGGTCCCCCTTCGAATTTCTCTATGATCGTCAGCAGGATCGTCCGGTCCATCTTGTCCAGGCCGCAATGGTCGACTTCGAGCAGGTCGAGGGCGCTGTCGGCCAGTCTTCCGGTAACGACTCCCCCCCCTTCCACCTGAGCGAAATCACGAACCCTGCGCAGCAGGCGGTTGGCGATCCGGGGTGTGCCGCGGGAACGGCCCGCGATTTCGAGGGCCCCCTCTTCCTCGATCGCTATCTGCAGGATGGCGGCCGAGCGCATGATGATCCGGTGTAGATCCTCAGGCTTGTAGAAATCGAGCCTCAGAATGACGCCGAACCGGTCTCTCAGCGGCGGCGTCAGAAGGCCCGCGCGGGTCGTGGCGCCTACCAGGGTGAATGGCGGCAGGGGGATCTTCATTGTTCGGGCGGACGGGCCCTGTCCGATGATGAGATCGAGCTCATAATCCTCCATCGCGGGATAGAGTATTTCCTCCACCACGTGGTTCAGGCGGTGGATTTCGTCGATAAAGAGGACATCGTGGGGCTCGAGGCTGGTGAGGATGGCGGCGAGATCTCCGGCCTTTTCCACGACCGGGCCGGACGTGCTTCGGATGTTGACCCCGAGCTCGTTCGCGATGATGTGAGCGAGGGATGTTTTCCCCAGGCCCGGGCTGCCGTGGAACAGGACGTGATCCAGTGCCTCCGCCCGCCCTTTGGCTGCTTCAATGAAGACGCGCAGGTTGCGCTTCATCTCGTCCTGACCGATGTATTCATCCAGGCTGCGCGGCCGCAGGCCGAGTTCAGCCGGACTTTCCTCCGGCTGGCGTTGAGGGTCGATGATTCTTTCGGTCATCGGTCTACACAGGCGATCCTGATAGATTTGTCGGGAATGGGGCGGACGATTCGCATCATAAGACATATGGCGGATCGAATTCGACCATCGATGTCCGCACCTTTCAATATACCATCAACTAGGCGAGGAGCCGCAGCGCCTCGCGGATGACGGCTTCGAGATCGGGTTTGGTTACGGCCGTCCCGGCCCTTTCAACGGCCTCTTTGGCGGCCTTCTGGGAATAACCGAGGTTCAGGAGCGCCGAGAGGGCATCGTCCAGGAACTGATTTTCCCCAGGTGTCCCGGGCGTTTCGGCGACGGTTG
Source organism: uncultured Desulfatiglans sp. (assembly GCA_900498135.1). Lineage (NCBI taxonomy): Bacteria > Pseudomonadati > Thermodesulfobacteriota > Desulfobacteria > Desulfatiglandales > Desulfatiglandaceae > Desulfatiglans > uncultured Desulfatiglans sp. The sequence goes on from LR026961.1 coordinate 2,337,013, forward strand.
CTCCCAGACGGTTGCGCGCTTTGAGGGCTCGGTCCTTCAATTCCAGGGAGATCCGCTCGGAGCTTTTTTTGCCGATGCCGGGAATGGCCTGCAGGCTGGGCGCGTTCCCTTCTGCGATGGCATCGAGCAGTTCGTGCGGGCCGATCCCCGACAGGATGTTGACGGCCAGCCTGGGGCCGATACCGGATACCGTGATCAGCATGAGGAAGATTTCTTTTTCGATTTCGGTCTGGAACCCGAACAGCTGTAAGGTGTCGTCCCGCAGGCGCGTATGGATGTGCAGCGCAACGGCTTCCCCTTCATCGGCCAGATGGTAAAGGGTTGAAAGCGGCACCAGAACCTCGTAGCCTACACCGTTCACGTCAATGATGAGCGACTGCGTGTTCTTCTTGAGAAGGATACCGCGCAAAAAGGCGATCATCTGGTATATCCGCCGGCATGATGGGCAGCGGCCCGGAAAGATGAAGTGTTCAAATGACAAACCGCTGCCGCCAGGGCATCGGTCGCATCGAGGTGAAGATCACCGCGAATGCCGAGAATCATCTTCATCATGTACTGCACCTGTTCCTTCGTCCCCCGGCCGTAACCCACAACGGATTTCTTGATTTCGAGCGGAGTGTATTCAAAAATACCGACACCGCAGTGTGCCGCCGCGATCAGAAGGGCTCCCCTGGCGTGCCCGAGCTTGAGGGCGCTCTTGACGTTCTTGGCGTAGAAGATATCTTCGATGGCCATCTCGCTCGGCCGGAATTCCTGTATGATAGCGACCAGGGATTGGAAGAGAAGATGCAGCTTCTCTTGAAAGCAGACCGTTTTCTCGGGGCGGATGATCCCGGCGTGCACGCAGACCATTCTGTTCCCGCGTTTTTCGACCAGCCCGAATCCGGTGACCCTGGATCCGGGATCCACGCCGAGCACGATCATCTAATCCATGGCCTCCAGGACGTCGTCCGAGATGTCGAAGTTGGCATAGACGTGGCTGACGTCATCGTTGTCTTCGAGGCCCTGCATCAGATTCAGCATCTGCTGTGCCTTTTTTCCGTCCAGCTTGACGGTGCTCTTCGGAATCATGGTAATTTCCGCGAGTTCATATTCCACTTCGGCCTTGTCGATCGCTTCCTTGACGGCCTCGAAATCGCCGGGGTCCGATATGACCTCGAACTGGTCTTCTTCGTCGCGGACATCCTCCGCCCCGGCCTCGAGGGCGGTTTCGAGCAGGGCCTCTTCATTGGCCTTGCTCTTGTCGACGGCGATCAATCCCTTTTTCTCGAAGGTCCAGGCAACGCAGCCTGGTTCACCGAGGCTCCCGCCGTTGCGCTCGAAAAGATGCTTGACCTCCGCTACGGTGCGGTTGCGGTTGTCGGTGAGGCATTCGACGAGGACGGCGACGCCCCCGGGGCCGTATCCCTCATAGGTGATTTCATCGTAGGAGACCCCTTCGATTTCGCCGGTACCCTTCTTGATCGCCCTTTCAATGTTCTCCTTGGGCATATTTTCCGCTTTGGCTGCGATGATGGCGGATCGCAGCCGTGGATTGCCGTCGGCGTCTCCGCCCCCCATCCTGGCGGCGACGGTGATTTCCTTGATCAGCTTTGTAAAGATCTTGCCGCGCTTGGCGTCTGCTGCGCCTTTTTTGTGCTTGATGGAACTCCACTTCGAATGGCCTGACATAAATAGCCTCCCCCCACTGATTCAACTGTTCGCTTTCGCCGGACAAGGGCTCTGTTGCCCTCTCTCGGGGTCAATCTACAACGCTTGCTTTGTGCAGCCGTCCCGGTAGGTCCCGGCTCGGTCTCATGGTTGCGCTCATGCCGGTCCGAGCCATGCGCTCGGGTCCGGACGGCCCGGGGTGCCTTGACCGGTGCCGCTGGACATTTCTGCTAACACGTGAAACCCATGCCGATAAGATAGACTTCACGGCTTCGTTTTCTTGTCGCCTGGGGCCTGAACAGGCGCACCCGCTCGAAACGGCCGGCGACCGAGGCCTGAAAGCCCTTGATTTCTCCGCCCTCGAAAAGCTTGCAAACAAACCGTCCCGATCTTACGAGCACAGCCTCCGCAATCTTGAAGGCCTGCTCTGAGAGGGCCAAAGACCGGCTTGTATCGGTTGCCGGAGCGCCTGTCGTCTGGGGTGCGAGATCGCTGAGGACTACGTCCCTCGGCCCGAGGTTTTGTTGCAGCGTCTGGATGTCGATGGAAAAGATATCGGCCTGGATGAACTGAAATTTGAGAGCGGATAGGCGTTCGGGTTTTTTCAGGTCAATGCCTGCCACATGGCCTTGCGGCGCCGTGGTCCTTAGGGCGTATTGCGACCAGGACCCCGGGTAGCATCCAAGATCGAGGATCCGGTCCCCTTTTCTGATGATCCTGAACCTGCGGTCGATCTCCTGCAGTTTGTAAACCGAACGCGCGAGCCAGTTCTCTTCCCGGGCGCGGCGTGCGTAATGGTCATCCCACGTGTTCTTCTGCATTTTTTCATATTTATCATAGCCCTATGCGCTTTGCAAAATAATTAGTGCCGATCCGTAAACGATTTTTTCCCCTGCAGACGGCGGGGTCTTTCGGGCGAAACGGCAGGCTGAGCGATCTAGTGCTGAGCGCGCAGAGGCTTTCTTTGCAATTTTTTCAGGCGAGGATTATATACAGAGATCGCTCATCCTGGAGGGGTCAACCGGCGCACTCCGAACCGGATTCGAAGGTGTCGCGAAGACGCCGGCCCGGATAAAAACACACCCAGCCCGTTTCGTTCTCTGCGCCAGGGTCACTCATCAGGCGGAGGCGCGGCAGGACGGTTTGTCGTCCATCTGGACATTTTCAACGACAGCGGGCGAAGCCTGTGGAGGTCTATGCGAAGCGGCGGATCTTGCTCGAGAGGTGGATGGGTGGTTCTGCTGCTCTGCGTGGTTATCGGGGCAAATGCGGCGTATGGGGAGGCCTCGACGATCAAAGGCATCGATCTGGCGGCAGGCGAAGGTGGCCACCCGGCGGTCTGGCGGGCTGTCGGTCCGCGCTGTAGCACGCTTTCGTCGTGGTCCCGGTTCCTTGGCGTGAGCATGAAAGAACCTGGCGGCAGTCTTGTGGACACCGGTGAGGGCGTTCCCCTGTCGGCCGGGGGGGGTGCTGAACCTCCATGCCGAGCCGGATGCCTCAGGTCTGGGGGTGAATCCTCGCATCTCTGACGCAGTGCGTGCTGGTGTTGAAAAAGGGTCCGGGGAACAGGCTTATGTCATAAATGACTTAACATCTTGAAAAATCAGTAAAAAATGGCTTGCCGCCGATCTCGGTTTGTGCCATCCTTAAAAGGTATCGAACCGAGAACCCCAAAAGGAGGCTGCCATGGTGGATGTAATCAGAGTGAATATGACGGATGGTTCTATCCAGCGGGACCCGTTGCCGAAAACCTATGAAGGTTTGGGTGGTCGCGGTCTCACTTCGGCCTTTTTACTGAACGAAGTGGAACCCACCTGTACTCCCATCGGACCTCTCAACAAATTGATCTTCGCTCCCGGGTTGCTGGGGGGAACGAACTGCGCCAACTCAGGCCGGATATCGGTCGGGGCGAAGAGCCCTCTGACGGGCACGATCAAGGAGGCCAATTCGGGCGGCCAGGCGGGAAGCTACCTCGCGCGGCTGGGGATCGCCGCCATCGTCGTGGAGGGCCAGCCGACGGATGGCAGGCTTTTCAAGCTCCATGTGACCAGGGACCGCTGCGAACTCCTGCCGGCTGATGATCTGAAGGGCCTGGGCAACTATGCTTCGGTCGAGAAGCTCAAAGGCACCTATGGCGACCGGGTGGGATATGTGAGCATCGGCCAGGCGGGCGAGTGGAAGCTGGGTGCCGCTTCGGTCGCCTTTACCGACCGGGACGGCCGTCCGACGCGGCATGCCGGCCGCGGCGGTCTCGGGGCGGTGATGGGTTCCAAGGGACTGAAGGCCATCGTCATCGACCCGGCCGGGGGGGAAGCCGCCCCGCTTGTCGACAAGGATGCCTTCCGGGAGGCCTCCAAGCGTTTTCTGAACGCCCTCCAGACCCACCCGGTCACCAGCCAGGGGCTGACCAACTTCGGGACGGATATTCTGATCAACATCATCAACGAGGCCGGTGGGCTCCCGACGCGCAATTTCAGCTCAGGGCGCTTCGAGGGGGCCGAAAAGGTCGGAGGAGAGACGTTGAACAGCGTCACGACCGCCCGGAAGGGCGATTGCTCCCATGGGTGCATGGCCGGCTGTGTCATCCGCTGCTCGGGGGTTTATCTCGATGAGAAGGGGAACTATGTGAGCAAATGGCCGGAGTATGAAACCGTCTGGGCCTGGGGGCCCAACTGCGGGATCGATGATCTCGACGCCATCGCGCGAATGGACCGCGGCTGCGATGACATCGGTCTGGACACCATCGAGACCGGCAACGCGGTGGCTGTGGCTATGGAGGCCGGGATCAAGGCCTTTGGGGATGTGGCCGGTGCAGAGGAGCTTCTGGGGGAGATCGGTAAGGGAACGCCCCTCGGTCGGATCCTCGGTTCGGGGGCGGGGGCCGTCGGCAAGGTCTTCGGGGTCCGCCGGGTGCCGGTCGTCAAGAATCAGGCCCTGCCGGCCTACGACCCGAGGGCGGTCAAAGGGGTTGGCGTCACCTACGCCACCTCGCCGATGGGCGCGGACCACACCGCCGGCTATGCGGTCGCGACCAACATCATGAAAGTGGGGGGCGACGTGGACCCTCTTTCCGTAACGGGCCAGGTGGATCTTTCGAGGGGGCTGCAGATCACGACAGCGGCCATCGACACGGCCGGTCTCTGCCTCTTTGTAGCCTTCCCGGTGATGGACATCCCGGACGCCATGGTGGCTGTGGCGGACATGATCAGTGCGAAATACGGCATCGAGATGACCGTGGATGATTTCAATGCACTGGGAAGCCGCGTTCTCAAGATGGAAAGGGAGTTCAACACCCGGGCGGGTTTCACGGCGGCCGACGATCGTCTGCCGGAGTTTTTCAAGCTTGAGAAACTCGCGCCCCACAACCATGTCTTCGATGTTCCGGATGAGGAATTGGACCGGGTTTTCAACTTTTGAGACGGATGGCCGCGCGGATCGCCCGGCGCACCGGCGGATCCGCGCCTTGAAAGAGGGGGGGCATTCAGACGACAGGGTGCAATGCCACCGTGTGAAACGGAGTTCAGGAGAACCCGTGGGCAGTGTTTACGCCGGCCATTTGCGGGGAAGTGCCGCCCGCGAGGGTAACGATGCGTCCGAACAAAGAGCCGCCAACCTTTTCCAAGGTTTGCGGCTCTTTCCTGTCCACAGGCTCTGGTCTTGGGGGTGTTGGAGGGAAATCAAGCGGTTGCACCGAAACAGGGTTCTACGGGGAGATCATTTATGTATGGGCGCGACCTATGAATCGCTGCATAACAAAACGTGCAGATCGACGCCGAGACCGGCAGGGAAGCCTCTTTCGGATGGAGGCTGCAGCAGGGGTTTCTCTGCGCCAAACGGGCGTCGTCCGTCCGGGCGCCGTCGCCTAAAAGCGGTCGTCATGCGTGAATTCGGTGATCTCACGGCGCTTCGGCGCGGACGATTCCTTGGCGGCGTAGCCGAGGGGGATCAGGGCCACGAGTTCGCAGCCCTTCGGAACGGCCAGAACCTCCGCAGCCTTGGCATGGTCGAAGAGCCCGGTGATGACCGTTCCGAGGCCCTGATCACGGGCCGCAAGGCAAATACTCTGCGTGACGATACCCAGATCGAACATGAACCAGTCGCCGAACTTCGTGGTGACCTCGCCTTTGTAATAGCCCGAACGCTGCAGCACACCGCAGACCGCCAGGACGACGGGGGCCTCCACCAAGGCCTTGCTGGCGGGATTGGTCGCAGGGACGGCCGCCTGAAGCCTTTCCTTCTGCGCCGGGTCTTTTACGACGACGATCTCCCAGCACTGGGTGTTGGCCCACGACGGAGACCATTGGACCGCTTCCAGGACGGCCTCGAGCGCGTCGTCGGACACAGGCTTGTTCTCGTAGCGGCGAATGCTGCGTCTCTCCTTCAAGATCTTCATGAGATCCGACATGTTGCTTACTCCTTCACCCATCCACCCGGAGTTCGTCCAGGTCACAAACATTGATTTCCAGCATCTTCAGCGATGCCAGCATGCGCGCGGTGTTGCGTTTGACGGCCGGAAAGGTGTCCGCCATTCCATGGAGGCCTTCGGCTGTTTTTCGCATGCTGGAGATCATCTCGGCCATTTTTTTGAATTGAGCCTCATCTACCATCGCCGGCCTTCTCCTTTCCTGTCAATGGTCCTTTCGCAGGTCCTTGAACCGTTTGGCCTTGACCTCGTAGCGGGGCAGGCGACCGTAATCATTGAACTCGAGGTCATAGCGCAGATTGGTCTTCAGCCGCAGCTGATCGACCAGGGCGGCCTCGACGGCCTTCCGGTTCCCGCGGGCCTCCGGCAGCACCTCGACCTTGAGGGTGATCCGGTCCGAATCTCCGACCTTGTCGACGATGACCTCGTATTCGTCCCCGAGCCCCTCGATGCTCCGCACGACCTCTTCGATGGCGGAAGGAGCGAGCAGCACGCCCTTGACCTTGGTGATATCATCGGCGCGGCCGACCACCCCGCCCTTGATGAGGCGGAAGGTCCGGCCGCAGCGGCAGGGCTCCGAATCCCATTCGATCACATCTTTGGAATCGAAACGGACGCAAGGCTGGGCCTGGCGGTCGAAGGCGGTGATGACCATCTTGCCCCGCCGGCCGGGTTCTTCGATGATCTCCCCCGTGTCGATGTCTTCGATCTCGACCAGGAACATGCCTTCATTGACGTGCATCCCGAAGGGCTGCTCCGCGCACTCGAAGGACCAGGCCCCGATTTCCGTCGCGCCGGCATGATCGAAGACCTTGGCGCCCCAGGCATCCTGCATGCGCTTTTTGGTGGAAGGGATCCCGGCGCCGGGTTCTCCGGCGCAAGTGATCCTGCGAATCGTCAGCGCAGCGGGGTCGATTCCCATCTTGCGGGCGGTGTCCGCCATCCCGAGCACATAGGTGGGCGTGGCCATCATGGCCGTGGCCCTCAGTTCCTGTATCTTGAGGATGCGTGCCTTGGTGTCGAGAATTCCGCCCGGCACGACCTCGCAGCCGATCTTTTCGGCGGCGTAATGCCCCGCCCAGAAGGCGACGAAGATATTGTACCCGAAGGGCAGGAAGACCCGATCAGACGGGCGGTACCCCTGGGACCAGAGAATGCAGGACCAGCACTCGGCCCACCATTCCCAGTCCTGCCACGTATCCGGCTGGTACACCGGTTGACCGGTCGTGCCGCTCGTCTGGCGAAACTCGGTCACCTCCTCCAGCGGCACGCAGAGGGCGTCCCCGTAAGGGAAAGGATCTTTCCGCTGGATGTCGCGCATCATGGATTTTTCCACCTTCGGCACGGCGCGGATGTCCTCGAACGTACGGATATCCTCCGGGCGGACACCCGCCTGATCGTAGAGCGCGCGGTGAAACCGGGAATGGTCATAGGTCCAGGCAAAGATCCGCTTGAACTTTTTCAGCTGAAGCGCCCTGAGTTTTTCCCTTGGCAGGGTCTCGATCACTGGATTCCAATAAATTGGATAGTCGACCATGATGCAACCTCTCGGTTCAGGAACGCGACGAAAAAACGGTTTCAGACAGGCGCTTTAGGTCAGGCTTTCGGGATGAAGGTGCGCAGAACGAACCCTGCACTGATGCCTCTTTTAGCATAAAAGCGGTGGCCAGAGCAAGTATGGGAATCCCCTCGATGAAACCGGCCACCGGTCTTTCAGGAAGCGGAGGGACGCGGAATAGTCCCGATCGCTTCTCACTCCTGCTTTTTCTGGGCCCTGGACCTGCTTTGGATGGCGGTCCGGAGTGTATCCAAAAACTCCCTGTCGGCCATTTCCCATGCGGCTCCGAACCGCATCTGGAAATACGATCGGGGAAGCCTTTTCTGCCATGCGACCAAGGGGCTCTCGCCCTTGGCGCGAGCGATCAGGATGTCGTTCAGAAAATCCTCGATCCGCGAGATCTCTTCCTTCGGAACATAAGCCGCCGCCCCTTCCTTGACGGATTTGATGACGTTGTCCGGCGTAAAGGCGTGGGCCGTCAACATGAGGGCTGGAATATCGTGCTGGTTGGCGATCTCGAGAAGGTCATACCCCCTGACGCCCATGATATCCAGGACGGCTACATCGAAACGCCGCGACTCGAGCAGGCGTTTCGCCTCCTCGTACGTGGAGGCGGTGACGACCTGGCACATGCTCAAATGTTCTGTCAACACATCGAGGATATCCTGTTCGTCATCCACCACCAGGATTCTTTTCCCCTTCAACAGACTGCTTTCGGTCATTGTAAAATCTCCTTAGTCGAGCTTCAGCTTGATGGGCGTGGTCGCTTTTTCGAACAACAACTCAAAACCCGTCTTCTTGCCCAGGACGGACTCTTTCTTCTTTTTGCCCCAGGCGCTCTCGGGCCGGGCCTGCACGAGATAGATGGACTCGGGGAAGGGCAGGCTCCCGGAGATGGCAAATTCGATATCCTGGGGAACGCCGAAATGGCCCTCGACCTTTTTGGCGATGCGCGCCAGCTCGATGATCTCCTGGTCTTCCAGGCAGGGCTGCTGTTTTCGGTCGAGGGGCAACTCCTTGTACTCCATCTGCCGGGTTTCGGGGTTGTACGCGAATTCGCTTCCCTTGTCGGAGACGACCCTTTCGTCGATTTCCAAGGTGATCTTATCGACAAGATACCGGTCCGGATTGACGTTGCCCGAGACCACCGCCTCGCCGAAGCCGAAGCCGGCCTCCATGGAGACCTTCGACTCGTCGCCGTTGATGGGGTTGAGGCTGAACATGACACCGGCAGCCTTCGCGTCGACCATCGTGAGGACGGCCACCCCGATCGGGTCGTATTCCAGTTTGAGCCCCAGGCGCGCGCGGGCAATGATGGAGCGGGTGTTGAAGGTGCTCGCCCAGACGCTGCGCACGTATTTGACGACATCGTCCGCGCCGCTTACGTTCAGAAAGGTTTCGTACTGCCCAGGATGGCTGACCGGACCCGCCGAGCGTGTGGCGACAAAAAGGTTTTCCTTGCCGGTCTGCCGGCAGAGTTCAGCGTAGTACTCGCGGATGGTCTTGTCCATGTCGGGCGGGAGAGGGACCGATTCGACCGCGCTACGGACCTCTTTGGAGATGATGTCGAATTTCTCCGTGTCAGCCACACTCTCGGCATCGGCCTTCAAATTTGCAAGGATTTTCAGAACGCGGTCGGTTGCTTCGGTCTCCTTCATGAACCGGTCGTAGGCGACGACGCTCAGCGCGAAGCCGGGCGGGACGTGGAATCCGGCCTGCGTCAGCTCTCCGAGATTCGCACATTTTTTGCCCACGATGTCATTATGTTCCTTCGACAATTCGCTCAGCCAGTAAATCCATTGGTCCGGCATCTTCTTCATCCTCCTCTGTGTTGCTGCGATGCAGCGCCTCCCCGCCGGGCATCGAGGTGCGAGTTCCTCGGTCTCCGGCGGAGAGGGGTAAAGAATTAAGCGCGTTTAACGATGGTCACCTTGCCGGTGCTTCCATCCACGCGGATGATATCGCCGGTCTTGATGACCTGGGTCGCGACCCCGGTTCCGGTCACGGAAGGCAGACCGTATTCCCGCGAAACGATGGCCGCGTGCGAGGTGAGACCGCCGATATCCGTTACGGCGGCCTGGATCTTGGTAAAGACAGGGGCCCAGGACGGGTTGGTCGTCGGTGCGACCATGATCTCGCCGGGCTCCAGTTTGGCGACGTCCGCCAGCATTTTGAGCACGCGGGCGGGTCCTTCTGCCACGCCGGCGGATGAGGGGAACCCGGTGATCTCATCCAGATCTCCGACTTCCATCCCCGCGCCCTTCAACCACTCCTGCACCAGATCGGTCGTGACGCCCCAGAGCATAAGGGTGAAGGGTTCGGCGATCTCTTCGGGCGGTACCCCGATGGCAGGAGAGGGATTCCACTTCGCCGCCGCATCGAGAATCTTCTTCCGTTTCTCGGCCTTCGCCTGCCAGAAGGCGCCTCTGGTGGGAACGCCTACGCCGAGGGCCCACGCGGTGGCCAGGTCCTCCAGGAGCATGGGGACCTCGAACCGGTTGAAGAGGTAGATGTCTTCGGGTTCGGCGAGGACCCCGTGCTTGGTGAGGATCTTGCCGAACTGGTTGATCCGTTCAAACCAGATCGTGTGGAGCCAGTGCTCGACCCAGAAGAGGTGGTCCTCTGCATAGCGGTAGATCGCGCGGACGACCCGGTGCGCGTCCTCGAAGGTCTTGCGGTCGTCCTCGGACCGGATGAGGGCCTTGTATTCGGCGACGATGCGCTCTCTTTCTTCGGAGATGGCATCGAACTTACGTTCGATCGTCTCGCCTTTCTCGAGACGTTCGACATAGCTCTGCATGTAGCTGAAGGGGAGGTCCATCGTGTTGATCCAACTCCCCTCGTAGTGGAACCAGCCGCTGCCGTTCGAGACATAGAACCACGGGTTCTTGATCTTGTCCATCTCCTCGATCCAGGCCTTTCCTTCGGGCGTGGTCCTGAGGATGTTCATCTTCTCCTCGGCGGTGCCCTTCTGCTTCAAGACCTCGGCGACGGAGCGGTGGCTCATGGCCAGCCGGCTCAAGCGGCAGAGTTCTTCCTCCGGCCGGAACATGGAGACGTCCGCCCCGGCGACCATCTTGCCGATCGTGCCTTCCTTGATCCCGGGAAAAAGCTTCCGGCAGGTGTCCACGAACATCAGGTAGGCCAGGTAGGCCAGGTTGAGATACTGGAAGTGATACTGCCAGGCCCGGATGATGAGATTGACGATGTCGTTGAAATTCTCCATGAGAACATTGGCTTCGGTAAATCCTTTGGGCGAAGGAATGACCTCGTCATCGGGCGCGAATTCATACAGCTCTTTCGGGATGTGAATGGCCTCCATGTCATGGCCGAGTTTGTGGAATTTCTCGAGCCACTCTTCCCACTGCCGGGCGTAGTTATCAAAGGTGTAGGGAACCCGCTTCCCGAAAAGTTCGGCCTTCTTCTGGATGACGTCCCCCGGGGGCGATTCGACGGCGCTGATGTACATGTAGCACCCCAAAATACGCTGGGCGACGCCTTGGGCCGGAGGGATACAGAAGACCCTGGTGTTGTACTGGGACAGCGCGATCTGCCAGGCCTCCTGGAAGATGTCGTCCAGCGGGTAGAGCGGATCGGCGGCGTGGATCTTGTCGTGATACCAGAAATGCCGCTTTTCCCAGGCCTCCCGGTCCTTGCTGAAAAGACGCTGGGGCGCGTACATTTCCTCCCATCCCTCCATTTCGGGTGGCAATTCGATTTCATCTGCAAATGGAAATTGGATCGGTGCTGCCATGATGTTCCCCCCTCTATTTGGTTGAATGCCCGGTGTTGCCTCGACCCGCCGCCCGCGCATTCCGGCGGGAAGCGGGTCACCCCTTGACTACTTCCCCTTGGCCTTTTGGATGGCCATGAAGACCCTTTCCGGTGTGAGCGGAAGCTCGTCGATCCGAACGCCGATGGCGTCGTGTACCGCGTTCAGGATGGCCGGGATCGTGGGCATGATGGCCCCTTCCCCGACCTCCTTGGCCCCGAAGGGACCATTCGGTTCGCCGGTTTCCACCACGATGGTGTTGACGTTGGGCATGTCCAGGGCCGTAGCGATCTTGTACTCGCCGAGGTTGGCATTGAGGACTCGTCCCTTGGCGTCGATCTTCACCTCTTCATAAAGGGCCTCACCGAGCCCCATGGAGAGCGATCCCTGCATCTGTCCCTCGACCGAGGTCACATTGATCGCCAGACCGCAGTCGTGGGCGTCCGTCATCTGGTCCACCTTGACGCGTCCGGTTTCGAGGTCGACCGTCACCTCCACGACTTGGGCGGAGCAGCCATAGGCTGGAGAGGTCCCGACGGCCGCCCCCTTGAATTTTCCGCCCAGTGCCGGCGGCTTGTACTTCCCGGTTCCGACGATGCTGCCTCTGGCGAGGTAGGCCATGCGGGCGGCTTCTCTGAAGGTGAGCTTGTCTCCGGTGGGCGGATCGGTCCAGCCCCGATGCTCTTTGATGTAGGCCGTGCGCAGGCCGCTGAAATCGACGTCCTTCTTGAAGTGGATCAGGCCGTCTTTGATGTCCATCTCGTCCATCGGGACGCCGAGGATCTCGGAGACGACCTCCAATACCTGCCGTTTCACATCCTCGGCCGCCTCTTTGGCCGCATGCCCGCTCATCAGGGTCTGGCGGCTCGAATAGGCGCCGAGGTCCACGCCGTAGTCCGTGCTTCCCGAGGAGACCTTGATATCCTCCAGCCTCACCCCCAGGGCCTCGGCCGCGATCATGCCCATCGTCGTATCGGAGCCCTGCCCGATCTCGGCGGAGGCTGTCAGGAGATCCGCCGTGCCACCGTCTTCCCGCAGCTTCAGGACCGCGGTCGAATGGTAGGTGTCCGATCGGTAGATCGGATACCCGGCGCCCGAAACGAAGAATCCGCAGGCGATCCCGATTCCCTTGCCGGGGGGGAGCTTGCCCTTCTTGGCGTTCCAGTCCGAGCCGTTCTTCACGGCCTCGATGCATTCCTTCATGCCGAGGCTGCTCATGTTCAAGTCGTTGCAGGTGGTGTCTCCGCGCTCCATCATGTTCTTCAGGCGGAAATCGACCGGGTCGATGCCCAGCTCCTGGGCGATGGCATCCAGCTGCTGCTCCCAGGCCGCCCGCGCCGCCACCCCGCCGTGGCCCCGCTGGGCGCCGCAGGTGGGTTTGTTCGTGTAGATCCGATAGCCGTCATACTTCATGTTGGGCAGTTTGTAAGGACCGCCGAGGAGGGATCCGGCGTAGTAGACCGTGGCGATCCCGAAACTCGTGTAGGCGCCCCCTTCCAGGTAGCACTTGTTCGTCAGAGCCATCAGGGTCCCGTCCTTCTTGACCCCGGTGGTCAATTCGTGGAAGAACTGATGCCGGGCGCGGGAGTGTAGAAAGACCTGTTCCCGGGAATAGTTCATCTTGACCGGTTTGCCCGTCTTCATGGACATGAGGGAGGCCGCCATCTCGAGCGGGATGGCCTCGGCCTTGGGCCCGAAACCGCCACCTACATACGGCTTGATCACGCGCACTTTTCCGATGGGGAGACGGAGCACCATGGCCGTGGTGCGCTGCACATAGTGCGGTGTTTGAGTGGAGGTGTGCAGGGTGAGTTCTCCCATCAGGGGATCGAAGGACGCCAGACAGCCGTGCGGTTCGATGAAGGCGGGGTCCTGACGTTTGTTGACGAATTTGTCCGTCCGGATGAGGTCGCACTGCTTGAAGGCCTCTTCGACATTGCCGAACTCCTGGTGCACCTCGGCGCAGATGTTGCCGGGGTAGTCCGAATGGATCAAGGGGGCCCCTTCGGCCATGGCCTCTTCGATCGTCATAAGAAGTGGGAGTTCCTCGTAATCCACCTGAATGAGGGAGACAGCCTCCATCGCTGTTTCGAGATCGACGGCGGCTACCGCCGCGATCTCGTCGCCGATGTAGCGCACCTTGTCATGGCAGAAGAGGGTTTCATCGTAGCGGGCCGGGCTGACGCCGTACTTGACGAGTCCGGCTTCGGCGGCCGTAACGACGCACTTGACCCCCGGAAGCTTTAAGGCCTTCGAGGTGTCGATGTTGAGGATCTTGGCGTGCGCGATCGGGCTTTGAAGCAGGGCACCGTAGAGCATGCCCGGCATCTTCAGATCGTCGACATATTGCGCGCGTCCCGTGGCTTTGGCCGGGGCGTCCAGCCTCGGCGCCCTGCGGTTGATGACGCTGTGTTGGCTCATGGTCTTTCACTCCTCTCGATAGCATGGATCGGGTTTTGATGTCTGCGTTGTCTTCAGCACTCAGGCTCGGTTGGTCCAGGGAATCAGCAGACCGGAGGCCTCTTTGCAGGGGCTCCGGCCGGCGCGGACACGGAAATGTTCACCCGGCCTGATCAACCGGCACGGCCGACGTCGAGGATCGCCTCGACGATCTTCTGATAGCCTGTGCAGCGGCAAAGGTTCCCTGAAAGCGCGCGTCTGACCTCGGCCTCGTTGGGATGCGGATTCTTCTCGAGCAGGCTTTTGGCCGAGAGGATCATCCCGGGGCTGCAGAAGCCGCACTGGATCGAACCGTGCTCGATGAAGGCCTGCTGCAGCGGGTGCAGTCCTTTGCCCGTCTCCACGCCTTCAATGGTAGTGATATTCTTGCCGTTGGCTTGGACTGCAAGGACGAGGCAGGAGTTGACGGCTTTTCCATCCATGATGACCGTGCAGGCCCCGCAGTCCCCCAGGTCACAGCCTTTCTTGGTGCCGGTCAGGCCCAGTTCGTATCGCAGAAGGTCCGTGAGGGTGAGATTTGGCGCCACGGCCACTTCCATTTCTTCACCGTTGATGGTCAGTCGGATCAATTTTTTCATCGTTTCATTCTCCTCTAGCTTCTGGCCCGGGCGTCCTTGAGGGCCGCATCGAGGGCGCGTTTCGTCAGGACCCCCACCATGGCCCGCCGGTATGCGGCGGATCCGCGGAAGTCGTCGATCGGGCGGCTGTCGCCCGAAGCTGCATTCGCTGCTTTTTCGAACAGGGCGTCGGAGGGCTTCTCGCCGATCAACGCACTTTCGGCCGACGGCGCTCGGATGGGGGTAGGGGCAACCGAACCGAGGACCACCCGTGCGGCCTTGATGGGTCCGCTTGGACCGTCCAGGGCGATGAAGGCCGCCACGTTGACGAGGGAGATCTCGAGCGCTTCTCGAACCCCGAGCTTCTGGTAGCCGGCTCCCGAGTTCGGGAGCGGTGCCGGGAGGAGAAAAGCGGTCAGAAGTTCATCCTGGGCCAGAATCGTGGCGCCCGGACCGGTAAAGAGCGATTCCACCGGGACGGTGCGCTCGCCGCCCGTTTTCTGGAGCACGGCTTCTGCGCCGTAAGCAATAAGGGACGGGGGAAGGTCGGCCGCTGGACGGGCCGAGACCACATTGCCGGCGATGGTCGCGAGGTTTCTGACCAGGGGGGAGCCGAGCCAGCCCGCGCCGGAGGCGAGGGCGGCAAAGGTCTGCTTTACCAGCGCGTTTTCGGCCAGATCCGCCACGTTTTCACGGGCGCCGATGCGCACCTGCCCATTTTTCTTGTCTACCCCTTTCAGGTCTGCGAGTTTTCCGACGGAGATCACATTCGCCGTGGTGTAGACCTTCTTTTTGAGGTTGACCAGAAGGTCTGTTCCGCCTGCCAGAACTTTTCCGTCCCCTTTGAACTGTGACAGCAGTTCGCAGACCTCCGCCACGCTCCCGGGCTCATGGTAATCAAATCTAGGTAAAAGCATCTTCATCTCTCCTTTGTTGTCCCTGGGCTCAAACCCTTGCGCCTAACGGGGCTTCGCGGACGTTTCCTCGCCCCAGCGCCGGAACAGGTTGTGCTCGATTCCGAGGTAATCAAAGATTTTTCCGATGGTCTGATCGAGGATGTCCTCGATGGTTTTGGGTTTGTGGTAGAATGACGGCACGGGAGGCAGAAGATGGGCGCCCATGTCGGCGGCGGTCATCATGAGCCTGAGGTGCCCCTTATGTAAAGGTGTTTCACGGACGACCAGCACCAGTTTGCGCTTCTCTTTCAGCGTGACGTCGGCGGCGCGGACGAGAAGGTTTTCGGTGTAGGAATTGGCGATCCCCGAGAGGCTCTTGATCGTGCAGGGTGCGACGACCATTCCCGAGGTGAGGAAGGATCCGCTGGCGAGGGCCGCACCGACGTCGCGGTGATCATAGCAGTATGCGGCCATGGCTTCAATATCCTTTGCGGTGTACCCGGTTTCGATCTCGATATTTTTTTTGCCTGATGGTGAGATGATGAGGTGGGTTTCAACATCGGTTTTACTGAGGTGTTCCAGCAGACGTACGCCATAGATGACGCCGCTGGCGCCCGAAATGGCTACGACGATTCGTTGATTCATGGCAACCCCTTGCTATTCCCCCTGCATGGCCGAGGGTACTGGTTTCAAATGGGAAAATTCCCGCAAGCCATGCTATCGCCCCGGCTCGCCGGGGGCAGGAAACTCCGGCTGCCGGGGATGTCGCGTGGCATGGGCGGAACATCCCTGCTTGGTTCTCCTTCGATCAGGATACTTCTCCTTCCTGATGCCTCCTGCATTGAAATCGCTGGAAACCTCCCATTAAAAAATCTGAAGGGATGCCTTGACGACCGCCGCGGCAAAGGCTGGATCCTCCATGTTGTCGTCCACTTCGAGGATTTCGATCTCAGGCTTGAGGCCTTTGCGCAACTCCTCCGCAAAGACGAGGTCCTCTTCGGGGTTGTGGGTGGCATTTCCCGGATAATCGACGGAAGACCATCCTTTAAGGGGGATAAGGACCTTAACGGGACCTTTGGAGCGGTTGAGTTTTTCCCGGAATGCCCCGGCTACTTCGCGCAGTTCGTCGGCCGAGAGGCGGATCCAGGTGCGGAACCGGTCGAGATCGTATTTCGGCCGCTGCGCATAGTCCGGTTTGTACTTGGATTTGGCGGGCGTCATGTGATTGACGCTGCAGGTCGAGATGATCTGCGGAATCCCGGCCTCACCGGCGGACTCGAGACGCCTCGGCCCCGCGTCCCGCATGAAGCCGAACAAGTGTTCGCCGACGCCGCCGGGCGCCAGATCGACGACCCCGCTGAACAGCCCGTCGGCGATCATGTCTTCCATCGCACGGTCGCAGACCCCAGCCGCAGAAAACCCGATGACCTGGTATCCCTCCTGGGTCAAGGCCTCGCGGACGGAACTGGCGCATTTCTCGCAAGGCCCGAGCATGGTGAGGGCGATGGCCTTGCCTGCAGCGGAGCGGGGGGAGATGATGTCATCCTGCACCTGGCCCGCCATGGCGGCCGCCGCCCGATCCAGGACGTTTTTCAAGAGGTCCGAGAGCCCCGAGATCTCGATGACCGAGTGAAAAAGGGCGATGTCTCCTGTACCGATGTACCGGGTGGAAAGGCCCGGCAACGCGGCGGTGGAGGAGATCATCAGCTTGGGTACGCCGAAGGGCAGCGCCCGCATGACATCCGTCGCCATCAGGGATCCGGTGGAGCCCCCGAGCCCGACGACGCCGCTGAGCTTGCCTTCCTTCTGAAGATCCTGGGCGATCTTTGCCCCGCCCCGGATCATGGTGTTGGTGATTTTAGAGCGTTCACGGGATTCGCGAACCTCCTGCAGGCTGCTCCCGCCGGCCTCGGCCACACGGCCGGGGCCGATGTCGGCGGGGGAAGCCTCGTCGCCGCGCATCGAGATATCCATCAAGAGGGGCTCGAGGCCCCTGGCCTCGAGCCGTTCCTTCAGATACAGGGTCTCCTGCCCTTTGGTATCCAGGGTGGATATCACCAGGACTTTCTTGCCCATGATCTAAATCTCCCCTGCTGCGATCCGCTTTTCAATGTCGACTTTGAGTTCCTTCTTATTGATCTTGCCGGAGTCGCCCACCGTGGGGAAGGCGTCCATGAGGACCATCTTTTCAGGCAATTTGAACATGGCCAGTTTCTTCGACTTCAGGAAGTCGACCATCTCCTGGAAGGTCAGGGTCTGACCGGCCTTGGGGATGACGCAGACGCAGCACCTTTCCCCCATCTCTCGGTCGGGGTAGCCCACGATGGCGACCGAGGCCACCTTCGGATGTTCGTTGAGCAGTCCTTCGACCTCGGCTGGGTAGATGTTCTGGCCGCCGCGGATGATCATATCCTTGGCGCGTCCGAGGATCCAGAGGCAGCCCTGGTCGAACTTGACGATGTCGCCTGTGGTGGTCCAGCCGTTTTCGTCGAACACCGTGGCCGTGAGCTTCTCGTCCCGGTAATAGCCCGCCGGGGCGTGGGGGCCGCGGAACCAAAGCACGCCGGGTTCGCCTTCCGGGACCTCCTTCTTGTTTTCTTCATCCATCAGACGCACTTCGTTGCCGGGCAGCATGCGGCCGACCGTGCGGCGGCGGAGTTCCTTCGAATCTTCCACGCGGCATCCCGAGACCGAACCCATATCCTGGGTCCCCAGGTCGCTCGTAATGGCGGCGCCAAAGGCATTCTCGGCCTCCTCGGCCACCTGCGGCGAGAGGTAGCCGCCGGCCGAGCGGATGAAACGAAGGGAACTCAGGTCATACTTCTTGGTGTCGACCTCGAGCATTCTCACGAGGTGCGTCGGGACCACGCCGATGGCCGTCGCCTTCTCCTTCTCGATCAGCGCCAGGGCGTCTTCGGGGGAGAATTCCTCGAGCATGACGGTCTTCGCACCGGCGAGCGGTGCCGCAAAATAGGTCAGGGTTCCGGCCGCGCCGCCGGCGTGGGGCGCGATGGCCATGGTGATGTCGTCCTTGTTCAGCCCCCAGATGTCGACGCGGGCCTTCGAGGTGCAGACCCTGGGCGCGATGGGCCATTCGACCAGCTTGGGAAGTCCGGTGGTGCCGGTGGTGCTGGTGAGGAGCCCCACGTTCCAGATGGGATCCAGGCGCCTTTCCTTAAAAACGGCTTCATCGCCCGGTTTCGGGCTGCGGCCCTCGGCGAGTTTGGTAATGGAGTAGGTGCCTGCCGGGGCGTCGGCGGGGACCGTGTCATCGAACAGGAAGAAATTCTTGAGATAGGGGAAGCGCGCCTGAAGACCCTTGTACATCGCGAGGTAGTCGAACTTGCGATAGACCGTCGGGATGACGACGGCAGCGGCCTCGGTCCGTTCGACCATGTACTCCAGTTCTTTCTCCCTCAGGTAGGGATAGACGGTCAGGGAGATCAGACCGGCCCTCTCGCTCGCGACGCGGGCCAGAAATCCGTAAACGCTGTTGGGGGACTGGATGATGATGCGGGAGAACTTGGGGATGCCCATCTCCACCCACGACATCGCGATCGCGTCGACCAGCTTTTTGGCCTGGGCCCAGGTGACGCGATACTTCGAGTCCACCAGAGCCTCACGATCACCCAGTTCACGGGCGTTGCGATCATAAAAATCATAAAAGGTCTCCTGCGTCCAGTAGCCCTTCTTCAGGAATTCATCGACCATCTTCTGCTGATAACGGATCGGTTTCATCTTTGCTTCCCTCTCGAAATGGATGAATGTTCGTCTGCCTTGATGGGGCTGTCTTCCCGCTGCCGGTTGAAGACCGGCCTTGAACGGACCCGCCTAAAAACGGTTTTCGGCGCACCCCCGGCCTGAACGGCCGGGAGTGCGCCTCCCGGGGGAGGGTTTCCGGTTTAAGGATTAGAGCCCTAGTTCTGACCAGCGTGCTTCGACCTTCTTGACTATTTCGGGGTCGAGCTTGATCGGGATGGGCTTCTCTTTCCAGTCGTAGGGGATGGTGGCGTCCAGCAGGAGGCGGCCCGTGATATCCCTGGCGTCGATGGGCAGCGAGGGGTCGAGCGGGGTCGAGCGGCCGCGCTTGATGACCTGGCAGCGGTTCGGCTGGAAGCGGAAGCTCAGGGCGTACAGGACCCGTGGAATATCCCAGGGCTCGATGTCTTCGTCGACCACGATCACGGTCTTGAGGCCGTAGGCGCCCATTTCCGTCGAGATGGCGGCGGTGAGTACCTGGTCGGCGTGGCCGGGATACATCTGTTTCATGGAGATGATGGCGAGGAAGCGGCCCGAGCCTTCCGGCGGGCAGTAGACCGAGCGGATGCCGGGGATCTTCATGGCGACGAGCTGCTGCCACAGGGTCGCGCCGTAGGAGATGGCCATGGTCATGTGGGTGTCGGTGACGGCACGGCCGACCGTGGTGCCCCAGAGGATCGGGTTGTTGCGGTGGGTCACGCACTTGACATCGATGAAATTCCTCGGGTCTGTTCCGACGCCGGAATAGTAGCCGGTGTATTCACCGAACGGGCCTTCCTGCATGAAGGCCTCGGGATCGACCTCGCCTTCGACGACGATTTCAGCGTGCGCCGGGATCGGGAGATCCACGGTTTCGCCCTGGACCACTTCGACCGGTTCGTTGCGGATGGCGCCGGCGACATCGTACTCCGACACGAAAGCGGATATCCGGGCGGCGCCGAGGATGAAGAGCAGGGGGTCGCAGCCGATGATCGAGGCGACCGGCATCTTTTTGCCCATGGCCTGGTATTTCTTGAGCATGATGTCGGCGTGCTTGCCTTTGATGAACTGGGTGCCCATCTTGTCCTTTCCGAGGAGCTGGGAGCGGTAGGTACCGAGGTTCACCCAGCCGGTCTCGGGGTCTTTCGAGATGATGAAATGGGCGGTGCCGAGAAAGCGGCCGCCGTCGAGGGGGTACCAATGAGGCGTCGGGAATTTGTATAGGTCGACTTCGTCGCCCATCATGATATTCTCTTTGCAGGGCGCGGCGGACTTGTCCACTACCTTCGGGGGAATCAGCTTGTCGCCGATTTTGACCCATTCTTCCATGATCTGCGTCAGGGAAGACGACCGGTCCATCCCCATGATGAGGGAGAGCCGCTCTGTGGTCGTGCAGACGCTCGTGATGACGGGTGAGGTGTAATCCTTCACGTTCTCGAACAGCAGCGCCGGACCTTGTTTTTCTTCGTTCAACTTGGCGATGTGCGACAGCTCCAGGTTCCAATCGACCTTCGCCTTGATCCGCTTCAGCGCGTCATGCTCTTCGGCCACCTTGACAAAATCTCTCATGCTTTTCATTCTAAAATCTCCTTCATTGGGTTAAAATTAGTAAAAAAGGACAATATGGTTACGCTATTGCTACGCAATGCTGGACGTAATTTTCAAACAGGAGATATATAAGGATTGATGCCTCCCCTGATGTGATACGCCGAAAACGAGCGGTTTCAGGTCAGAGGGAGAATGAATGTCTGTGTATCCGAACGTAACACCCGAAAACGTCAACCAAATTGTGCTGTCCGGTGCAGATTGTCTCTGCCGCTTCGAAGCCGGCGGCCGGACCGGCGATGCGGCCGCTTTCCTTCGGGCTCAGCCCAGTCGGTGGTAAAGGAAGCGCCCTTCTCGTTAAATTTTCCAACCGTGAGCCTTGAGAAAACCGTCGGTGTCATAGGTTGCGCCGTATCGGGAATGGTTCAAATTTAGTTTGAACTTGGAGGAATGTTGTGCGCGTCTGTCTTGAAGCTCTATATCTGCTACATCCGTTCCGGGAGTGCATCGCTGGAAGAGCGCCCGTAGATCGAATGGTGTTGTGCAATCGTTAGCCCTTTAATCGCCTTTTCAAAGAAAACTGTCAAATGCATTTTTTTTATGGTATCCATAAGTGTTATTTATGAATAGGATTCATGCATAACCGGCTTTTAGGGATTGGATCACCATGATGCGACGGAAGCGAGGCTGCACTTTTGTTTCCTGTTTTTCCATTGGAGGGGCAAGGATTCCTTCTATTGCGGCTGTGCGTGAATGGGGCCATTTTGCTTTGTGCAGAGGATGGGCAGTTTCCTTCCGGGGATTGAGGCGCAGGGTGCCAGGAGGTCGTTTTATATGATTAATTTCAATCATTTCAGGATATTTTACTATGCTGCCAAGGCGGAAAGTTTCACCGAAGCGGCGGAGAGGCTTTTCATCACCCAGCCGGCCGTGACAGCACAGATACGCGCCTTCGAAGAAGCCTGCAACCTCAAATTGTTCAAAAAAAAAGGGCGCCACGTCCATCTTACAGACGAAGGGAAAGCCCTTTTTCACTATGCCCGCAAGGTATTCGAATTCGAGCATGAAATTGAGGTTGCGATCGACAAGATGCACCAGCTCAAGCGGGGGGTCCTGCGGATAGGGACCACCAAGACCTATGCGCGTTACTTCATGCCTTACCTTCTCAGCGGTTTTTTGAAGGATTACCCGGATATAAAGGTCTTTTTGAACGAGGGCAGTTCGGCCGAAATGACCCGTGGACTGCTCGATCTGACCATCGAGATCGCGGTAATCGCCAAAGCCGAGGAGAACCCTGCGGTTGTCTTCAGGCCCTTCAGCCAGGAGGAATTGCTGCCTATTCTTCCACCCGGTCACAGGCTGGCGGGGCGGGATTCGGTGCATTTTACGGAGCTGGCCGGGGACCCGATCATCTTGAAGGACACCGGATCAGGGACGCGGAGGCGCGTGGCGGATCTCTTCGCGAGATACGGGCGTGTTCCGAATATCCTGATGGAGACGAACAATGTCGAATTCATCAAAGAGTTGGTTGGGAGGGGAGAGGGCTTCTCTTTCCTCGTCAAGGCAGCCGTGGTCCAGGACGTAAAAGAAAAACGGCTGGTCACGCCTCAGATAAGGGGCGAGCATCTTTATCTCGATGTGAGCATTGCCTATCTGAAGGATCAGTCCCTTTCGAGGCCAGCCAAGGCCTTTCTGCGTATGCTCGAGAACTTGGCCGGCGACAACCCGTCACCGGCCGAAGGCATCGGGGCCCTCACAGCGAGGATCCTGGCCCGAGGCGAGGAGGCTGGCCGGATCGAATGACACGGTTTTCCGAACAGCCGCCATCCGCCCTTGTATTCTAGTCTCCATCCGGAAATGTTTTTGCGGTAGAACTCGGTTTCCAATCCGGAAATGAGGATTTTTGGCCAATATCAAGGAAATCAAGCGTTTGCGCGGAGGCGACCTGCAGGTCGCCGCACAAGCAAACGTGCAGATTGACGCCGAGATTGGCCAAAAAGACCATTTCCGGATGGAAACTATTCTAATCTTCGAAAAAACCTCTACTACTCCCCGCTGTTCTGAATCATGGCATGCATCGCCTGGGCGCACTGCTCGGCAAAGGTGCTCGAGTTGATGTGCTGGTGAGATTCCTGGATGCTGACCACAGATGAGAGATTCTTACGGACCGTATCCAGGAAAAAACGGTTCATCGCCGGGTCATACAGAGGGGCTCCTTCCTTGTCGGCCTCAGACCACCCGAGCGTTGGGATGAGCAGCTTGGCACCCTGGCCGAAACGATTCAGTTTTTCGGCCAGCTGGCGCGCCAGTGTCGCAGCCTCCTCCCGGCTCAATCGAACGGCGGACCGGAAATCATAGAAGAAGATGCTACGCTCCTCGTATCGCTCCGGGATGTGGTTGCGATCGAAGATCAGCACTGCGCAGTCGAGGCCCCCGGGGATCACCAGCCGGGGTGGGTTGGGTCTTCCGGGGAAGGGCACGAGCCTTCCCGGCCCGATCCCGCCACAGTACCCGTCCAGGAGGGCGTCGGCCAGTTCGTGGGTGGCGAAATCGAGGACGCCCGCAAACAGCCCTTCGGATGCCAGTTCTTCCATCGCCATCCCACCGGTTCCATTGGCGTGAAAGGGAATGACCTCGTAGCCGAGGGCCTCCAGATGCCTGCGTACGTGCTCCGCTCCCTCTGTAATGAAGCCGAACATGGTCAGGCCCACCCGCTTTTTCGTGCTGCCGGTTCGATGCTTTTCGTTGCTGTCCACCATGCCGCAGACGGCTCCGGCGGCGCGCTCCAGCAGCCCGGCGGAAATGCTGTTGATGCCCAGCAGATCCACGACGCTGTGCATCATGGTGATGTCTTTGGTTCCCACCGTGCGGGACATGTCCCTGGAGGCTACCGTGGATATCATGACCTTGGGGATTCCCATGGGGAGGATGCGCATGATTTCGGTGCAGAGATAGGTGCCGGTTCCTCCGCCCGCTGAGACGACCCCGGAGAGCCTGTCTTGCCGGTAGAGTTCCTGGACCAACGAGCGCCCTTTTTCGATGACGGCCTCGATGGCTTCGTCCCGGCCCAGACCTCCGCGGGCCGCGATCGCCTCGGTGTAAAGATCGTAGTCGACGGGAAAAGGCGCCGGGGCCTTGGTTCCCGCGTGAAGCGTCAACGCCGGAAATCCTCGTTCTTCAATCACGTCTCTGAGGTAAGCATGTTCCTCTCCTTTGGAATCGAAAGTGCCTAGTACAACGACCGCCTTGTTTCTCTCCATGGCAACGCTCCATTATCCAAATGTTGCAGCGGGTGGAAGGGATACTTCCCGACAAAGTGCGTATTCTTTGGAACGGTCTATTCAGAGTGCCTGCCGGTAGACGCGTGGAAACAGATGTCCATACCGGGGGCTGTGTCTGGCAGCGTGTTCGACGGCCTGCCGTTCCTGCGCCGGGACAAAATGTTCAGATGCAATGTCAGCGAAATCCCAAGGAAAGCTTCATATGCTGGTTTGATTGGCGCCTCTTTTCTGGATTGAAAGGTCCCATATATAGGCCATTGGGAAAAGATCGTCAAAAGAATTTCGGCGCACGAAGGTTGGTTTGAGATTTTTTAAGTTGTTTCCATCCGGAAATGATTTCGCGGTAGAACTCAGTTTCCAATCCGGAAATGAGGATTTTTGGCCAATATCAAGGAAATCAAGCGTTTGCGCGGAGGCGACCTGCAGGTCGCCGCACAAGCAAACGTGCAGATTGACGCCGAGATTGGCCAAAAAGACCATTTCCGGATGGAAACGAGCTCACTTTGCCGAAGATGCGAGTGCACACTTCGCTGTGAAACATCCCCGGTCGCCTTCGGTGTAGGAAATCAAGACAAGGTGTGTAGGAAAAGACAACATAGTGGCTTAAGGCAGGAAATACCGGGTTCGCCTCTTTGAGCAGCAGCGGATTATAGGTATGGCACGAGGCTGCACTGTTGTATTTCACGCCAACCTGGTCCTTTTCGATGGAGGCAGGATCTGGCCGCCCTTCTTTTCGTTTGGATAAAAAATTTAATATGATCGGTATGATATGTCGTATTTTCTCCGTTTGATCCGGTTTGGCACGCAGGTTGCTTAAGAAGACAACCAACACAGGATATCACCCTTCCTCTAAAGAAAGGAGCAGGACATGGCTAGCAAAGATGCAGAAAATCGGAGAGCGACGGTGGGGTACGGTTCGACCTATCGCAGGGGCCGTAGCCAGGACCCCGCGGATAACGCCTCGCTGAAAGCGGTCCTGAACGGACAGCTTTGGATGGTCAAGCCGGACAAGCAGGCTCAGGCGGCCAATCCGTGCATCTGGATGCAGGCNGGCGTGGTCGATTTCAAGAACTGCAACAACTTCTACGATTGCACGACCTGCAAGTATGATGCGGGTATGAAGAAAAAGGTCGAGAAGGGGGCCGCGACCGGTTGGCGGGATGCGATGCGGCGGAGGCCCGGCCTGGAGAGGGTCTGCCGCCACACCTTGACGAACCGGATCGAGGAGCGGGTCTGTGCCTATGATTACGCCTGTCACAAGTGTGACTTCGACCAGTTTTTCGAGGACGTGTGGGCCCCGAAAACGGCCTCCCGGCCGGACGAGATGCACGATGTCAAAGGCTTTGCCGTTCCGACGGGGTATTATTTCAACGACGGCCACTCATGGGCCCGGATCGAAAGCGGCGGGTATATCCGGATCGGCATGGACGATTTCGCTCTGAAGCTGTTTGGCAGGGCCGATGCCTATGAACTGCCGGTTATCGGTAAAGAGTTGTCTCAGGGCAGACCTGGATGGGGCTTCAAACGATCGGCACAGGAGGCCGAGGCCCTTTCGCCGGTGAACGGGGTTATCGTCGAGGTCAACGGCGATCTGCGTGAAAAGCCGGCGATGGCGAATGCCGGTCCTTATGAGGCCGGATGGATGATGCTCGTGAGGACACCCGATATCAAGGGAACACTGGCGAACCTGATGACCGACGCCGACAGTATCGGATGGCTGAACCAGGAGGTGGGGCAGCTGGAAGGCATGATCGAGGAGGTGGCCGGACCTCTGGCGGCAGACGGTGGTACACTGGGTGAGGACATCTATGGGAACCTGCCGGGTCTTGATTGGGGCAACCTCCGGCGTGCCTTTCTGAAAAGCTGATCTCGAAGCGGGGCATCCTGCTGGGAGCCCGCCACGCAGCAAGTCTTTTTTTGGTGGTGAAGCGCGATGCAGCCGGGCGGGCCGGGCCCGGCTTGGAGGTCTTGTCCTGAAGGTGGATGTGGCGAAAGACCGAAACCAGCGGCCATAAACGACCGGTCCGAAAACGAGGTTTGGCGACGGGAATCAGCGGAGTCAACCCGTCGGGCGCATCCTGACGCTCGATCGTTGCAGAGGCGGGGATTGCAGGGAAGCCGAGGAAAACCGGGAAAGCCCGCTTGCCGGGGCAACCGGATCCAGGGAGGGATGCCATGGAAAAAGAGAGGGAGACCGGAAACCGGCTGGATGCGCGCCGTCCATGCAAGAGGCATGTGGAAGGATACATCGGATACAGACCGTGCACCCATGACTACCGCTGCGATGATTGCGAGTTCGAGCAGTTTTTCCTGGATCACTACCGGGTTCATGCGGTGGTTCAGCCCGTCGATACGATCAAGATCCGGGGGTTCGACGTGCCGCAGGGGTATTATTTTCATGCGGGCCACACGTGGGTAAAGGTCGAGGGAGACCAGACGGTGCGTATCGGGCTGGATGATTTCGCCTTCAAGGCGCTCGGCCCCTTCGATCGCCTCGATGTGCCGTTGATTGGAAAGGAGATCCATCAGGATCGTCCGGCCGTAACGGTTTATCGGGATGGACACCGCTCGGCCGTTCTTTCACCTCTGAGCGGTATCGTGACGGCTGTCAACCAGGATCTTCTCGAGGATGCCCGTGCGGCGTTCGACCATCCCTATGCCGACGGATGGCTTCTGACAGCCCATGCTACGGCACTCAGGAGCGATCTGAAACAGCTCATGATCGATCAGGAGACAAAAAGGTTTATGCGGAAAGAGGTCGACGAGTTGTTCGGTCTGATCGAGGAGACCCTGGGGCCTATGCCGAACGACGGGGGCGATATCCGGGGCGACCTGTACGGAGAAGCCCCGGAGATTGGCTGGGACAGGTTGAGCCGCCTGGTTTTCAAGGCGTGATACCGCGCACTTTCCGGATGGCAACCAGCTCCTGTCCGAAGGTTGCCTGCCTCAGACGGGACCCTGGACCGACAAACGGCGTGATTCAAGGAGTTTCTTCCGCCGCCCTGTCCAGTTCATCTTGGAGGAGAACCCTGCAATATCGGCAGAATGCCTGGGATTTGCGGTCGACATGCTCGATTTTGCGGCAATAGTGCATGATGCAGCGGGTTTCAGGGCAATGCTTGAGATTGAAGGTGTGGCCCAGTTCGTGGATGGCCTCCTTCATGAGGCGGCAGCGGAGTCGTTCAGGATCGCCTCCGGCAGGGATCCCCTCGCTCAGCCGGTGGGTGGAGACGATGCAGGCCCTGCCACCCAGTTGAGCTTCACCGTAGACGTGGGTGAGGATCGGAATGTACAGGTCGCGGTCGGTGACGGCGAGAATCTTCAAGGCATCGGGCGGGGCGAGTTCGGCAAGCCGGGTGAGGATCGCTGTCGAATGATATTGATCCCTTTGGATGTTGTAAGAGAAATCGATGCTGTCCAGGAGGGGCATGGCGACTGTCGGATAGCCGAAAAGACGGCTGATTTCGATGCCGATGGATTCGAGATAGGATTCCTGGCCGTCGCCTATGGAAGTCAGGACGATGATGGATGATGCTTTTCCTGGTTTCAATCCTGCTTCCTGATTCCGTAGCGCTTCATTTTGCTGTAAAGGGTCGACCGGTCTATACCCAATGTTTCCGAGCACTTGGATATATTCCACTGGTGTTGTTCAAGGATTTTAACGATGTGGGCCTTCTCAAGTTCTTTCAGGGACTGATCGGCGGGCTCGAGGGTCGTCTGGTCCGAACTGAAGATCGGCAGATGCTCAGGCAGGATGGTCAGGCCTTTGGCAACGACGACCGCCCGTTCGACAGCGTTTTCCAGTTCGCGGATATTGCCCGGCCATTCATAGAGCATCATCTCGTCCAGGGCGCCACGGCTGATCCGTTCGACCGGTTTGTTCGTCTCCTGCGCGAAACGGTGCAGGAAATGAGCGGCAAGCAGAGGGATGTCCTCCTTACGTTCCCTGAGGGGCGGCATCTCGAACGTAAACACGTTCAGGCGGTAGTAGAGATCCTCCCGGAAGCTCCTTTCCCGGATCGCCTGCTCCAGGTTGCGGTTGGTGGCTGCAATGACGCGGAAATCCACCTCGAGCGGCTGGGTGCTTCCGAGGCGGTAAAAGACGTGGTCCTCGAGGATCCGCAGAAGATCGATCTGCATCCGCATGCTGATCTCGCCGATCTCATCGAGAAAAAGGGTGCCGCCATGGGCCAGTTCGAACCGTCCCTTCTTGGTTTCTTTGGCATCGGTGAACGCCCCTTTCTGATAGCCGAACAACTCGCTTTCGAGCAGCTGTTCCGGAAAAGCGCCGCAGTTGATCGAGACGAAGGGCCCGGCGCAGCGGCGGCTAAGGGTGTGGACGGCCTTTGCGGCGAGGCCTTTGCCCGTGCCGGTTTCACCCCGGATCAGGACGGTCGAGTCGGTCGGGGCGACATCGCGGATCAGCTCGAAGACCTTCTGCATGGCCTTCGATTGGCCGATCATGCTCTCGAATCGAGTCCTTTCATGGACCTCCTGTCGGAGGTACTGGTTTTCGAGTGCCTGGAGCTGCTGTTTTTCGATCCGCTCGATCAGGATCCCGAGTTCGTCCGGATCGAACGGTTTCATCAGGTAGTCGGTGGCGCCGTGCTTCATGGCTTCGACCGCCGTGTTGACCGAACCGTACGCCGTGATCATGATGACGGCGATGTCAGGATCGTTCTCCTTGACAGTCTTCAGGACGTCCAGACCGCTCATGCCCCCCATCTTGATGTCCAGCAGAATGATATCGAAGCGGGATTCTTCCATCATCTCCAGGGCCTCTTCCCCGCTCGAAGCGGTCTTCAGCTGATGCCCGTCTCTTTCAAGCCACCCTGCCAAAGATTCCCTTACGATGAGTTCATCATCGACGATCAGGATCTTGCTGCCGCCCATGGAGCCCTCCTTGTTCGTTTTCGTTCTCGGACTGTTCCGCCGGCCGTTCTCTGTATCGGATCGCCGGCCGTTTCGTGCCGATCCCTATGCGCGGCGACCCCGTCCAGGCGGATCCCCGTGTTTGCTCCCCCGGGCCGGGGGGCGGCCTCCGAACGTCGAAGATGCCCCCGGGGGGACACATGTCGGCTCCAATCGAATGGCACCCCGTGGCCATGGGAGAAGGGCCGCCAAGCGGGACCCGCCTTTCCATCCGGACGTAAGGATTTTTCTTCGCAGCGGGCCCCGGGCTCGTCCATATCGAGCAAACAAGCCGTTTTTTCGCGCGGCGGCCCATCGGTCGGCTCCGTGCAAAGGTGCATTCCGTATGCCTCCTTTCTGGAGATTGGAGAGCCCATGGATTTGAATATATTTCCCCCGGCCTGAGAACGCCGCACTTTTCAGCACGCTGTTATACAGTTTCGGGCGCGCCCATCAGGCGTCCTGGCTCGACTCCCGATTCACCGGGAGTTTGACGAGAAAGGTCGTGCCCTTGTCCGGCTCCGACTGAACCTCGATGGTCCCGCCATGGTTTTCGATGATGCCGTAGGCCACGGAAAGACCCAATCCGACGCCCTTCCCTTTTGTCTTGGTGGTGAAGAAGGGCTCGAACAGTCGCGGGAGGTTTTCTTTGGGGATGCCGGGGCCGTTGTCTTCGAATGCAATGAAGATCTGGCCGTTCCCTTCGACGGTGCCGGTTTTGATGGTCAGTGTGCCGCTGGGCATCGCCTCCATGGCCTCGGCGGCGTTGGAAACGAGGTTCATAAAGATCTGCTGGAGGTGATCCTCCGAGCCCATGACCTCCGGAAGCCGGGGATCGAGGTCGATAATGACGTTTACATTGTGGATCTTGAGGAGATTCGAGTTCAGGAACAGGGTCTTCTGCAGCAGCCGGTTGAGATCGACGAGTTTCAATTCAATTTTCGACTGCCTGGAGAACGTGAGCAGGTTGGAAACGATCCGGCTGATCCGCCGGGTTTCCGTCTCCATGAGGTCAAGGTAGCGGGCGAATTTTTGAAGGTCCTCGGTCGTCAGGCGCCCCTCCTGGCTGATGCGTTTCATGAGCAGGATCAGGTTGAGGATGCCGGCTATGGGATTATTGATTTCGTGGACGACGGAAGCGGACAGCTTTCCCAAGGAGGCCATCTTGTCCTGATGCAAGAGTTTGGCGTGCGTCTCTTCGAGGGCCTTCGTCCGCTCCTCGACCATCCTCTCCAGACGCTGCGTGATGCGCTCTTCTTCCCGCTTCCGGTCGGTGATGTCGCGGCTGACTTCGATGAATTTCGATACCCGGCCGTTGTCCTCGAAGATGGGGAACATGGTGACTTCGGTGTAAATAGGCTGTCCGTCGCTGTCGATACGCGTGACGACCTGCTGTGAAGGCTCCCTGTTCCTGATGGCCTCGTTCATGGGGCAGAAGATGATACCTTCGTTGCAGGGCTGGTTGCCTTTCTGAAAGACCTCATGGCAGGAGTGTCCGACGACTTGTTCGCGGCTGTAGCCCATTTTGGTCAGAAAGGCCTCGTTCACCTCCACGATCTTTCTGTCCGGGGTGATGACGAGAATGAAGTCCTGAATTCCGTTGAGGATGGTTTCCATCTCGAGGCTGCGGTCACGCCATTTGGCCTCCTGAAGCCGGGTGGCCGCCCAGAACATCATAAAGACCGCGCGGGTCATGATGCGGATGTGATCGGGGCTGTGTTTGAGGACGTCGTCGGTGACCTTTTCGTCCCGGCAAAGGACCAGAATCAGTTGAATATCGAGGGATGGGTCGTAAAGCGCATGGTAATCCTCGAAGACTTTGAGCCCGATGGATTTCGCGAAGAGGACCGCCGGGCTCTCCGGGTCGGGGTCGACGACGGCGACATACCGGGCCTTGACATCCTCCTGAGAATAGGAACTGGTGGTCTTTTCGAGGACCTCGCGGGCTAGTTTTCCGCCGCCGACAATCCCGATATTCAGCAACGAAGGCGGGTGTTCGACCATGGATTCTTCTCCTTTGAGGGGGCTGGATTCGGATCGGCCGGGGATTGGCGCATGCCGTGGTGAAAGGACGAAACGCGTATCCGGCCGGAATTGCTTGATCCAGCGCGAGCCGAATGGAAACTAAGCGTTGATCGGGCGGCTGGGTGTGATTACAATAATCCTATAAGAGAATGGAGAAAAGGCGGTTCCCGGCTGGGAGCCAAATAAGATCCATCCGGGAATGATCCCCCGGAAAAACCCGGTTTCCAACCCGGAAATGAGAATCTTCTCTCCATACCCTTCGGGTGCTCAGTCCCCCCGCTTTGGCGCGGGGCTGGTCCCGTTTTTTTCAATATCAAGGAAATCAAGCGTTTACGCGGAGACGACCGGCAGGTCGCCGCACAAGCAAACGTGCAGATCGATGCCGAGATTGGCCAAAAAGACCATTTCCGAGTGGAAACAAAATAGCATCGGGGTGAGCTTGATTCAAGCCGTTTTTGGAAGAGGAATAGGGATCAGAGCGGCGTTTTTGCGTGTAAAGACGAGCGGTTCAGCCCGTAGCCGAGCCATATTTTGGTTGACAATTTTCGGCGCTCCGGAGTAAGGTGCGCTGTGGCAACTGGGGAGACCTGAGAAGGTCGCTTTTCTGACAGATTGCTTTGAGGAGAATGAGATGCCCGAGAATGTAGTAGGTTCCGTCATGGTTGTAGGCGGTGGGATCGCGGGGATGCAGGCGGCGTTGGATCTCGCGGATTCCGGATATTTTGTCCATCTGGTCGAGAAGTCTTCCGCCATCGGCGGTGTGATGAGCGAACTCGACAAGACATTTCCCACCAATGACTGCGCCATGTGAATTATCTCTCCTAAGCTGGTCGAGGTCGGCCGGCATCTGAATATCAATTTGATCACCTGCGCTGAAGTCGTGGATGTTGCGGGTGAGCAAGGTTCCTTCACCGTCACCCTGAACAAGACCCCCCGATACATCGATCCTTTGAAATGTACGGCCTGCGGGGATTGCGCCACAGTCTGTCCCGTCAACCTGCCGAGCGAATATGACCAGGGCCTTGCCGAGAGAAAGGCGACCTTCAAGAAATATGCCCAGGCGATTCCCGGCGCATTCTCCATTCAGAAGGCCGACAAGGCGCCCTGCCGATTGGCCTGCCCTGCCTGCCTGAATGTTCAGGGCTACGTGCAGATGGTCAAGCAGGGGAAGTACCAAGAGGCCCTGCGGATCATCATGGAGGATTTGCCTCTGCCCGGCGTGTTAGGGCGTATTTGCCCCCATGGATGTGAGGATGCCTGCCGCCGCTGCGAGGTGGACGATCCGGTGGCCATCCGGGACCTCAAACGACTGGCGGCGGACCGATTCGACCCGAGGGAGATCACGGTTTCCTGTCTTCCGAAACGGGGAGAAAAAGTGGCGATTATCGGCTCCGGCCCGGCAGGCCTGAGTGCGGCCTACCATCTCGCCAGGAAGGGCATCCAATCGACGATTTTCGAGGCGCTTCCCGCTGCGGGCGGAATGCTCCGCGTGGGGATTCCCGGTCACAGGCTGCCCCGTGAGGTTCTCGATCGGGAAATAGAGGTTGTTACGCGCCTGGGGGTCGAGATCAGGACCGGTATGGCGCTTGGCCGGGATATCACGTGCGAAGGCCTTTTCGAGGAAGGCTACGGGGCAGTCTTCCTGGCGATGGGGGCCCACAAGGGCATCCAACTGGGGATACCGGGGGAGAAGGCCCAGGGTGTTCGCCAGGGCGTCGACTTTCTGCGGGAAGTGAACTTGAAGGGAACGGCACCCGTAGGTCGAAAGGTCGCTATCGTCGGCGGCGGAAATGTCGCGATCGACGTGGCCCGTTCGGCGGTTCGGCTGGGGGCCGAGGAGGTCCACATCATCTACCGGCGTACACGGGCGGAAATGCCTGCCTGGGAAGAGGAGATCCGGGCGGCCGAAGATGAAGGGGCCAAGATCACCTATCTTGCCGCTCCGCAGGAGGCCCTGGTGGAGGATGGCCGTGTGGTGGGGTTGCGCTGCATCCGAATGGAACTCGGCGAGCCGGACTCCTCGGGCCGTCGCCGTCCTGTTCCCCTGCCGGGCAGCGAGTTCGAGATCGAGATCGATCAGCTGGTACCTGCGATCGGGCAGCGTCCGGATCTGTCGCCGGTGGAGGACACGGAAGACCTGGTGCTGACGCGCTGGGGGACCGTCGAGGCCGATCCGGTTACCTTCGCAACAGGGAAAAAAGGGGTCTTTGCGGGCGGGGACGTTCAGACGGGTCCCTGGGTGGCGATTGGTGCCATCGCTGCCGGAAGGGAGGCCGCCGAATCCATCGTACGGTATCTGGATGATGTCGATATGGCGGCGGGCAGGGAAGTCGCGGCCAATCCCGAGCCGGTCTATCGACCGATTCCTCCGGATGCGGCGGTGCGCCGGCGCGCCCGGATGCCCGAACTCGACCTCGAGGCCAGGAAAGGCAGCTTCAATGAGGTTGAGCTTGGCTACGACGAAGAGGCGGGCCTCGAAGAGGCCGCGAGGTGCCTGAACTGCGGTTATTGCTGTGAATGCTATCAGTGTGTGGAGGCCTGCGGTGCGGGTGCTGTCACCCTCGAAACGCACCAGCAGAAGCCCGAGACCGCTCAGCTGAATGTAGGTTCCATCATTCTCGCCCCCGGATTCCGCCCCTTCGATCCCAGCCGGTATGATACCTACAGTTACAGCAAATTCCGCAATGTGCTCACTTCGATGGAGTTCGAGCGCATCCTCTCGGCGTCCGGCCCGACGATGGGTCACCTGGCGAGATTGTCCGACCACAAGGAGCCCCGGAAGATCGCCTGGCTGCAGTGCGTCGGATCACGCGACATCAACCGGTGCGATCACGGATACTGTTCCTCGGTCTGCTGCATGTACGCCATCAAAGAGGCCGTCATTGCCAAGGAGCATGCTGGGAACGCCCTGGAGTGCGCCGTCTTTTTCATGGACATGCGCACGCACGGCAAGGACTTCGAGCGTTACTACGATGATGCGCGGGGCAAGCATGGCATCCGCTTCATCCGTTCGCGGGTCCACACGATCGATGAGGTGGAGGAAAGCGGGGATCTAATCCTCAAGTATGCGAACGAACAGGGGGAATTTATTGAAGAGTCCTTTGACATGGTCGTCTTGTCCATCGGACTCGAGACGGATCCCGCGGCTGTGCGGCTGGCCGGAGAACTGGGCGTTGAATTGACGGAGGGTTCGTTCTGCAAGACGACCTCGTTCGATCCTGTCGCTACGTCGAGGAAGGGCGTTTATGTCTGCGGCGCCTTCCAGGGGCCGAAGGATATTCCACAGTCCGTGATCGAGGCCAGTTCTGCTGCCGCGGACGCCGGTGCCTTGTTGAAGCAGGGACGCAATACCCTCACGAGAGAAAAGGAGACTCCCGCCGAACGGAACATCCTCGGCGAGCGGCCGCGGATCGGCGTATTCGTCTGCCAGTGCGGGATCAACATCGGAAGTGTGGTGGATGTTCCGGCTGTCCGGGCCTACGCGGAAGGGCTGCCTTACGTCGAATACGTAGCCGATAACCTTTACACCTGCTCTCAGGATACGCAGGACATCATGAGCCAGGTCATCAAGGAGAAGAATCTGAACCGGATCGTGGTGGCCGCCTGTACACCGAAGACCCACGAGCCGCTGTTCCAGGAAACCTTGATCAGCGCCGGTCTGAACAAGTACCTCTTCGAGATGACCAATATCCGAAACCAGGACTCCTGGGTGCATAAGGAAAACCCCCAGGCTGCAACGGAAAAGGCAAAAGATCTGGTCAGGATGGCTGTGTCCAAGGTGGCTCTGATGGAACCGCTTGCAGAAACCAGCCTGGAAGTCAATCAGAAGGCGCTGGTGATCGGAGGCGGCATCTCTGGCATGGTTGCGGCCAGGACCCTGTCGGAGCAGGGCTATCAGGTTTGTTTGGTGGAGCGGGCCGGCACCTTGGGAGGGCAGGCGAGAAACCTTTTCCGCACCTGGAAGGGGGAGGATGTCCAGTCCCACCTCGGGAACCTGGTCCGATCGCTCGAAACGGATCCCAACATCGATGTCCGCCTCAATACCACACTCGAAAATGTCGAGGGATTCGTCGGAAATTTCAAGACGACGTTGAACTGCGGGGATTCGAAGGAAGAGGTGCTGCACGGGGTTGCGATTGTCGCAACGGGTGCCCATGAGTGGCAGCCCGATGTCTATGAATACGGAAAAGATCCCAGGGTCTTGACGCACCTTGAGCTGGACCGCCGGTTCATTGAAAACGACGGTGAATTGAAGAAGCTGGGAAGCGCCGTCTTCATCCAGTGCGTTGGCAGCAGAGAACCTGAGCGTCCCTACTGCTCCCGGGTGTGTTGCACCCATTCGATGGAAAGCGCCCTGCATTTGAAGGAACTCAATCCCGATATGGAAGTCTACATTCTATACCGGGATATGCGGACCTACGGGGAGCGTGAGTACCTCTATCGGAAGGCGCGGCAGGCCGGCGTTATCTTCGTCCGGTATTCGCATGAAAAGAAGCCCGTCGTGCAGGTGGGAACGGATGCCCTCGAGGTTGTGGTGGACGACCACATCCTGGGACGGCCGGTATTGATCCGCTCGGACCTGTTGGTGCTCGCATCCGCCATTATCCCCGAGAAGGACGAGGCCTTCGCGCAACTGTTCAAGATTCCGATGAACGCCGATGGATTTTTCGTGGAGGCCCATGCCAAACTCGGTCCTTCGGAGTTTGCGACTGACGGAGTGTTCCTGTGCGGCACCGCGCATTATCCGAAGCCGATCGACGAAACGGTGGCCCAAGCCAAGGCTGCCTGCTCGCGGGCCGTGACCCTGCTGGCCAGAAAGACGGTTCAGGTCAGCGGCACGGTGGCTCAGGTCAACCCGGCATACTGCAGCAGCTGCGGTGTCTGCGTGAGCGTCTGCCCTTATTCGGCTCCATCATTCATAGAAAAAGGGCCTTTTGCGGGGAGGGCGGAAATCAATCCGGTTCTATGCAAAGGATGCGGTTTATGCGTCGCCTCCTGCCGTTCGGGAGCCATCAATTTGAAAGGCTTCGGTACCGATCAGATCATGGCGATGATCAATGAGATCTGATCCGTGACCATCGAGGCGGGATCGCGCGTTGCGGCTGGCCTTCCAATCCGGAGATGACTCTCCGGCCTTTCGGTGGTTCGAGATGGGGGCAGCGGCGGCTGCAAAGAGGTCGGCTATTTGGCGTAACCAGCTTTTTGAGCTGGAGAGGGGTTCTTGCTCCTGTCTAGGGAATCAGGAGTTTGCGCTGAGGCGGCTTCCGCCAGCCTCACAAACAATCGCTTAGAGAGGTGCACATCCGGAAAGATTTCCCGGGACAACCCGGTTTTCAATCTGGAATGGGGGGGTTGGCCCATATCTTCGGAGATCAGCTGCCTGCGTGAAGGAACCCTTTAGGGCTTCTCACAAGCAAATGTGCAGAATGATGCCGGGATTGGCAAAAAAGACCATTTCGGATGGAAAAAGGATTGACGCCGAGAACGGAAAAGACCTTTAACGGTGGGGATGGAATCATTGGGCGGGTGCCCGGCCCCCGGTTTCGGCGGGAACCGGGTGCCTTGCCTGCCACACCAGATCCGATGTTCGCATGGAATATCGTCAACGTATTTTCGAATACAGGACCAGGAGAATGCAACAATGAGTGAATGGGAACCCAAGATCACGACATTTCTTTGTCATTGGTGCAGCTATGGCGCAGCCGATCTGGCGGGCGTCAGCCGGCTCCAATATCCGCCCAACTTCAGGGTTATTCGTGTTCCCTGTTCAGGACGGGTGAGCCCTAAATTCATCTTGGCTGCCTTCCGGCACGGTGCCGACGGCGTTTGGGTCTCCGGGTGACACCCGGGAGACTGCCATTACCTGGAAGGTAATTACTACGCGCGGAGAAAGTTCGCCCTCCTGAAAGGGCTTCTGGAACACATCGGTATCGAACCAGGGAGGCTCAATTTTTCCTGGATCTCATCCGCTGAGGCCACCAAGTTCGTTGAAGTGGCCAACAAAGTGGCGGACGAGGTGCGGGCTTTGGGGCCTGCAAAGTACTTGATCAAACAAAGAGCCGAGGTGGCATGATGTTGGAATATGCTGGCAAGATCAGAGAAGCAGCCAAGAAGCTGCTTGCCGATGGAAAGGTGGACGTATTCATCGGTTACCAAAAGGGTTCGGTCCCGATGATGAACGAGCCTGTCCTGGTGAAGGATCCGGAGCAGACGGAGATTCTACACTGGGACAGTCACTGCGGTCTGAACCTCTGCAATTACCTCACCAAGCGCACGGACAAGATCGGCATCGTCGCAAACGGATGCAATTCCCGCAATATCGTCACGCACATCATCGAAAACCAGATCGCGCGGGATCAACTCTATATCGTCGGCATTCCGTGCGAAGGCATGATCGATCATCGCGCCGTGGTGAGGGCCGTCAAGTACCGTGAGATTACCTCCGTCGAGGAAGAAGGCGACCGGTTCACCGTAAAAGGGCCGGGATACGAGGAAACATTTGCCAAGAAGGATTTCCTCCGCAGCAACTGTGTCATCTGCCGCCATCGCAACCCCGTTATTTATGACGAAATGCTGGGGGATCCGGTTCCGGAACAGACAGATGTCGATGCCTATGAGGACGTGAAAAAGATCGAGGGAATGTCCTCGGAGCAGAAATGGGAGTTCTTCAATCGGATGATCTCAAGATGCATCCGGTGTTATGCGTGCCGCAACGCCTGTCCTCTGTGCTACTGTCCGACATGTTTCGTCGACGAAAGCCGGCCGCAGTGGGTGGGAAAGAGCATCGATCCCACCGATACCATGACGTTTCACTTCCTGCGCGCCTATCACTGTGCCGGACGCTGCACCGATTGCGGTGCCTGCGAGCGGGTTTGCCCGGTCGGTATCCCCGTCAGGCAGTTCACCAAGAAACTCAACAAAGACGCTGAGGAACTCTTTTCCTGGGAAGCTGGTCTGACGCTGGATCAAAGGCCGCCCTTGGATGTCTATAAACCGGATGACTACAATGCGTTTATCCGGTAGACGGCGTTATCCACTGCCCGGATTTCGCCTGAGGGGTCATAAACCGCACAGCGAATAGACAAAAGGTAAATTCCATGACAGACAAGATATTCACTAAAGATGAGTGGTTGGAACGTCTTGGGGGCGTTAAAGGAGATTACAAGGTATTCGTACCGGTCAAGGATGGTGATTTTCACATGTTCGCCCCGATCGACAACGGGAAAAAACCGGATTTCGACTATCAGAATACGCGGCTTTCCCCCAAAGCCTTGGTCTATCCTCAGTCCGAGCGGATGTTCGAATATTCCTTGGACAAGCAGGGTGAGGATGCCTTTATCGTCAAAGAGGCCCCGAAAGACTACGCCCCTCAGGCCGTCGTCGGCATCCGGCCGTGCGATGCCCAGGCGTTTCAGATCGTGAAGATCAATTTCGACAATAGGGAATTCCGGGATCCCTGGTGGGTGCAACGTTTCGAGTCTTCGGTCCTGATCGGGCTTGGCTGCAACGAGCCGTGCGACACCTGCTTCTGCAATTCGGTCGGAGGTGGCCCTTTCTCCGAAAAAGGCCTCGATGCGTTGCTCTTCGATCTGGGTGATGCTTTCCTGGTCCGGGTTATCACAGAAAAAGGGCAGGCATTTGTAGATAAAATGGGTGGTGGGGCCGATGCCGCCCAGGACGCAATCGACAAGGCCAAGCGTCTTGCACTGGAGGCCGAAGGTCGGATGACGTCCAAAGTCCCTACCGACAAACTGAAGGACAAGGTCGTTCTGGATCTGTTCAATGCTCCCTTCTGGGATGAGGTGGCGTTTGCCTGCATCAACTGCGGAACCTGCACCTATCTGTGCCCCACCTGCTGGTGCTTCGACATCCAGGACGAGACATACGGCAAACAGGGTGACCGCCTCCGAAACTGGGATTCCTGCATGTTTCCACTCTTCACCTTGCACGGGTCGGGCCACAATCCGAGAGACAAGAAATTTCAGCGTGTTCGGCAGCGTTTCATGCACAAACTGAAATACTATGTCGATAAGTACGGTGACGGTGTGCAGTGCTCCGGTTGCGGCCGCTGTGTGCGCTATTGTCCGGTCAACATCGATATCAGGAAAGTTTGCGCCCGGATGAATGCGTACGAAGGATAGACTTTTTACGTTCAGACGGCTGTAAGGTTTTATGTGCCGATGCTTCTGTGAGGTCTTTTCCTGGCCGTCTTCGATGAACGGGTGGGTCAGAGAGGTCAAGAGGCGTTGAAAGGACGTCAAGAACGCGTGAGACAGGGGGTGTTTCATTGAAAAATCCATATTTACCCTATCCGGTTCGGATTGATAAAATAACGACAGAGACCGTTGATCGGAACCTCAAGACCTTCAGATTCGTTTTTTTGAATCCGGAAGATGAGGAGAAGTTTGCCTACACACCCGGTCAATTTGCCGAATTGTCTATTCCGGGCAAAGGGGAGATCCCCATCGGGATCGCATCTTCTCCTACGGAAAAGGGCTTTGTAGCCTTTACCGTCAACAAGGTCGGACTCGTTTCCTCCTATCTGCACAATATGCAGGAAGGGGAGATCATGGGTATTCGAGGGCCGCTCGGCAACTGGTATCCTTGGGACGAGATGGAAGGGCAGAACGTCGTCATCGTGGGCGGCGGCTTTGCCTTCACGACCCTGCGGTCGAGCATCATTTATATGCTGGACCCCCAGAACAGGCCGAAGTTCAAGGATATCATCGTTGTCTATGGGGCCCGGAATCCCGGCATGCTTCTGTATCGGGACGAGCTGGCCGCCTGGGAGCAGAGGGACGACATCCACATGCACATCACCGTAGATGGAACGGATGACCCCGATTGGAAATACAATGTGGGATTCGTGCCGGCCATCACGGAGAAGAAGATCACCAGTGCCGAGGATGCGATCGCCATTGTTTGCGGCCCTCCCATTATGATTAAATTCACCCAACCGGTGCTGGAAAAACTTGGATTCCCGCCCGAGAAGATCATCCTTTCCCTTGAGATGAGGATGAAATGCGGCATCGGCATCTGTGGACGCTGTAATATAGGCGACCAGTACGTGTGCAAAGATGGTCCGGTGTTTTCTCTGGCGAAACTCAAGAAGATGCCACCGGAATACTGATCCGGTCCTGGGTGCAAGGGCGCGCAGGGCGCTTTCCAGGGAAGCGCCCGGAAGGGCCTTCGAGGCGGGGTCTGAATCCGGGTGGTTGAAGGCATGGTGACCAGCGCTTCAGGCCGTGCCGAATCATCGGGGGTCCTATCGGGCGTTGCGGATCGATGGCGTTGCAGTGGTCCATTGAATGGGGCTTCTTATTGTTCTGGCCCGTTGCCGAAACGTTCTTGAGAAGGGCCCCGAGGACCGCGGAAGGATGAAAGTGGGGTGGGTGGCAATCCCATCCCATTTTTTGTTGCGTCGTCGAAAGCGGGGCGTTTTCAAACCGTGCGCCGATCCCCTGGGCCCTGCTCCACGAAAAGACCCTTCTCTTTTATCCCTCAAGCAATATCCAACGAGGAGCGAGTGCAAGAAATGTCCGACGAAAACCCTATCGTCTCTCTCATCGGAAAAGAATCCTTTCAGTGGCTTTCCGGATACTTCAATCAGGAGACCCTCCTCGCGGAGGTGCCCGATGAAATTCTGAAGGCCGTGGCCGTGATCGATGTCTCCACCCGCGATTTCGGGGCGGATCGAAACGCCGTGACCGCCATTGCGCTTGTCACGTTTGCCTACCGTTTGGCTGGGCGCCGGCAGCAGGCGCATCTCGGGCCGAGAGACCTTCTGCTCGTCAAGGTCCTGGCGAAAGAGGAACTGAAGCGCAGAGACGGTCGAAGCGCTTTCCTTCGAGTACCGGAAGAGTTGCCACTGTTCGAGATTGTAACAGGCGAGGTGGGGGACCGCATCCGTTCGATGGCGACGATCAACAGCCCTTTCTGCCGGGGTGCATAGGATACCTTGAGATACCTTGAGCTTCAGACATCCTTTCCCGGGGCTCCAGGAGGCCGTTTGTGAAAAGATTCGACATGAGGGAAATCGGCGGCAAGATGCGTGTCCGCTACTATGCCCTTCTAGGCCCGCTCGAGTCGGTATTGACCAGGTTGAACATCCATCCGGATGTGCTGACCTTTGCGGGGCTGATTCTGAGTGCCGTTGCCGGGCTTCTGGTCGGGGGAGGATCTTTTTTCTGGGGCGCCTGGGTCATTGTCCTGGCCGGGGTGTTGGACACGCTCGATGGTAGCCTTGCCAGAAGCACGGGGCGGGCCTCGAAGTTCGGGGCCTTTTTCGACAGCACGCTCGACCGCTATGGCGAAGCTTTTATCCTGATTGGATTTGCTTGGTTTTTCGTGGGCGGGAGTGCTGCAGGTTCGGGGGTTGATGCACCGGACGGTT
Organism: uncultured Desulfatiglans sp.; assembly: GCA_900498135.1. Classification (NCBI taxonomy): domain Bacteria; kingdom Pseudomonadati; phylum Thermodesulfobacteriota; class Desulfobacteria; order Desulfatiglandales; family Desulfatiglandaceae; genus Desulfatiglans; species uncultured Desulfatiglans sp. The sequence continues at coordinate 2,378,222 of LR026961.1, forward strand.
CAACCGTTGCTCCCTGGACGATCCTATGGATCCTGCTGGCAATGGTGGGGTCTTTTATGGTAAGCTATACCCGCGCTAGGGCCGAAGGGCTTGGATTGGAGTGCAAAGAGGGATGGTTCCAACGGCCTCAGCGTATGGTTTTGCTGGTGATCGGAGGGCTTTTGGGGGCGTTGCCGGTCGCCGGACCTTATATTCTCAAGTGCATCCTTTTTCTCCTCGCCTGTCTGTCGAATGTGACGGCTGCCCAGCGAATCCTGCTGGTGCGGAAGGCCCTCTCCTCGAAAGAGTCTCTGGTTCCATGAAAACCGACCTGATCTGCCCCCATTGCGGAGGCAAGGTGACCGCCTATCGGAATCCTTTTCCAACGGTGGACGCCATCATCGAATTGGAAGATGGTGGGATTGTGTTGATTCGCAGAAAGAATCCTCCCTATGGATGGGCGCTGCCCGGTGGATTCGTCGATTACGGTGAATCGCTCGAGTCGGCGGTGAAGCGGGAGGCTTTGGAAGAAACCGGTCTTCGGATAACGCTTCGATATCAGCTTGGCGCCTATTCCGACCCGGCACGGGATCCGCGTTGGCACACCATCAGCGTGGTATTTGTGGCACGGGGCGAGGGGGTGCCGAAGGCGTCGGATGATGCGGCCGAGGTCGGTGTCTTTTATCGAGGAGGATTTCCGGATCATCTTGCCTTCGATCACGCAACGATTCTGAAAGACTACTTCACGCGATGCGGCGAACGATCCTGAAGGTCCTCATCCCGCCTCTACTGTTGATCGTATTGGGGGGGCTCCTGATGCTATTGTCGGACCGCCTGGTTCAGGACCCTGCGGTTCAGGCCTATTTCCTCAAGCAAATCAGTGGAAAAATCGGATTCGACCTTGCTGCAGAAGAAATTACCGTCAACTGGCTGCACGGGATAGGTATCCGGGCTTACATGGCCGAGGCTGTTTCCCATTCAGGCAATATGCGGATGGAGGCGGCGGACCTCAGAATCATCTTGTCCCCAATCGGGTTGCTTCAGCGGGAGATCGCACCGACGCGCATCGATGTATATCAGCCTGTTGTCCACCTGCGGTCCCTCCCGGGGGAGCCGGCGGGAGCGGCCGTTGGTTGGGCCGACGGGGTCTTTCCGGTATTGCTGCGTCAGTTCGGAGAGCTTGTTTCTTTGCATCTGGAGGACGGCCGTTTAGATTTGAACGGCGGGTCGGTCCGATTGAAGGACTTCGATCTCATTGCAGAGCAGCGGGCGAACGCGCCTTTGACGGTCGATTTCTGGACCCGTGGACGCCTCATCCATGACCGGCGAGAGACGATCCTTTCTCTGGAGGGCGAGGTGAAGGAGGACGCGGTTCATCCAGAGGCGCCGCTCTGCCGGATGCGTCTTGAAGGCCGGTCGTTCCCGATCCGTTGGTTGCCTTGGCCTTCGTTCATCCCATGGCAGGGCGGAAGGATGGACATGGACATCTCGCTGAGCGGCAGCCGGGCCCTGGGTTTTACTGCGGATGCCCGGCTGAAGGGGAGACAGTGCGCCTTCGAGATCCGAAACGGAGAGCGGAGCAAGTCCTACCGTTTCAGCGAGTTGATATTGAACACCAAGGCTGCTTATGCTGATCGGCGCATCGACCTATCTTCTTTCACATTGCAGGGCCCCGGTTTTGATTTTAACGGTTCCTCCGGATTCGATCTGAAGAATCCCAAAGATCCGGAGATCCTTATCCTGGCCAATAGTGAAGCGATCGCGCTGAAGGATTTCATGCCCTTGATCCCCGATTCGATTCTACCTGCGTGGTTGGAGAGAGACCTGTTTCCGTTGCTGCAAGATGGAGAGGCGATCTTGGACGGAATCCGCGTGGCTGGGTCCGTGAGCCGGATCGGATCCCTGCGCGACAGGAGAAACGCCGACACGCTCACTCTGTCGATAGGCTGGAAAGGGTTGACCGCCGATACTCCTTGGGCCCCGGTTCCCTTTCGGGAGATTCCGGGATCGCTGGATATCGCGAATGGGGAGTTGAGGATCTCGGGCATCAGGGCGCTTTTCGGGCAGTCGGAACTCCAGGAAGGGTCGATGATCGTCTTTGATCTCTATGAGGATCCCCCCGTTTTCAATTTTGCCGTGAAGGGACGTTTCGACGCTTCCGATCTTGCAGCAATCGCCCGGAGGGTGCCGCTGCCGCCTGGTTTGACGGGATGGGTCGAGCGCACCAAACCCGAGTCGATCAGCGGATGCATCGAGGCCGATGTCCGGGCCGCCTATGTGTCAGGATCGGTTTGGCCGGTCCTGCAGAGCGGCGTTTTTGACGTAGTCGATGCGAGATGGGCCCCGGGTGGTTCGACGGAGGCCCTGCACGTTGAGCAAGGGACCCTGGAACTCGATCTCGCCGGGGAAAGCCGTTTTTCCAGTCGTTTTGACTGGGAAGGCTCATCGCTGGAGATGGACGGTACCTTCGGCCCAGGCTGGGAAGACGGATGGAGTCTGAACGGTCAGGGCGGGGTCGATTTCTTGAGGTTGATGCAGTACACCGGGGTCATGTCGCCGTGGCTGCCGGCCTTTCCCCATAGCGTTCCGTGCCGGTTTTCTCTGAAGGCCGTGGACGCGGGATGGCAGATTGCGGCTGAAGCGGATATTTCCGGCATGACATGGGATGCGCCTTCTTTCTCGATACAACTGCCGGATCAGGATTGCCGGGTGTCGTTCGACGGCACGTACCTTTCCGAAAGAAATAAGCGGATTGCCGGCAACGCGTTGTTCTCATTACAGAACGCAACCGCCGAGGTCAAGGGATCCGGTGATGCCGACGGGCTGCATGTGACGATTGCTTCATCTTCCTTCCCGTTGAAGACGCTTCATTTTCGCCCCACCCTGGCTGGGCGGGCCCCCCTTGAAGGGGTTCTGAAGGGAGATCTCGATCTGATCATCCCGATGCACTCTCCGGAGGAGTTCTCGGCCGAGGGCTTCCTCTCAGGGAAGGACATGGCGTGGACCCTGCCGATGACTTCCATGTCGATTCGCGAGGGGATGTTCTCGGTGGTCTTGGACGGTGAGTCATGCGAACTCACCGAGCTTTCGCTTCTGCTGGACGGAGGCCATGTGTCCGGGCGCGGTAGCTTCGGTTCGCTCTGGAGGGCCCCGAGAGGTGATGTGCAGCTGGAGATCGAGCGTGTCGATTTCTCTCGTCTTCTGGAGTCGTTGAAGAAGGTGGGCGCAGGGGAATTCGGACGGAAAGACTGGAATTTCCCGCAGGAGGCCGATTTGGGGATTTCGGTGGCGATCGATCAGGCCGAGTGGAAGGGGCGCGGATGCGGGAAGTTGAAAGGCGAGTTGATCCTGGCTGGCGGAGCCCTCTCTGTGGAAGAAGTCCTGCTGAAGCTGCAGCAGACGCGCATGACCCTGAAAGGCTCGATGCGCCGGGGTGGATCCCCTTCGATCGAGGCATCGGCCCATGTCCTGTCGGAGGGACAGCCGATCAGTGGAATTACGAGTGTTTGCGGGTGGAAGCCCACCGAGATCGAGGGGCGCCTGAGTATGGAAGGGGTTTTTTTCACGCGCGGGAAGCGATTTTCGGATCTGACAAAGAACATGGATGGCCGGGCAAGGGTGAAGCTCGAAGACGGGATCATCAGACGATCCAACCTGATTGTCAAGATATTGGAATTCCTCAGTCTACAGAGGATCGTCGACCGGCGGCCGGATGATATTTCCCGGGAAGGATTCTACTTTCAGAGCATCGAGGGGCAGGTAGGGGCTGAAAAAGGGGTTCTCGAAAGCGACGACCTCCTGATCAGGAGCCCGGCCTTCAATGCCGCAGTCGAGGGGTCTCTCGATCTCCGGACGCAAACGGTCGCAATGGATATGGGTGTCCAGCCCCTGGGAACCATCGACAGCCTTGTAAGCCGAATTCCGGTGGTGGGTTATATATTGAGTGGCGAAGACAAGACCGTTCTGGTGTATCGTTTCAAAATCCACGGACCCGTGGACCAGCCGGAAATCGATTACATGCCCCTGAAGAACATCGGAGACAGCATGAAGGGTTACATGGAGCGATTGATCGGTACACCGTGGCGGCTTCTCAAAGAGATAGGTAGAATCAGCAGAGAGATCGAACAGACCGAACCCTTGGAGCCTGCTGAAGAAGGGCTCTAGACGCCGGTTTTCGAAAGGAACGTCCAGATGGCCAAAATTGACCTGGTTGATATCTTCAAGCGCCGGACCCGGCATCCCTATAGACCCCGAGCTTCTCACCTGGTGGAGCATCTTTTTCCGGATTTCAGCCTGATTTCACCGCCAGGCGGCTCTTTGCTGGCGGGGGTCACCTCGTTTGCGAACCATCAACTCTATGTCGTCGCCCAGCAAAAACCCACACCCGATGACCTGCGTAGCAGCGAGGATCTCAAGAAGCTCAACTATGGCATGCTGACCTCGGACGATCATGCCCACATTCTGAGGATACTGCGTGAGGCGGCAGCTTCAGATACCGATAAGACGGTTCTTTTCACGGTTATCGATACCTATGGAGCGGATATTTCCATGTATTCCGCTCAAAGGTTTCAGGCCTTCTTCATCGCCCACCTCATCCGCGCCTTCCTGACCATAAGGGTCAGAACCGTATCCCTTATCCTAGGGGAGGGGGGGAGCGGAGGGGCGCTGGCGATTCAGGTGACAGACGTCCGCGGGCAAATGGAAGATGCCCTTTATGCGACAGCGCCTCCGGAGAGTATGGCTTCGATCGTTTTCCGGGATGCCACCCGGATTCAAGATGCCCTGACGGTTCTGAAGCCTGCGGCGAAGGAGTTGAAGGCCTTGGATGTGATCGACCGGATTGTTCCTTCTCCTGAGGATGTGACGGATGTCGAGGGGTTTGCCGCAAACGTGAAGGATTTCCTGTCCAAGGCGATCAAAGACCTTTCGCGCAATCATATCAACAAGCTGATCAAGCGCAGGGAGATGCGCGCCAAATCATACGGGGTGTCGAAAGGAAGCGGCCCTCTTTATGACATCAAACGTTACATCGAAAAACCGATCAAGATGGCATTCCGCAGACCCGCACCTGATATCAAGATCGTCAACTACTCGAGCCTGACCGAGGTGGGGGATGATTACGGTCACATGGATGGCAGGGCGGAGGATACGGAGTTTATCGAATGCGGGTCTGGAAGGAGCGGGGAGGGCAAGCACCAGGGCTGCGGCAAGCTGATCCCTCTCAAGGATTTCCTGGACAATTTCCAGGTTTGCCCCGAGTGCGGCTATGCCTACATCCTGAGCGCGACTGGATGGATAGACTGTCTTGCGGATACCGGGAGTTTTCATGAACTTTACAGAAACTTGAGTGTAGAGGATCTCCTCGAAGAAGACGCCATGACCAGTTATTACCGTGATTTCCTGGCGAAGCAGGAGGGTCGGTCCCATTTCAAGGAATCCCTCGTGGTCGGCAGTGCGGAAATCCATCATTTCAAGGTCGTCATGGCCATCAGTGAATTCTACTACTGCGGCGGGTCGATGGGGGTGGTTTTCGGCGAAAAGTTTCGGAGGGCTGTCGACTATGCGATCCAGGAGAATATCCCACTCGTGAGTTTGTGTTGTTCGGGTGGGGCGCGTCTTTATGAGGGTATTTCGGCTCTGATGCAGATGGTAAAGACAGTGGAGTCGGTCAACCGCCTCAAACGGGCCGGGCTGCCGTTCATCTCGGTTCTGGCGGACCCCTCGACGGGCGGCGCGATCGCGAGTTATGCGGCTCTGGGGGATGTCGTCATCGCTGAGCCCGGGGCCCTGGTGATCTTCGCCGGCCCACGAGTGATGAAATCACGCGGGTTTCAGGTCGAGGAAAAACTGGTCCGGTCGCATTTTTTGCACCAGATCTCAGGGGAAATCTATGATCGGCTCGATTACTACCACGATATACGCGGTATCCAGGAGATCTGCGAGCGGAAACACATGAAATACACCCTTGCGAAATACCTGGAATTTTACCGACGAACGGGTCTACGTCTCCCCCGCAAGACACGCAGGAAGAAGGGTCGTTCAACCGCCGTCTGGTGATCATTCGAGCAGGTCCCGGATGGCAGGCACTAGATAGACGCCGCTCAGGTCGAAGCGCCTCAAGGATTGGAGGAGAAGCTCCTTTTTCTCTTCGAGGCAGGCCCGCTTATCGACAATGATAACGGGCCTGCCGCGTAGCCGGCACAGGCCTCCCTTGCTGGCAGCGATCCTTCCATGCGAAAGGTTCTCGTAGCGAATCCCGATCTCCAAGGCCGCTGCCAGGGATTCGAGGGTCTCGATTATTTCCTCGTTTGTCACCCTTCTTCTCCGATTCCCGGACGGCGCTCCGAAGAAAGGCTCATGATACCCTTCAGCCCTTCAGCCGCGCCATATCTTTCACCAAGGCCCTGACGGCATCCGCGGAATGCTGCAGTGCCTCGGCTTCTGCATCTGTCAGGTTGATTTCGATGATCTCCTCTATCCCTGCCGCACCCAGTTTCGTCGGGACGCCGATGAAAAGGTCTTTGATGCCGTATTCTCCTTCCAGGTAGGCGGCACAGGGAAGGACCTTGTGTTTGTCTTTGAGGATCGCCTCAGCCATTTCGACGGCTGCCGATGCCGGCGCATAATAGGCGCTGCCGGTCTTGAGCAGTCCGACGATCTCGGCGCCGCCGTTCCGTGTCCGTTGTACAATGGCCTCGATCTTGGCCGGGGACAGGAGTTCCGTAATAGGGATGCCTGCTACGGTGGAGTAACGCGGAAGGGGGACCATGGTGTCTCCGTGACCACCAAGCACGAAGGCGTGGGTGTTTTCGACGGACACGTTCAACTCCATGGCGATAAAGGCGCGGAACCGGGCCGAGTCGAGCACTCCGGCCATGCCTATGACCCGGCTCTTGGGAAAGCCGCTCGCCTCGAAGGCGGCGTGGCACATGGCATCCAGCGGGTTGCTGACGATGATCAGAATCGATTCGGGCGCCACCGCCGCAATGGATTTGGCCACCCCCGATACGATGCCCATGTTCGTTGCAAGGAGGTCGTCACGGCTCATGCCCGGTTTGCGGGGAATGCCCGCGGTGATGATGACGATATCCGCGTTGGCGGCGGTGCTGTAGTCCCCCGTAACACCCGTGATTTTGGCGTCATGCTTTTCAATGGGGGCGGCTTCAGTGAGGTCGAGGGCTTTCCCTGCAGGGACCCCTTCGAGGACGTCGATGATGACCACGTCGCCCAACTCCTTTTCTGCCAGGCGCATGGCTGCGGTCGCCCCTACGTTTCCGGCTCCGACTACAGCGATCTTGTGTTTCATGTGGTTCCTCCTTGGTTAATCTGTTGAATGATGTGTCAAGTCGGTGTTGGCGCTTTTTTATCCTCAGTCTTTGGGGCTCAACTCCGCCGATTCGAGGCGGGACCCACCTTCAATGATATCTAGATCATATGAAACGGGCTGGTCCGGGGTGTAAAATACACCCCAGCCAAGAAATCCAAAACGGAGGACCAGCCCATGAAAAAAGTAGCGTATGTCGGTGTAGATTACCACATGAATTCTCTTTCGATCGCCGTAGTGGTCGAGGGTGAGAAGAGGATTCACCAGATGATCCGCTTGGCGAACGATGACAAGGTAATCGCGAAGTATTTCAAGAAACTGTCTGGCGAGTCTGAAATTCGTGCATGCTATGAAGCCTCCTGATGGACATTATTGAAGGAAATCATAAATGCTGGGGCGAACGGTGAGTCTTCGTGCGAGCAGCCGCGCAGATGGACGCAGAGATGGGCAAAAAGACGCTGTCCGGGTGGAAACCATCGGATGTCGCCAAGGTGAACGGCCAATATGAGAGGAATCCTTGTTTGATCATCCCAGTGGCTCAAGGAACGGGTTCGGCAGGTTCACAAGGACGATCCCTATTACAGGCCGGAAGGACGGCGGTTTTGTTCGGCCGGCTTTCGGGTTGTTTTCAGGCGATCTTTTGGTCCAGCTGGCTTCGGCGGCGGCTTGCTCGGGGATCATGACCGTGCGCCGAGGTCGAATACCGTCTCGAGAATGGATAAACACCGCAATTGGCCCGGAAAAACGCGGGCTGGATTCGAACACTCGAAAAGCAGGGGCCTCGGTCCAGCGGGTTGACCTCCGGTTCATGACCGGCCGTTGCTGCCGCGAGTTGCCAGCCGGAAAAACAGTCTGCAAAATTATAGAACAATTGAAATTTTAAGGTCAAGCAGTCAGCGTTGTTGAAGGGGTAAGTATTGATTTTGAATAGGAATTGATTGACTTCGATGTTTTTGGTGGGTAATAATAAAAATATTAATGACCTAGGCAGGTAAAGCATGGAAAAGACTGTGGTGCTCAGGGAGCGGGATATTGCGGAATGTCTAAAAACCATCGCTGACGCGATCCTTCAGAGAAATGATATCTTGAAGGATGTCGCTTTGGTTGGCATCAGGACAGGAGGAGCTTTTCTCGCCGCCCGGCTGCAGGATGCCATCAGGGAGAAGAGCGGGAAGGTCTTGCCTATGGGGGTACTGGATATCACCTTGTACCGTGACGACTGGACGAGGATTGGTCCGGCGCCGGTGGTAGGAAAGACAGAGCTGCCTTTTTCCGTCGATGACAAGACCGTGGTGCTGGTTGACGATGTCCTGTTTACCGGGAGGACGGTGCGGGCGGCGATGGATGCCCTCATGGATTACGGTCGGCCGCGCCGGATTGAACTGGCGGTTCTTGTGGACAGGGGTGAACGAAATCGTGAACTGCCGATCTTTGCCAATTACGTCGGCTCTGTCTATGAAAGCTCTGCCGACACGACCGTGAATGTCTACCTCAAGGAAGAGGGATATTTCGATCATGTTGCGATAGAAGAAAAGAGGGCCGTTTGAAGTCAGGTTCAAAGAAGAAGAACAAAAAAAAGGACAAGGAAGGCAGGCGCCTTTCAACCGCAGAGAATGCTCGTTTGAAAGAATTGCTGGATTTGGCTCAAATGGCTTCCCCTGATTCCCTGACGGAGGAGGCGGGCGGACCGGAGATGGCCCAAGCCTTGATCGAGAAGTTGGCGCAGAACGACTCCCCTCGTTTGGAGACGATGGCCGCGCTTGCGGAGGCCTATCCTGAAAAAGCCGTGCGCAAAGCACTCAGACGAGCGGTTTTCCAGATGGAACGGCGCGGTATCCCTGTGGATTCCCTTCAGGAAAATGCTGCGCTACGGCCCGAACCGGCATTGAGGGCCCGTGTGGAGAATGACCTTCATGCACAGATAGGTCCTGTCATGGATCTGAGCGGAGCGCGGTTGGTCGTGGTTACGGCGACTCATCCGCTCAGGGGCCATGAGGTCTTGATTGCAGTTGTCTCACCTGAGAAAGGTTTTCTCGATATCTTCGCTGGCAGAGTAAACAGGAAGCAACTCACGAGGCTTGAAAAAGACATGGAGGCCGAGGGGCAGCCGATGGTGGACACCTCGCTCCTGCACTCGGCGGATGTGCTCGAAAAGGCATACCAGCAGCATATCCGGATGAACGCCGGTGCGCCCGATGGATACCTGGCGATACGTCCATCCTTGCTCGAACGCGCGGCCCGCTCGAAATCACCCGCAATCGAAGAAGAACCTGGGGCTTCAACGGAGCCGCTCCAGCCTCCGACCCAGGCCCAGTGCGATCTCTTGTTCAGAGAGCCGTGCATGGAAAGATGGCTGATCGAGGTCGACCTGCTCCAGCCATATCTAGAGGAGATGCAGTCCGCGGTCGAAAGCCCGCTTGTGCTATCGGCGATGTCTCAGGCCGATCGCCTGGCCGATATCAGAGGCCGTGCCCTGTCCGGCATTTTCACCGGGGCCAAGATGGATTCTCTGAGGGATTGCTTGACCGAGAATGCCTTTGTCTTCAGAGGGATCGGGAAAGACGATGCCGCTAAAACAAGTCTCCAGGCCGCTCAGGAATGCGTCAGATTCAGGGATGCTCCTGACGGGAGCGTGTTTCTCCGATATCTTTTGGACCGCAGTCTTGCCCAGGCGGGAGGTGTCGACCTCGGAAAGCCTCCTGAAGAGGATCTTATGGAGGAAAATCAGATGGAAAAGCCTTTGATCCTTGTGTGAAGGAGGGAAAGGAGACCGTTTCAGATGCCTGTATCGATTTCTGTTAAAACCGGCACCAGGACCGAGATGATCGACATCACCGGGCGGGTGCAGGAGACACTGCGGCAGGCCGGCGTCAAAGACGGCCTGTGTCTGGTTTACATCCCCCATACGACCGCCGGCTTAACCATCAACGAGGGTGCCGACCCCGATGTATGCCGGGATATCCTTGCCAGGCTTGAATTCCTCGTGCCCAGGAATGCCGGGTACCGCCACGCAGAGGGCAATGCGGACAGCCATATCAAGACGTCTTTGATGGGGAGTTCCGTCTCCGTCCTGGTGGAGGAAGGAAGCCTGGTTCTGGGGACGTGGCAGAGGATCTTTCTGTGCGAATTCGATGGGCCGAGAACGCGGCGGGTATTCGTTGCCTTCAAGTAGGGGGGACTTTCTTCCTTCAAAAGAGCGGCTGCCGCTCTTCGCGGGATGTATTCCTCAATGGGCTGAAGGAACAGCACCTTCCAGGTTCTCAAGTTGAGAAAAGAGGATCTCCATCCTGAACATGACTCCCTTGAAGCGAATTTCTGCTGCGACGAGTCCTCAATAAAGACATATTCCCGAAGGGTCGAGGCCGATCTTTTCGACCCAATTTCTCACCTCTCTGTGCAGGATCCTGTAAAACCGTTCACCTCCGCCCAGCCCCCGCCTGCCGAAAAAATAATTGATCTCGAGAAAAAGAGGTTCGGGATCGACTTCGGAGAGGTTGAAAACGATGTCGATGGCCGCCAGATCGAGAGGGGCTGAACGGGCAAAGCCGCTTACAGCCGCGACCGCTTTGCGCTGCAGGTTTTGATTCCAGGAGTGGTCGACCACCGCCCCGCGGGCGATGGTCGTGATGATCTGGTTTGGAACGGCAGGACGCTTCCAGTAACTGACCTTGGTCTCACCGATCAGAACGACTCTCAGGACATTGCCTTCCGCATCGATCAGCTCTTGGCTGACGAATCCACTTGAGCCGCTTTCCTCGCATTGCCCCACATGCTGGAGCGTATCGCTCAGCTCCCGCTCGTTGCGGATGAGGAAGATGCCTTCGGCTTCGTGATGGCCGTCCTGCTTGATGAGGAATGGAAAGGCATGTGGTTGATGGCCGCAGTCCCGGGCATGCTTGAAGTCTTCTGTCGATGACCATAAAGAAGTGCGAGGATGGGGGCAATTGTAACGTGCAAAGAGCTCCGCCTGTCCGCACTTGCCTGGATAGCGGAACCGCAGGGAGTAATCCGGAAAGACGGGCACGCCTGATGCGGCGCAGGCCTCGAAAAGTCCTCTGGGGCATCCCTGTGGCAGGAGGATGGCACTGGCTTTCCCTATGAGCTCTTTTTCAGGGGCCCCGAGCGGGCGCGAGCCCAGGATGATCTGGGCATCCCCCCCCAGGCATGGGTGAAAAGAAAGGATCATAAGCGGGCCGATGAATTGTATGAGTCGTTTGACAATTCTTTGTTCAAGCATTAGGATAATAACAAAAACTTGTCTGTGTGAGGAATGGTAAAAATGCCTATCTACGAATTTCGCTGCCTGCAGTGCGGGGCCTTTCTCGAGAAGCTGTTGACGCGCTCGGATGAGCCGGTCGAGCTGGTTTGTCCTGAGTGCCGGTCCGAATCCTTCGAGCGGGTGGTTAGTCGGACCAATTATGTCATGGGTGTCGGGCCCGGGGGTAAATCACCGAAAATTACTGCGAAGTCATGCGGTTCAGGCAACGAGTGTATGACTCTGGACCTTCCCGGCCCCGGAAAATAGCCTCGGTTCCAATCCGGAAAGGGTCTTTTTTGCCGATCTCGGTGTCAAAGTGCAGGTTTACCTTTATGGCGGCCCAAAAGTCGCATCCTTACAAACGCTTGATTTCCGCTGCATTGTTGGGAAAACCTCATTTTCGGGCTTTTTAGACGGCCTTCCACCCTCCTCGGCGAGACGGCCGGGGTGCTACGTTCGATGATCGCTCCCACGTCTGTTCGAATTACTGGTGCCGCCGATATCTTGTCGCCGCAGAGGGCCTTTTGACTTCCGGGGATTTTTGCCTTCGGCCCCTCATCGGCTTCCTATTCCGGGGCGATCGAGCAGCGCGGAGGTGAACTGACAGGTGTGCTACGGGGTCGAGACAATGGCAGAGAATGAACCGAAGGCGGAAGCCTTGCAGGAATTGAACGTCGATGACGAGGCGCTTATCATGGACCTCTTTTACGAGCGGATGGTACCCCTGCTCGAGCGGGCCGACGCCAGAATAGGGACCCTGAATTGCCGTTTTGCCGGAGATGTTTACAGACATTGGACCCTCCATTTTTGTTCGGCCGGTTCTTCCTTTCAGATTACGGGCTTGGAGTACGACGAGATGAGCGATGAGCTGAGCCTCGACCTCTGACCCGGATGAAAGAGGCGGGGATAGAGGCCGCCTCGGCCCGTTTGCACGAATTGAGTTCACAAGCCTCCGTTGAGGCAGAGGACATTGGACATGCTTTTGGATCGACAGCTTCACGGAAGAGATTTTATCAAACGGCCCACCTGTCCCTTTTGTGGGCTTCTGATTGAGCCGCCTAAGGAACTCAGGACCTGCAGGCCTGGTGAAATGCCTGTCGGAACCTGCAGTTGCGGGGCGGTTTATGCCTGTGATGTCACGGGTCGTCATAGCGGGGAGGCCTTGATCGAGTCTCTGGTGTTCTCCTGTGACATGGACTGGGATTTGGCCTGGAACCTGTTGCCGGAAGAGGACTATAAGTACGAGATCGTTGACCATTACGACCTTGCAAATCACATGATCGTTCCTGGGGGATTCTTCGAGGGGCGGCGTGTTTCTGGGGTTCTTTTTTTCGTTCGGCTGCACAAAGATGTCCTGGAGGTGAGCGCAGACGGCGTCAGGCGAAAAATGGAGGATGCCGTTCCTTCCTTTTACGAGCGTAAGATGCGCAGACGCCCGGTGAAGTGCAGGGTTTCCAAGACGGAACTGGAGCAGCTGGTTCGAGATTTCAACGCCGATGCCCTGATCGAATTCGCCCGTGAGGACCCGAAGATCATCCGCATGGTGCAGAGGTTTCTCTACTCGGGGGATCGGCTTTTCAGGCAGCGTGCAGCCGAATTGCTGGGTCGTATTGCGGCTGTGGTAGGGGAATCTGAACCAAAGGCGGTTTCGAATCTTCTGCAAAACCTGTTTTACGCCGTTTCGGACACGGCGGCTTCGACATGGGGCGCCTTCGAGGCGATCGGCGAGATCATTGCCCGTAAACCCGACCTTTTTGCCGGTTATATGCCACAGCTCTATCCCTTTCTCACGGATGCGACGCGCCGATCTCAGACGGTACAGGCGTTGGCGAGAATAGCTGCCTCCGTCCCTCAGTTGCTGCGCAAGATCACCTTCCACTTCATCCCGCTGTTGAAAGATCCGGACCCCGAGGTTCGTGGGCAGACCGTCAGACTGCTCGGATATCTGCAGGCCGGTGAATTGAAGGACGATATGACCGAGCTTCTGTCGGATGAACATGAACTCGTCCTTTATGATTCCGGGCGTCTCGAAAAGACGTCTGTCGGAGCAATCGCTGCGGAGGCTCTTCAGCGTCTATGAACATCCGTTGTTGCATATCCGGTCCCGACGGTGACTGGGAACCGGGCGCCGCCGATCTTGACACCCCGTTTATGCTGGGGCCTGGAGCAGCGCATCCTCAGATGACCGTTGGGGATTTTTTTGAAGCCGTTAAGAGCTTCTTGACGGCCGATGAGGTCATTCGTGAGCCTTTCTCGCCGGCCTACGGGGAAGAGGTGCCGCTTCCCTTTCAGGACGCGGGAGAGGAATGGCTGATTCGCATGGAGAAACATGGGGCCTTTTATCATATCGCCAGTGTCGAAGGAGGATGTCCAGGAAGCAGACGCAGGTTTGCGGTGGTCTCCGCCCTCGAAGAGACCGGGAAGCGCTTTCTCAAGGACGATGTTCGGAATATTGGCCGCCTTCTGGAGAAAAGGGACGGGGGAGATCTTCCCGTTGCATACTGGATGGCTGAGATCCCTTCTTCCTATGGTGAGGGGAAACCCGGCTGGCTCATGGTGCTGTCGGAATGGCTCGAAGACTATCATGAATGGCATCACACGCTGGGCGAGGGAACATCACACATCGTGATCTGGGATCGAGTCGGGGGGGGACGTCGTGCCGATGAAGCGGAATACACCGCCATTTATCGCGGGGTATCGCGTCTCCTGGCCCTGCACTACAACCCCGTGACTTTCGAGCGGATCGATCTCTGGCACCATGCGGCGGGGGATTTCGTGGTCTCTCGGTTCGGAGACGATCTGCGGGTCAGGTTGACGACGGTCAGGCGCTATGAACCGATGCCCTTTTTCGCGGGAGAGAGCGGTGTCGATCCCAGGATTCCTCTGGTCTATCTTTTCCTCGAATCAGCGCTCAAGACCAGATGCGACCGACACGACGGCACCGGCGAGGTCGCTTGGGCAGAAGACGATGTGCTGGGCCCCACGCTGGACGGTTTTTGCCTTGGCTTGAAAGAAAAAGAAGCGGATCGTGACGGGATTCCTGAAAGCGCAGGCCATCTTCTGGAACTCCTCAAGCAGTTTTCAGCGGAGGAACTGCTGCAGGTCCATTCTTCCCTGCTTCAGCTTTATGAAAGAGAGGACCCGGAGGAACTTCGGATGATGCAAATCCGGTTGCCGGAGCACTGCCGGGCCCTGTTCAGGACCATCCAAAGTGCGTCTCTACGAGGCTTTCAAGTGGCTGACCGAGCACAGCCGGCAGGGAGACCAACAGGTCGGCCTTGAGGGGGTCGCCTTGTTTCAGCCCTGCCAGCAGGGATCTGGAAAGGTCATACAGTTCGCGGAAAACGGTATCCAGAGAGAATGCGGGATATGCCTCATCAGGCCCGAAACCCGACTTCGGGCAGTGGCGGATGCGCCCCTGGATGACGGTCGGGACTCCATAAATACGGCAGGTGATAGGCCGCCAAGGGTAGATGAGGCACAGGCCCGTGTCGAGGAGCATCGGACACCGGATCCGTTCCTGGGCCATCAGACGGTTGGATCGGAAGGGGTCGTCCGTAAATGGCATGATCCGTGTTCGAAGTTTTTCGATCTCTTTGCGGCTCTTTTCGCAGCGAAGCATCGCCGGACGCCGGTCTTTGCGGGAAAGACCCTCGAAATGGACATGGATCCATGCAGCTTCGATCAGGAAGAGCCCGAATACGGCATGGCAGCAATCCCGGCAGCCTGGTTTGCAGAGGACACGATCGCCGTAATCGGACTGGAACCTCCGGAAGGCACCGTCGGCTGCATCGGCCAGCTCTCGATAGCGCTCGAAAAGGTCATGCTGAAGGCTTGGGGTGTCGAGAGAACTCACGATGACATCGGACCGTCCCGTTATGGTTTGCGATAGGGGAGCAGCCGCTTGATAAATTCAGGGTGAGCCTCGAACCCGAGAGCGATCGCTCGGTCCAGGTGTTCGATCGCCTTGGCGTAGTCTTCGGCTGCATAGTAGGCGAAGGCGAGGTTGTTGTGTCCCAGCGCGAAATCCGGTGCAAGCGCGACGAGCTCCTGTCCGGTTTCAATCGCCTTCTCGATTTCCTCTTTCTGCAGGTAGGCATTCACCAGGTTGCTCCAGGCCTGGGCGATCTTTGGATTGAGTTCGATGGCCTTTTTCAGGGCCTCGATCGCCTCATCCGTTCGGCTCATCTGCAGGTAGGCGAATCCTAGGTTGGCGTAGCCCCTTGCATAACGTGGCTCCAGTCCGATGGCCTTCAGGTTGACCTCGGCGACCCGTTCGAGATCGCCTTTCTTGAAATAGATATACCCGAGATTTACATACGCCTCGAACATCCTGACGCTGTTCCCGATAGCGTCGTTGAAGACCTTTATGGCTTCGTCCAGGTGGCCCCCCTCCATCAGGGAGACCCCCAGATTGTAACTGGTGTTGGCGCATTCGGGATTGGACTTCAGAATCTCTTTCTGCTCCGCGATAAACGCTTCGGAATCCTGCGGTACTTTCATTCCTTCACCTTGGATCGATCGGCTGGGTGTGGCGGTTCATGAGTCGGCGGATCTTCCTGAGGACCCCGCCCGCAAGCTGATGCTTCAAGTGGACCGCTACACGCCGCCTTCGATTGGAATCGAGATACAAAGAGGTCGCCGGCTAACCAAGCCGACGACCTCGAATCATGCTCCGGCATTCTTTTCAGAACACCGGATGGACAGACCGGCTAGTGGTCTTCTGTCTGACCTCTGCCCTTCAGACCGTACATCGTGCTGCTTCCGGTCGAAAAATAGATCAGCTTCTCTTCGTTGATCAGCGCTGTCGCCGCCTTCTTGATCTCGCGGGACTTTGCATCAGGCATGGATTCCTGAACGGCCTTTTCCATATCTTTAAAATAGAATTTGGACTTTTTGCTCGATGTAGCGAAGTCCATGATGGCCTTTTTGATATCTTCCATTCTAGATCTCCTTATATTGAGACGCGAACGGCGGGGAATTAGTCCTCTATCCCGCCGGCGGCCCTCGAAACCTCCCAAGCAGCCTCGGTGTATTTGAACTGGGTGGAGGTCCTGTAGGTATCGTACTGCAAGCGGTAATCATCGATCAGGTGCTCGGTAAAGGGGATGTTCGTCTTTTCGAAGAACTTTTCCCAGCCGATCCGCTCGGCCCAGTCGCCGATCCGCTCGTACTTCTTGGCGTCGGAGGCATAGGCTTCGATGATCTGCTTGACAGTCTGACATACCTCAGGATACCTGGGGAAGTTGTTGGGCAGGAAGGGCACCACGACCTTGGAGAATTTGGGAGGCGAGATCCGATTGGAGATCTTGCCGCCGGCCAGGATGGTCACGCCGTCGCCTTCTTTGTCCGAAAGCGGCAGGGCCATGCACATGGTGTAGCAATTGCCGCAGAACATGCAGCGCTCTTCCTTGATCTTGACCGCCTTCTTTCCGGATTCCGTCTTGGTCGGGGAGATGGCGCCGGTCGGGCAGGCCGCGATGACCAGCGGGATCTCGCAGACCGAGTCCAAGACCTCCGCATCGACGATCGGCGGCTTGCGGTGATACCCGAGCAGGGCGATATCGGAGCAGTGCACAGCGCCGCACATATTCAGGCAGCAGGCCATGGAAACGCGGACCTGCGCCGGCAGGGTCATGCCCTGGAAATAGTCGAACAGATCGTCCATCACGGCCTTGACCATGGAGGAGGCATCCGTTGCCGGGGTATGGCAGTGGATGTAACCCTGCGTGTGAACGATGTTGGTCAGGCCGGCGCCGGTGCCGCCGATGGGGAATTTATAGCTGCCGGAGACGTGCTTGCGGCTCATGAGGTCCTTTTTCAAGGCCTCGAGCTTATCGGAGCTGTCCACCAGGAATTCGATGTTGTTCCGGGTGGTGAAACGCATATGTCCTTCGCAGTATTTGTCGGCGATATCGCAGATCTCGCGGACGTGCTCGACCGTCATGAAACGGCAGCCGCCGCAGCGCACGGTGAAGACCTTGTCGCCGGTCTCCGAGAAGTGGACCAAGACGCCGGGTTCGAGGATCTCGTGGTGGGTCCACTTGCCGTAGTTGTTCCGGATGATCGGGGGAAAGTACTGCCAGAAATGCCGCGGACCGAGGTCGGTAATGCGGTTTTCCATGGGTTTTTCAGGGTTATAGAGTCCGAGTCTTTCGGTTGATAGAGCCATGAGTCATACCTCCTATCTCTTGTGTCTTGAGCGATAGTCGTTGATGTCCCGTTCCCATCCGCCAGGAACGTCTTCCGCCTTCCAGAAGATATAGGGGTTGCTGCGCGGCTCTTTGACCATTTGGGGCATCGGAGGAATCTCCAGGATCTCGAGAAACTTGGGAATGCCGTAACGCTGGATCAATTCGCCCAGCCGCTCGCGGTTTTTCCCCTCTTCCATCCACCAATCCCAGACCTTTTCGACGATTTCTTTGATGTTGTCGTACGGGGGCTCCGCCTTCATAAAGGGAATGGTCAGCACGGACATCTGGGCGCCTTCGAGAATAGGGGCCTTGGCGCCGAACAGGAGGCTCACGCCTGTATCCAAGCCCGGCCGGAGGGCCTGGGGCATCACGTTGATGCAATGCATGCAGCGGGTGCATTCCTTGTCGTCGATCTTGAGCTTGCCGTCTTCCATCCACATACACTGGGTCGGGCAGAGGTCGAGGACTTCCTTCTGGATGTCGAATTTACCCCAGTCTCTGCCTTTGTGGGCGCCGGCGTTGGGCGGGATCTCGCCGCCGATGTAAGCCTTGACCGCTTCCTGGTCGATCCGGATGTTGTCGCGCCAGGTGCCGATGAAGGACATATCGGAGCGGGCGATGGAGGCGACGCAGCCGTTGGGGCAGCCGTCGAACTTGAATTTGAACTTGTACGGGAACGCCGGTCTGTGAAGCTCATCCTGATAGTGATGGGTTAGCTCGTAGCACATATCCTGCGTGTCGATGCAGGACCATTCACAGCGGGCCTTTCCGATGCAGCAGGAGGGGGTCCGGAGGTTCGAGCCCGATCCGCCCAAGTCCTGCTGGAGGATATGGGTCAGCTCGTAAAAAATGGGCTCGAGCTGCTCGGTGAAGGTTCCGAGGAAGATGATGTCGCCGGTCGAACCGTGCATATTCATCAATCCGCTGCCGCGATATTCCCAGAGGTCGCAGAGGGAGCGGAGATAATCGGTGTTGTAAAACTTGCTGGCGGGCTGGTTGACACGCATCGTGTGGAAATGGGCGATCGAGGGGTACTTCTCGGGCATGTCGGAGTAACGGCCGATGACGCCGCCGCCGTATCCGAAGACGCCCACGATGCCGCCGTGCTTCCAGTGGGTTTCGCCGTCATTGAACGAGTCCTGCAACTGGCCGAGCATGTCTTCCACGACGTCTCTTTCGATGAGCATCCGGTCGGTGGAGAGTTTGTGGCGGTGCAAGGCTTCGCGTTTCGCGTCGGCGACGAAGCTCGGCCAGGGGCCTTTCTCGAGGTCGTCCAACATGGGCGTGGCGTGCTTGATCTTGAAATTCTTGAGCTCTTCCTCGGTGTAATTCTTGAGTTCATCATCCTTGTAGATGCGAAGCTCTTGATATTTTAGTTCTTTTTGCTCTTCTTTTGGTTCGAAAGCCATTATGAATGCCTCCTTCTACGTGGGAAAATAGATAGTCTTGCAGGAGTAACCGTCCAAGAAAATAGGGTTTACTTCACCTCCTCCCTCCAGTTTTGACCTGACCTTATTCGCTGACAAGGGATGTCGACCGTGTGTGAGATCCCACAAAAACAAGGGGTTAAACGAGCGCTAACTCCTTGTGAATATTGTAATTAGTTCAATTTTCAAATACTTAAGATTGCTTTTATAGTAGATATAACGTCGTATTGTCAATAGAAAAAGACCAGATTTTTGTTGACAAGACAGGGATTGCGGAGGCGTAATCGGTCGGGTCCAGCCGAATTAAACCCATCAGTTGTCCCTGGGGTTCTGGATGGCGGGTAACTTCCGCTCGGACCAGGGAATAGCGCGTATCTGGCGGGGATTGACCGGGTGGATGGGGACGCCGAGATCGGCCAAAATGACTATTCGCGGATGGAAACGAGGTAGGGCGGCAAAGGCCCTTGCAGGATAAAAACCGGACGCAGGATGTATTCGATACCCCCCAGAATCACGATCAGTGCGCTGCGCGGAGGGAGCGGCAAGACGCTGCTTTCCCTGGGGCTGGCTTCGGCGTGGGAGGCGCGGGGGTTGTCGGTCGCGCCCTTCAAGAAGGGCCCGGATTTCATCGATGCCGGATGGATGTCTTTCGCTGCCGGTCGGCCATGCCGGAATCTGGATCCTTTCTTGATGACGCGGGAGCAGGTCATCCGGTCTTTTGCACTTCATGCGAGCGGGTTGGATTTCGCCCTGGTAGAGGGGAACAGGGGCCTTTTCGATGGTCTGGATGTGACGGGTTGCTGCAGCACCGCTGAACTGGCCAAATGGCTTCGAAGCCCGGTCATCCTGGTGGTGGATGTGACCATGAGCACCCGGACCGTCGCCGCTGTCGTCAAGGGCTGTCAGGTCTTCGACCCCGATCTGCGGGTCTGCGGTGTCATCTTGAACCGGGTCGCCGGGCCGAGACAGGAAAACCTGATTCGTGAGGCTGTTGCAACCTACTGCGGCATCCCGGTGG
Organism: uncultured Desulfatiglans sp.; assembly: GCA_900498135.1. Taxonomy (NCBI): domain Bacteria; kingdom Pseudomonadati; phylum Thermodesulfobacteriota; class Desulfobacteria; order Desulfatiglandales; family Desulfatiglandaceae; genus Desulfatiglans; species uncultured Desulfatiglans sp. The sequence goes on from LR026961.1 coordinate 2,398,422, forward strand.
TGGGAAGCATTCCCAAACTCGGGAAAAACCTTTTTCCAGAGAGGCACATGGGCCTGGTTCCTCATCAGGAAAGGGAAGAGGGACGCAGGGCGGTCGCATGGACGAGAGAGGTGGTCGAGACCCATGTCGATCTGGCGGCCATCGAGGAGATCATGGCCAGGCAAGGCTCCGGGAATCTGCAGGTCCCCGAAGAGGAGGCCGCGACCGAGATTCTGCCTCCTGCACCGGTCCGCATCGGCTACATCCTCGACCGGTCATTCTGGTTCTATTATCCAGAGAACCTGGAGGTCCTCGAGCGGCTGGGCGCCCGTCTCATCAGGCTCGATGCCATGGAAGACCCTGCTCTGCCGCCGCTCGACGGCCTTTACATCGGCGGCGGGTTTCCCGAGACACAGGCCGCCGGGCTCGCGGCCAACGCGGGGTTTCGCACGTCCCTGAGGTCGGCGGTTGAAAAGGGGTTGCCGGTCTATGCCGAGTGTGGCGGGCTCATGTATCTTGGAGAGGCGCTCGAGATTGAACAGGCGGTCTACCCGATGGTCGGAGCGCTTCCGGTGACGTTCGAACTGATGAAACGGCCGCAGGGGCACGGATATACCGTGCTGCGGGCCGACGCGCCCAACCCGTTTTTCAGGGAAGATACCGTTATCCGGGGACACGAGTTTCACTATTCGCGGCCTCGGTTGACCCGTCGTCCTGAGGCGCGTTTCGCTTTCAAGGTCGAGCGAGGCCACGGGATCGACGGGGCGCGGGACGGGCTCTGGGTCAAGAATCTCTTGGGGGTTTACACGCACGTACACGCCGCAGGGGACGATCTCTGGGCCCGGAGGCTCGTTGAAATGGCTAGGAAATTCAGAGGCACAGATAGGGAATTTTTTCACGAATAGGCAAAAGAACCGTTGACAAGGCTGAAAATTCAAATTATATTTTTTCACTTAGATTTGAAACATACGCTCAAATCGGTTCAAACGGGGACAATATCACTAGAAGGAGGTTCGTTGTTATGCCCACGGTAGAATTTGAAGGTAACACCTTCCAGGTCGATGAAGATGGGTTCATCGATGACTTCAATAACTGGAACGAAACTTGGGTGCAATACGTAAAGGGCACGGAAGGGATCGAGGAACTGACCGACGAGCACTGGAAGGTCATCAATGTGCTTCAGGAGTACTACAAGAAAAACGGCATCGCTCCGATGGTGCGGATTCTTTCCAAGGTCACGGGCTACAAGCTGAAATATATCTATGAGCTTTTTCCATCGGGCCCGGGCAAAGGCGCCTGTAAAATGGCCGGTTTGCCCAAACCGACTGGATGCGTTTAACCGCTTGAGCGGTTCGCCGCGACATTTTTTCCAGTATCTTCGCATGGCATGGAATGGTGGATGAAGAAGCCGTTCCGTGCCTTTTTGCGTTAAAGGTCAAGGCTTCAACCTAAGGACCGTCCGATTCTCCGGTGGCGAGGACTCGAATGCGATTCTAGTCCCGGACGGGTGTGGTCGGAGCCACCCGCTTCAACGGGGTTTTCTCAAGAGGCTTTTGTAGAGATCCGGCCGGCGGTTGGGGAGAAAGTACCTCATCCGGTGGGAGCGGATGGCTTGCAGGTGGCTGGCCTTCAGGTCCGCGACGAGGACCTGCTCCTGCCGGCCGGCGTACTCCGCCACGACATGTCCGTCTGGTCCGAGGATCAGTGCAACGCCGGGGAAGGACAGTCCGCCCACTGTCTTGCCCACCTGATTGCATGCAACGGCGAAGACGCCGTTGTCGAAAGCCCGTGCCTGGAGGTGCCGCATCCAGCTGTTGCGCTTTTCCTCGGGGGTGCCCCGCGGGGAGGCATGAGGCATGAAGAGGATCTCCGCGCCTTGGAGCGCCAATGCCGTCGAGATCTCCGGGAAATGGGTTTCGTAGCAGATCTGGATGCCGAACGAGCTGTTTTTGAAGGAAAAAACCGGAAGTTCGGCCCCGGGATGGTAGGTTGTCTTTTCGGGCGGCGAGAGGTGGGTTTTCCGATACAACCCGAGGATGCCTGCCGGGGCGATCACCGCCTGGGTGATATAGGGAGATCGCCCCTGGGCTCCCTCGACGAGTCCGGCCAGGATAACTGCCCCGGTGTCTCGAGCGATCGCTGAAAGCCGCGCAACCGCCTTTTCCCAGTCTTCTCCTTCCAGGGCGGGCACGGGTGGCTTTGCCTTGTATCCGGTTACGGCCAGCTCAGGGAAGCAGATCACGTCAGCCATATGGGCGGCTGCCTCGCGGGCGAGCCGCTCCATACGATCCAGATTTCGCTCGATGGCCTGCGGAATGGCATGCATGCAAACCGCAGCGACGCGCAGGTCTTGCATAACCGTAGTCGCCTGCTGAATAAGCCCTGGAAGAAAGGCAGTAAATCTTGTTGGCTGCAGCCCCGCTGAGCATCGGGCGTGGTCAGCGGATCCCTTGTCAGCGTGTTGAGAAAATCCCTTGTGCGCAGGCTGTTGAAAAACGTCCGACTGCTGCGTAAAGCTCATCCCGTGTCACTGCGGCGCACGGATAAGTGCGACCTCCAATTCCATGGGATCCCGCAAATCTTGCATCCGGCCGTTTTTCAACAGCCTGCGCAATGATTACAAAGACCCGGTCGAAGGTATCCGGATCGGGCCGGGCATCAGGCCAGGATATAGCGGGCGACGAGATCGCCTACCTCGGTGGTGGTGTAGCCCATCCGGCCGGCTTCGAGGCTCTTCAGGTCCTGGGAAAGAACCTTGCGGATGGCTTGAAAGACATCGCCGGCCGCCTTGTCTTCGCCTAGGTATTCCAGAAGCATCTGTGCGGAGCCGATCGCCGCCATGGGGTTGATCTTGTTCTGCCCCGTGTATTTCGGTGCCGATCCGCCGATCGGTTCGAACATGGCGGATCGGCCCGGGTGGATGTTGCCGCCGGCCGCGATTCCCAAGCCGCCCTGAATGATGGCCCCGATGTCCGTGATGATATCTCCGAAAAGGTTCCCGGTGACGATCACGTCGAACTGCTCCGGGTTCTTGATCATCCACATGCAGAGGGCATCCACGTGCTGGTACCCTGTACCGATGTCGGGGAAGTCCTTGGCCACGTCCTGGAAGACCCTGAACCACAGGTCGGATTCGTAGATGAGGACGTTGGTTTTGGCGCAGAGGGTCACGTGTTTGCCTTTGTTCCTCTTGCGGGCATATTCGAAGGCGTAACGGATGCATCGCTCGACCCCTTTGCGGGTGTTGACCGATTCCTGGATGGCCACTTCGTCCGCCGTACCCTTCTTGAAAAACCCGCCGCCCCCTGCATACATCCCCTCGCTGTTTTCGCGCACCACCACGAAGTCGATGTCCTCCGGCTGCTTTCCCACGAGCGGGGTGTCCACTCCGGGATGCAGGACGACCGGCCTCAGGTTGATGTAGAGATCGAGTTCGAACCGCAGTTTGAGCAGGACCTCTCTTTCGAGTATTCCAGGCTTGACGTCGGGGTGTCCGATGGCGCCGAGGAAGATGGCGTCCATCTCGCGAAGTTCATGGATGACGCTGTCCGGGAGGAGGGTTCCGTCCCTCAGATAGGCCTCGCCGCCCAGATCGTATCGTTTGAAATCGAAGGTGAGGTCATGCTTCCGCCCCGCCGCTTCGAGGGCCTTGAGCCCTTCGGCCACGACCTCCGGGCCGGTGCCGTCGCCGGGGATTACGCCGATCGTATAGTGCTTTGACATGTTATTCCTTTCATAGAGATCGAGGCGACCGGTTTGGGGCAGCCCTCGATCGTGCTGCGGACTCTCTGCCGCAAAGGCCCGGATGCCTGACGGGAAGCAATCTCCCCAAGCAATCATGATCCGATCCGGGGAATCTGGAATTTTCTTCAAGCGCTGCGCGCGTTCAGTCCCACCCCTTCGGGGCGGGTCCCGGTTTCTTCACGCGCTGCACGTGCTGCTCCGTCACAGCCCTTCGTAGCGGATCATCATCCTGTTGCGCCGAGACCAAGCGGAATCCTGCGGATGGGGAACTCGAGTCATCCGGAGCGAAGGCGCGCTGGCTGGTGGAAAGCGGTTCGAAGGGCATTCCCCATTTACGGGATGGGACTTACTTGTGGCGCCTGTTTTCGGGCCTGAGGGCACGGACAGCCGCGCCGGCCTGCCACATTTCAGAGTGGCGCATCTCAGCCAGCTCCTTGTCGAGCTTTTCCTTGTAGTCCGGCGCGCTGTTGGCCTCGAGGACGATGCGGGTCTCCTCGCCCTCTACGACGCTCTGGTAAAGATCTTCGAAGACGGGCGCCACCGCCTCGCGGAAGCGCTTCCGCCAGTCGAGGGCCCCGCGCTGGGCCGTGGTGCTGCAGTTGGCGTACATCCAGTCCATTCCGTTTTCCGCCACCAGGCGGATCAGACTCTGGGTCAACTCCTCCACGGTTTCGTTGAAGGCCTCGCTCGGGCTGTGGCCCTTGCGGCGCAGGATGTCGTACTGGGCCTCCATGACGCCTGCCAGGGCGCCCATGAGGACTCCGCGCTCGCCGACCAGGTCGCTGTGCACCTCCTTTTCGAAGGTGGTTGGGAAGAGGTATCCCGAACCGATCGCGATGCCGACGGCCTTGGTCCGCTCCTCGGCGTTCCGCGTGGCGTCTTGGAAGACGGCGTAACTCGAGTTGATGCCGCTGCCCTCGAGAAAATTGGTGCGCACGGTTGTGCCGGACCCCTTTGGCGCGACGAGGATTACGTCGACATCGCCCGGGGGGATGACGCCGGTTTGCTCCTTATAGACAATGGAAAAACCGTGGGAGAAATACAGGGCGTCGCCCGGGCTGAGGCACTGTTTGATGAGCGGCCAGATGGCCTTCTGTCCGGCGTCGGAGACGAGCATCATGATGATGGTTCCCTTCCGGGCCGCCTCCTCGATATCGAAGAGGGTCTTCCCTGGCACCCAGCCGTCCTTCACGGCACGGTCCCAGTCTGCCGGAAATTTGGGGGACTGGCCGACAATCACGTTGAAGCCGTTGTCGCGCAGGTTCATGGACTGCCCTGGGCCTTGCACGCCGTAGCCGATGACGGCGATGAGCTCGTTTCTCAAAACCTCACGCGCTTTTTCCAGGGTGAATTCCTCTGCCGTGACGACGTCTTCCATCACGCCGCCGAAATTGATCTGTGTCATTGAACGTCTCCTTTATTGTTTTTCGCGCGGGAGGGCGATCAGGCCGGTCCGCGCGATTTCCTTGATGCCCATTGGTTCCAGAAGATCCAGAAAGGCCTTGATCTTCCCCTGATCGCCGGTAACTTCCACCATATAATAATCGGTTCCCACATCGACCACGCGGCTGCGGAAGATATCGACCAGGCGCAGGATCTCTGCCCGGTATTCCGGTTTGGCCCGGATCTTCAGGAGGACCAGTTCGCGCTCCACGTGGCTGACGCCTGTGAAATCGAACACTTTCAGCACGTTGATGAGCTTGTTGAGCTGCTTCTTGATCTGTTCCACAATGCTCATGTCGCCGGTGGTCACCAGGGTGACGCGGGAGATGTTCGGGTCGGTCGTCTCGGCGACGCAGAGGCTTTCGATGTTGAATCCCCGCCCGCTGAAAAGCCCGGCGATGCGGGAAAGAACCCCTGGCTGGTTTTCGACCATCAGCGAAAGGATGTGGTTTTCTCGATGTTCATCATCCATCGGTATTTCTCCAGGTTGAGTGAGGTTGGGATTCCTCGGGATCCGCCCGGTCTTGGCCTCGCAGAGCGCGTTGGCGCAGGCCGGACCATTCTGCGTCCGGGGATGTTTATCCAGTAAGGACAGGCTTCCAATCCAGACAGGGGCCTTTTCCGCCGAAAAGCCTCTCAAGGAAAGGAAGCTAGACCAGCAACATGTCGGTGATCGGGGCGCCTGCAGGCACCATCGGGTACACCTTTTCCTCCCGCTCCACCACGAATTCCATGATGACCGTTTTTGGCAGGGCGAGCCCCTGCTTGAGGGTCTCCTCGACCTCTTCGGGTTTGGTGGCGCGCAGGCCGACCGCCCCGTAAGCCTCTGCCAGCTTGACGAAGTCCGGGGCGTGCTCCATTCCCGTGCAGGCGTAACAGCGGTTGTAAAACAGCTCCTGCCATTGCCGAACCATGCCGAGGTACTGGTTGTTCAGGATGATGATCTTGACCGGCAGCCCATACTGCACGGCGGTGGCCATCTCCTGGATNTTCATCTGGATGCTGCCGTCCCCGGCAATGTCCACGACGAGCTTGTCCGGTCTGGCGACCTGCGCCCCGATGGCCGCCGGCAGGCCGAAGCCCATGCAGCCGAGGCCGCCTGAGGTGATGAAGCTGTTCGGCTGGTCGAAATGGTAATACTGGGCGGTCCACATCTGGTTCTGCCCCACCTCCGTCGTCACCAGGGCCTTGCCGGCCGTCAATTCATAGAGCTTTTCGATGACGTACTGCGGTTTGATGGTGTCGGACTGGGTGTAGGCAAGCCGTTTCGTGCTCTTCCACTCTTCGATCTGATTGATCCAGGCCGTTCGCGCCTTCTGGACGCCGCTGAAATCCTCTTTCTCGAGCAGCTCGTTCAGCATCTCGAGGGTCTGCCGGCAGTCCCCCACCACCGGAATGGTCACCGGGATGTTTTTGCGGATAGAGGTCGGGTCGATGTCGATGTGGACGATCTTGGCCTGATGGGCGAAGGCGTCGGTCTTTCCCGTGACCCGATCGCTGAACCGGACGCCGATTGCGATCATGAGGTCGCAGGCTGCGGTCGACATGTTGGCGCGGTAGGTCCCGTGCATGCCGATCATGCCGAGCCAGAGCGGCGTCTGGGTGGGAAAGGCCCCCAGTCCCATCAGGGTCGTGCTCACAGGTGATTGGATCTTTTCAGCGAACTTCCTCAGTTCCTCGGAGCCTTTCGAGAGGACGACGCCGCCTCCGGCGACGATCATCGGCCGCTTGGCCTCCTTGATCAGCTTCACCACCTTGTGAAGCTGCTTCGTGTTGGGGCGGTAAGTCGGCTGATACGACTTCAGATTGACATCCTTCGGCGGCCGGTATTCGCACTTCTTGCTCATGAGGTCCTTCGGGAGGTCGATGAGGACCGGGCCGGGCCTTCCTGATTTCGCGATGTGAAAGGCCTCCCTGACGACGCGGGCCAGGTCTTCGACCCGTGTGACCAGGTAGTTGTGCTTGGTGCAGGGCCGGGTGATCCCGACGATGTCGACCTCCTGGAAGGCGTCGTTTCCGATCAACTGGGTCGGGACCTGCCCCGTGAGGACGACGATCGGGATGGAGTCGAAGTAGGCCGAGGCGATCCCCGAGACGGTGTTGGTCGCCCCCGGGCCGGAAGTCACCAGGCAGACGCCGACGCGCCCGGATGCACGCGCGTAGCCGTCGGCGGCATGCACGGCACCCTGTTCGTGGCGGACAAGGATATGCCGGATGTCGGTTTGCACCAGCTCATGGTAAATATCGATCACGGCACCCCCGGGGTACCCGAAAATGGTATCCACCCCTTCTTCCTTCAGGGATTGCATCAGTATCTTGGCTCCAGTCAGTTTCATCCTGTTTCAACCTTTCCTTGTGTTTGAATCCATACCGCATCGATCTCGGTGCGGAAATTCCCGGCAGGGCACGGCGCCGATGCAGCCGCCTCCGCCGCGGCCGGTCTCGCACGTTCGGCGGAGTGCCCCTGCGGGTTCTCGAATCCCTGTGTCCGAGGGAGCGAATCAGGCGCGGGCCTTCTGTTTGACGTAGTCTACGAGCCCACCGGCCAGGATGATCTGGCGCATGAAATCCGGAACGGGTTTGGCTTGAAAAACCCGGTCCTTTCCAACTACGCTGATGCGGCCGGTGGTCAGATCCACATCGAGCCGGTCTCCTTCCTCGACGGCGTCCGCCGCCTCCTCCGATTCCAGGATGGGCAGCCCGATATTGAAGGCGTTGCGGTAAAAGATGCGCGCGAAGCTTTTGGCGATGATCACATCGATCCCGGCCGCCTTGATGGCCCACGGGGCATGCTCGCGGGATGAGCCGCAGCCGAAATTGACGCCGGCAACGAGAATGTCCCCTTTCCGGACGTCCCCCGCGAACTCGGGACGCAGGTCCGCAAAGCAGTTCTTCGCCAGGATGTCTTTGTCGGATACATTCAGGAACCGCGCGGGAATGATGAGGTCCGTGTCGATGTGATCACCCAGTTTCCAAACCTTGCCTTGAAAATGCATAGTGCGTGTGTCCTCCAGGGTACCTAATCTGTACCGTTATGCTTTGCGGGATCCGACCGATCCAGCCGTTCGTCCTGGTCGGGCGCAGCATTCAGCGTGCCGCGCCCCGTGGGGTATTGGGGCCCCCATCTGTGGCCGGGGGCCCCGTCGAAACCCCTTCCTGGTGGGAAGGGGGGGTGCTTTCCTCCCTTTTTGAGGGAGAGGTCTGGGCATTGCCGTGCTGATGAGCCGGAACGCCCATTCGGCATCCGCTCCCTTTACAGGGCGTCGGGAGCGGTGATATGCCCGGTTACGGCGGATGCGGCTGCAACGGTAGGATTGGCCAGGTAGACCTCGCTTTTCGGGTGACCCATCCGTCCGATGAAATTGCGGTTGCTGGTCGAGAGGGCCCTCTCGCCTTCCGCGAGGATGCCCATGTGGCCTCCGAGACAAGGCCCGCAGCAGGGCGGGCCGATGACGGCACCCGCCTCGAGGAGCGTTTCGATGATGCCCTCCCGGATCGCGTCCAGGTAGATGGCCGGAGAGCCGGGGATCACGATCAGCCGGGTGCCGCGGGCGACCGAGCGCCCTCTCAGCACGTCGGCGGCCTTGCGCAGATCGCTCAGTCGGCCGTTGGTGCAGGAGCCGATGAAGACCTGATCCAGCTTGACGTCCCCTGCCTTCGAAACGGGGCGGACGTTTTCCGGCGAGTGGGGAAAGGCGACCTGCGGCTCGAGGGCCTCCAGGTCGATTTCGATCTCCTGTTCGAAGACGGCGTCCGGGTCGTCCGCCAGATATACGCCTTCCCGCTTGCTTCGGCCTGCCATGTATTCGCGTGTAATCTCGTCGGGGGCGAAGATCCCGTTTTTGGCGCCCGCCTCGACGGCCATGTTGGCCATCGTGAACCGGTCGTCCATCCCGAGCTGCCGGACTCCTTCGCCGCAGAAGGCGAGGGTCTTGTAGCCGGCGCCCTCCACCCCCAGGATCCCGATGGTTTTCAGGATCAGATCCTTGCCGCCGACCCAGGGCTGCAGCCGGCCTCGATAAACCACCTTGATGCCGGCGGGCACCTTCAACCAGATGCGTCCTGTGGCCATAATGACGCCCAGATCCGTGCTCCCGACACCGGCCGAGAAGGCCCCTAGCGCGCCGTAGGTGCAGGTGTGGCTGTCGGCCCCGATCACCAGGTCGCCCGGGACGACGAGGCCTTTTTCAGGCAGGATCACGTGCTCGATCCCGGATTCGGACAGTTCGAAATAGTGCTCGATGTCGTATCGGGCGGCGAAATCCGCCATCAGCTTGGCCTGCTGCGCCGACGGGATGTCCTTGTTGGGTACGAAATGGTCCGGGACCAGGGCGACCTTCTCACGGTCGAAGACCCGGTTCAGGCCGAAGCCTTCGAATACCCCGATCGCCAGCGGTGCCGTGATGTCGTTTGCGAGCGCCAGATCGACCTCGACGTCGATGAGTTCGCCCGGTTGGACGGCATCCCGCCCTGCGTGCCGGGCCAGGATCTTTTCAGTCAGTGTCATGGGGGTCATGCGTTTTTCCCTTTCTGATTTCCGTTTCCGGGTCTTGGGGCCCGCCGCTCCAAGCCGCCTAGACGGTCTCCTGGAGCGGCAGATGCCCGGTGGTTCGAAAGTCCTGCCACCCGGGCGCCGCCGGGGTCGACCCGGGAATCTATAAGATCCGTTCCTCCGCGGATATGGAGGGGTTGCGTTTCATGTACTCGAGGCGGTTCAGCCCGTTCAGGAACGCCTTTGCGCTGGCGGTGATGATGTCCGGGTCCGCGCCTTTGCCGAGGGCCACCAGACCGTTTTCCTGAAGACGCACGGTCACTTCCCCCTGGGCGTCCATGCCGCCGCTGATGGCGTTGACGGAGAAGCGAAGCAGTTTGGACGTCGTGCCCGTCATCTTGGCGATCGTGTTGAACGCCGCGTCGATCGGGCCCACGCCGAAGCCGGCGCTCTGGGCGGTTTCACCGTTGATCTTTAGCTTCACCGTGGCCGTCGGGACCGCCATCGTCCCGCTCACGACATTCAGGTAGTCCAACTGGTAGGTGTCCGGCACCCGCAGGATTTCTTCGGCCACGAGGACTTCGATGTCTTCGTCGAGGATCTCCTTCCGTTTGTCGGCGAGTCCCTTGAAGCGGTCGAAAAGGCGGTTCAGATCCTCTTCTGACAGCTCGTATCCCATATCCGCCAGCTTCTGTTTGAAGGCATGCCGCCCGGAGTGTTTTCCGAGCACGAGGCGGTTGCTGGACAGGCCGATCGTCTCAGGCTCCATGATCTCATAGGTCATGCGGTTCTTGAGGACGCCGTCCTGGTGGATGCCGGCCTCGTGGGCAAAGGCGTTGGCGCCGACCACGGCCTTGTTGGGCTGTACGACGATACCCGTGATCATGCTCACCAGACGGCTCGTCGGGAAGATCTCGCGGGTCTGGATGGAGGTGGTGAAACCCAGCATCTCCCGCCGGGTATACAGCCCCATGACGAGCTCCTCGAGCGAAGTGTTTCCTGCCCGCTCTCCGATGCCGTTGATGGTGACCTCCGCCTGGCGGGCACCGGCCTTGATGCCGGCCAGGGTGTTGGCGGTTGCCAGGCCGAGGTCGTTGTGGCAGTGCACACTCACGACCGCCCGTTGGATATTCGGGGTGTGCTGGATGACATAGGCCACCAGTTCCCCGAATTCATCAGGCATGGCGTATCCGACGGTGTCGGGAAGGTTTACCGTCGTGGCGCCGGCCTCGATAGCGGCTCCGAATACCCGGCAGAGAAAGTCCCGATCGCTTCGCGACCCGTCTTCAGCCGAAAACTCCACATTGGGCGTGAGCGACTTGGCGTATTTCACGGCGGCCGCCGCGGCTTCCACTACCTGGTCCCGGTTCATACGCAGCTTGTGCTGCATGTGGATGTCGGATGTGGCGAGAAAGGTGTGGATCCGTGGCTTGGCGGCATCCCGGATGGCCCCCCAGGCCTTGTCGATGTCTTCCTTACTGGCCCTCGCCAGGGCGGTCACCTCCGCCTGGTGGATGTGGGCCGCGATTTGTTTGACCGCGTCGAAATCCCCGGTGGAGGCCGCCGGAAAACCGGCCTCGATGGCATTGACTCCCAGCTTTTCCAGCTGCCGGGCCAGACGCAGTTTCTCTGCCGCGTTCATGCTGGCCCCTGGTGATTGTTCGCCGTCCCTCAGTGTTGTGTCGAAAATCTTGATCTGTTCCATAGCGCGTCAGCCTCCCTGATTCAAGAAAATAGCGATGATTGAAGACAGTATTCTGGTCCTTCCCGGGATGCTAACGCCCAAGGGCCCGCCGCAGACTTCCACTGGGGGAAGGGTCTGCGGCGGTTGCCTCTATGTGAGCGGGTTTCGTATCATTGACGGGTTTTTCCTCGACCGGGCCTTTGGACAGCTTGTACTGCACGCTGTCCACCAGGGCCTGCCAGCTGGCCTCGATGATATTTTCGGAAACCCCGACAGTGGTCCAGATCTCCCGGCTGTCGCGGGACTCGATTTGTACGCGCACCTTGGCGCCGGTGCCCTCGCTGCCGTCGATTACACGCACCTTGAAATCGACCAGTCCCATTTCCTCGACCTCGGGGAAGAACTTCCCGAGCGCCTTGCGCAGGGCATGGTCAAGTGCGTTGACGGGTCCATCGCCTTCGGCCGCCGTGATTTCCACCTCGTCTCCAACCGAGATCTTGATGGTGGCCTGGGCGGTGTCCTCGCCGTCACGGTTCTTTTCGATCGTAACGCGGAAGGACTCCAGCACGAAGGGATCCTGGTACTGACCGGTGACCTTCTTGATCAGCAATTCGAGCGATCCCTCGGCGGCCTCGAACTGAAAGCCCTGGTCCTCGAGTTCTTTCACCCGCTGGACGACCTTCTGGCTGTCGTAGCCGTTTCCACCGAGTTTGATTCCGAGTTCCTGGGTCTTGAATTCGATATTGCTCTTTCCCGACAGATCGGAGACCAGGACGCGTCGGCGGTTTCCGACCTGCTCGGGTTCGATGTGCTCATAGGCCGCAGGGTTCTTGAGGATGGCGCTCACATGGACGCCTCCTTTGTGCGCGAAGGCGCTGCGCCCCACAAACGGGCGCTGGTTGACGGGCGGGACGTTGGCCACCTCGCTGACGAAGCGTGAAAGTTCGGTCAAGTGCCGGATCTTTTCAGGCGGAATGCAGTCATAGCCCATCTTGACCTGCAGGTTGCCGATGACGGCGATCAGATCGACGTTGCCGCATCGCTCGCCGTACCCGTTGATGGTCCCCTGTACCATGACGGCGCCGTTCTGCACCGCGGTCAGGGAATTGGCCAGGGCCAGACCGCAGTCGTTGTGGGCGTGGATCCCGAGCGGCGTGCGGACGCGCGGGGCGACATGCTGCATGGTGGTCTGGATCTCTCCGGGCAATGTGCCGCCATTCGTGTCGCAGAGGACCAGGAAATCCGCTCCGCCTTTTTCGGCGGCGGCGAGGGTCTGCATGGCGTAGCCCTGGTTGCGTTTGAACCCGTCAAAAAAATGCTCTGCGTCATAGATGACTTCCAGGCCCTTTTCCTTCAGATATTGGACGGTGTTTTCTATCAAATCTGCGTTCTGTTCCAGGGAGATGCCGAGGATTTCCTCCGCATGGAGATCCCAGCTCTTGCCGAAGACGGTCACGGTCTGCACCCCCGAGTTCAGCAGGGCTTGAATACTGGGGTCGTCCTCGGGCTGTATCTGCGCTCTGTGGGTGCTTCCGAAGGCGGTCAAACGGGAATGCTTGAAGTCGTTCCGTGCAGCCATTTCGAAGAATCGGGCGTCTTTCGGGTTCGAGCCCGGCCACCCGCCTTCTATATAGTGGATGCAAAAGCCGTCGAGCTTGCGGGCGATCCGCAGTTTGTCTTCGGCTGAGAGGTTGACTTGTTCACCCTGAGTTCCATCCCTGAGCGTTGTGTCGTAGATGATGATCTGTACCGCCATGACGTTGCTCCCTTGATGCGAAAGGCCAAAAAAAAATCCGTTATCAGGCGGACCTGATAACGGATTTGGGGAAACTCGCTTGCTACTTAGCCATTATCAGGTCCGGGGACTTGAGTCGTACGACCAAAAGGAGAAGCAACAAGGATACCAGGATCCCTGTTGCGCTGATAATGGCGATGATGTTAAAGTCCAGGTAGCTCATACAGGCTATTTTCTCGTCAAAAGATTATTTTTCTACTTTAGGGAGAGGCCGAAAGCTTGTCAAGCTTTTTTTTGTGAAAATCCTTTTCCACTCGGGATCTGGAGATATTCCGGTGGGCGGCCGGCATGGTAACCACATGAACGAGATTTTATTGATCTACCCGCACTGCCTCGAGGAGCGGCTGCACGACGAAGACGCGTCGGTGGTGCCGATTGGATTGTTCTATATCGGTGCAGCGCTCGAGGCCGACGGGCGAAAGGTCGAGATCCTGAACACCCATCCGATGAGGGGACGGCCGGAGATCATTGAAAAGATGATCGCGGATCGAAAACCCGATGTCATCGGGTTTTCGATCCTGCATGCCAATAGATGGCCCGGGCTCGAAATGGCGCGCTTGGCCAAGAAGATTCATCCCGGAGTCCCGGTGGTGTTCGGGGGAATCGGGCCCACCTTTTTGTGGGAGCATTTCCTGCGGCATTTTCCAGAGGTCGATTACGCTGTCGTGGGCGAAGGGGAGCGGGCGTTTCTGGAGCTCCTGCGTTGTCTCGAGAGGGGGGACAGGAAGGCCGTCCGCCGAATTCCCGGGATCGCCTGTCGGGAGGAGGATCGGATCGTCTTCAACGGGCCTGGCTCTCCTGTCGAGCAGCTTGACCGACTGCCGGACCCGGCTCACTATTTCGATTTCCAGCACCTGACATCGAGCCGTGGGTGTCCTGGCCGGTGCACCTTTTGCGGTTCGCCGGCGTTTTGGGGCCACAAGGTGAGGTTCCATTCACCCTCCTATTTCGTCAACCAGATCGAGCGGTTGTATCGTCGCGGTCAGCGCTTTTTTTATGTGTCGGACGATACCTTCACGCTCCAGCCCGACCGGGTGATCGCGATCTGCAAGGACATTTTGGCCAGGGGACTCGATATATCCTGGGCTGCTATCTGCCGAGTCAAGGATATCCACGAGGAGCTTCTCTACTGGATGCGCAAGGCGGGCTGTGTCCAGATCAGTTACGGCGTTGAAAGCGGTTCGCCCGAAATAAGGGAGAGGCTTGGGAAGAAGATCAGCCAGACTGAGATCCGGAAGGCCTTCCGGTTGACGCAGGCCTATGGCATCCTGGCCCGGGCCTATTTCATCTATGGATGCCCGGGGGAAAATGCCGACACGATCCAGGCGACGCTCGATCTGATGGACGACATCCAACCGCTCAGCGTCATCTTCTACATCCTCGATCTGTTTCCCGGCACGGCTCTGTATGCCGATTATATCCGCCGCTCGGGGCTTACCGATGATATCTGGCTGAAGCGTGTCGAAGACGTCATGTATTTCGAAACCGATACGGAGCTGGGTCCCGAAAAGATTCTCGAATACGGCCGGATATTGCGCACCGGTTTCCACCGTGGATTGGAAAGCTACATTCGCTCGCTACAACTGGTTGATCTACCTGAGCTTTATTCTCGGCACGCTGATTTTCTTTCCCGGCTGGGCATGACCCTTAGTCATGGCGATTATGCTGGAATCGAAGAAATCCGTGACAAGGCGGGACTCGCAGAGTGGCTTTACCGACGATCCCTCGGCTACCATGGCGACCACCGGGCTTTCCTGGGGCTTGGGGTCCTTCTTCAGAAGCGGGGCGCTCATGCCGAGGCGGTGGAGGTTCTCGATCAGGCCTTAGGGCTTTTCCCCCAAAGTGAGCCGCTGTGTGTCTGCATGGGGGTCAGTTTGATGAACATGGGTCGATACTGGGAGGCGCTGACCCTGTTCTTGAGATTCCCGGAGTCTGTGCAGGGGCTCCAGTACGCAGCCCTGTGCTACGGGGCGCTTGGGGAAAGCTCCAAAGCGTCCGCTGCGCGCAGGCGGGCAGCGGAGCTGCAATCCGGGTCTTTTTCACCAAAATATTGAATTTTTGACTGTTTTGAGGTAGCGTCAGGCCGGCTGGGCTGGATGTCCTCCCTTGCCGAACGGTGGCGCAAGGCCCGGTACTCCGAACCGAAAACGTCTTCAGATTTATCCGGAAATGGTCTTTTTGACCAATCTCGGCGTCAATCTGCACGTTTGCTTGTGCGGCGAGCACCAGGTCGCCTCTGCGCAAACGCTTGATTTCCTTGGTATGGGCTAAACCGGGACCCGCCGCGAAGCGGTGGGACTGAGCACCCGAAGGGCGTGAAGAAACCGGGACCCGCCCCGCAGGGGGGGACTGAGCACCCGAAGGGTGTAAAGAAAAATCCTCATTTCCGGATTGGAAACAGAGTCCTACCGCGAAATCATTTCCGGATGGATACTCTTTAGAACCGTTTGGCGGATGAGAAATCATTCCGTTCCCGAGAGGCTGTCGTGTCCGAAAAACTGCAGATACTGGCAATCGATCCAGACAGACAGAATCAGGGTCAATACACCCAGGTCCTCAACCCGCCTCATCGGGTTGTTTTTTGTTGGGACAGAGAGGAAATCCCTTCGGTTCTCAAACAGACGCAGTTCGATGTCGTCATTGTAGGTCTGAACGGGGCGGACGAGGGGGGGCTCGGCATCCTTGGCAAGGTCGCCGAGTGGTCTTCGCATACCCCGGTTCTGGCCGCCGGTGATTCGGAGGAGCCGAGCCTGATCGTCAAGGCGATCAAAGGCGGGGCTTTCGATTTTGTTTCCCGGCCTTTCTCCAAGGAAAAACTGTTTGTCGCCATCGAGCGGGCTATCGAGAACCGGAGTCTGCGGAACGAAATAGACTATCTCAGAAGATCGCAGGACGTGATCTATGACTTTGGTCAGATCATCGCATGCAGCCCTGCGATGAAGAGGTTGATCGACACGCTCAAAAAGTTTTCACAGACGGATTCGACCATCCTGGTGACGGGAGAGACGGGAACGGGAAAAAGCTTTCTCTCCGGTGCGGTTCACTTCAACAGCATGAGGAGGGCCAAGCCTTTTATCAAGATCAACTGCGCCAACATCCCTGATAANCTCCTTGAAAGTGAGCTTTTCGGCCACGAGAAGGGTGCCTTCACGGGGGCATCGAAGACCCGTATCGGACGCCTCGAACAGGGTAAAGGAGGTACGGTCTTTCTGGATGAAATCGGTGAGATGGCTTTGGGGCTGCAGGCCAAGCTTTTGCGCTTTCTCGAAGAGAAGTCGTTTGAACGTCTGGGCGGCAACCGGACGATCCAATCGGATGTACGCCTGATCGCCGCGACCAATCGGGACGCTGAAGAGCAGGTGCGTGAGGGTAAATTCAGGGAGGATCTTTATTACCGATTGAATGTTCTACGGGTGCATCTCCCCCCGCTGCGGGAAAGAAGGGAATGTATTCCGAGTCTGGCAAAGCATCTGCTGAATCGTAGCTGCCGGCAGTTGGGCAAGTGTATCCAAGGATTCGCTCCGCATGTCCTGGACCGGTTCATCGATTACCGTTGGCCCGGCAATATCCGCCAGCTGGCGAATACCATCGAAAGGGCGGTTATCCTCGAAGATTCCGATGTGATTCAGCCCGACAGCATTCATCTTCCCGATGCCGTCATCGTGCCGCAAGCTTCTCCCGAGTGCGAAGCTCAGACGGCCGTACGCTCCCTTGACAGCCACGAGAGGCAGATGATTCTGAACGCGCTCGAAGATTGTCTTTGGGTGCAGAAAGATGCCGCAGCCCTTCTGGGGATCAGTCCACGGGCCCTTAATTATAAGATAAAAAAATTTCATATCACCCATGCCAGATGGCGCCGAAATCGATGATGAGGTGCAAGCCGGTCGGTAAGGCTCAGGTCCGGTCGGGGGAAGGCGGGGGTGGGTCCGGCAGCTTGGGGGTAAGGCGGACGTTGCTTTTTTTGAGTTCGACAACCAGGGGAATTCCCTCTCGCCCCCCTGACTCAGTGAGCTCCCCCTCTACGAGGCTGTAAACGAGGTCGAGAAGGGTTTTCCTGAACTCGGCAACAGCAAGATCATACATCAGCCATTCTTCGACGGCTCCGCTGACGACCACGGTAACGCTTTTTTCTTCTGGACCGCGGGATCCTTTCCTCCTGAGTGTGATGTCCAGAGGTCCGAAGGGGGTCAGGAAGCGTCTTTCCGTCTCCCCTTTGCGGCCGGTCTTCGTTGAAATGAGCATGACCGGCACGGTCAGGTCCACTTTGTCCATGGTGCTCACCCTGCATCCTCCGGCTCTTGCCGGCAGACGTGCAAACGCCGATCTCCGCTAAAGGTCATCATGCGCGTCCTCCATGCTTTTTGCCTGTCTGAAATGACATGCTTGAACCGTCTCTTGAGAAAAGGTTCACCCGCCGGTCTGTATTCCGGAGGCCCGAGCATCGTTTTGCGTCTACCAGGCGGCGCTGCGGCGGACGGTCGCGCATGTCGGCGCAGCCGGCGATGCAGCCCGTTCTTCGAGGATCGGAACAAAGCAGTCCGCAAGAATTTTCTGCATGCTTGATGCCAAACCCGGTTCCTCTGAGGATGGGCGTTATGTCAATCCGATTTCGGCTGATCGCAATCGTGCCTGCTCGCAGACGGTTTTCCCGGCAAAGACGGGTTCAGGGCACATGCCCGCCTCCAAGCAGGGCTTTCAATCATCCTCTACCGGGACCCTGCGTGCCTGATTCCGGGGGGCGTTTCCCGTTACTGAAATGTAACTCGTATGCCCATGTGGTATCTTTCCGGTTGCATGGGTGGCCAGCGGTTCCGGAGACAGGAAGCCCTTCCCCGTCTGTGGACCATGTGCAGCATGGTCATCGGCATAAAGGCATTTCTTTGAAAACAAGGGGGTGACAGGACCCTGGAATTCTGGCATATTGCAGACACATTGAGCCGGTCCGTGGGTTCTGGACGGTCGTCGGCACCCGGCCCGGTTCTTACGATCGTTCCTTCCGGAAATGGTCTTTTTGCCCAATCTCTGCGTCAATCTGCGCTTGCTTGTGCGGCGTGCTATTCGTATGCCTCCGCGCGACCGCTCGATTTCCTTGATCTTGGCAAAAATCCTCATTTCCGGCCTGGAAGCTATGTCGAGTTCAAAGCTTCGTTTCCGGGTGGGCCTGCTTCAATCCAAACCTTTTCCCGATCTAAACAACCGAATCAGGAGGTTGATGAAACCATGGCTGGACCAAAAGACCCCGATCCTCAGAAACTGGAGGTGCTCAGGCAGTTACCGGTTGAGATCCTTCGCCAACTGACACGTGAAGAGGTCGCCGCATTCCTGGGCGACGATCCTTGGCCGGATTCTTTACAGGAGAAATTGAAAGACTATCTGATTTAGACCAAGGGGCGGTATATCCGATTCGTTGTCATGCCCGCCTTGCGGCTTTGATCAGTTCGGGTGAGATCAATGCAGGATATTCAGAGTCATATGGATTACAGAAACATCGACATCGATCAGGTCGGTGTGAAAGGGATTCGTTACCCCATCACAGTGTTGGACAAGGACATGGGGAGTCAGCAGACCGTAGCGAAGATCAATATGTACGTGGACCTTCCACGCTACTACAAAGGCACGCATATGAGCCGGTTCGTGGAGATACTGAACGAACATAGTCGAAGGATATCGCTGCAGAATTTTTCACAGATTCTTCAGGAAATGAAAGACCGCTTAAACGCCGAAAGCGCCCACATGGAGATATCCTTCATTTCCTCCAGGATTTCGGTAAAGTTTTGAAGGGATAGCTCAATGCGGAAAGCGCCCACATGGAGATATCCTTCATTTCCTCCAGGATTTCGGTAAAGTTTTGAAGGGATAGCTCAATGCGGAAAGCGCCCACATGGAGATCACGTTTCCATATTTTGTGAAGAAAGCGGCGCCCGTCACCGGCTCGGAAGGATTGATGGAATACAAATGCACTTTCAAGGGCTCACTTCGGCGCCGCTCGGACCTTGTGATTATGCTCAACGTGCCGATCTGCACACTTTGCCCTTGTTCCAGGGAGATCAGCGATTACGGTGCCCATAACCAGCGGGGTGAGGTGCGGCTTCAGGTGCGTTTCAAGAAATTCGTGTGGATCGAGGATCTGATCAGGCTGGTCGAGGAATCGGCGTCCTGCGATGTCTATTCGGTCCTGAAGAGGGAGGATGAAAAATACGTGACGGAGAGGGCTTACAACCATCCGATGTTCGTCGAGGACATCGTTCGGGAAATCGCCGTCAAACTGAATCATGACAACAATATCACCTGGTTCGCGGTGGAGTCGGAGAACTTCGAATCCATCCACAATCACAACGCTTATGCCTATGTAGAAAAGCGCAAAAACGAACCAAGCGCCTGATGGGGAGGAAAGACGGATGGGCCAGGATTTGAAGCAGATGTACCGAACGGTGATGGATGACCATTTTCCCGATGAATTGACGATTTCATTCGGTGGTCAGACCCTCGTTTATCGGAAACGGACGTGGCGTATACCGGATGAAAAGACCGGCGGGCTGGTCGAAAAGGGGTTGCGCTACGGGGAGAACCCGGGCCAGGAGGCTGCATTGTACGAACTGACAGGGGGGAACCTGATCCTCGGTGGCTGTGAATTTATCCGCCCGGGATGGGGGCTCGTCTCCGCTGTATCCGAACAGCACATGCTCCAGAGCGGGAAACATCCCGGCAAGATCAATCTGACGGATCTGGATAATGCTCTGAACATATTGAAATACTTGAAATCCCGCCCTGCAGCGGTCATTGTGAAACACAACAATCCCTGCGGCGTCGCCTATGGAGAGACCTGCGCCGATGCGTATCTGAAGGCCGACATGGCGGATCGGATCGCCGCCTTTGGTGGGTGTGCCGTTTTTAACCGCCCGATCGACCCTATTGCCGCCGCCGAGATTGCCAAGAATTATCTGGAAGTGGTTGGGGCCCCCGATTTCGAGGAAGGGGCGCTGGACATTTTGAAAAAGCGGTCGAATCTTCGTGTCATTCGTGTCCCGGGAATGGAGCGACTGGAGGCCTACGCCGCTCTGCGCTTCGTCGATTTCAAGAGTCTCATGGACGGTGGACTGATATTGCAGCAGTCTCCGTTGAATGCGGTCCGCTCTGCCGCCGATTTGAAGCCGGCCAGCGCCGTTCACGACGGGCGCTCCTATAGCATTGAGCGGGCGCCGGCACCGCAGGAGGTGGAAGACCTCCTTTTTGGTTGGCAGGTCGAGCAGGGGGTGACCTCGAATTCGGTCCTGTATGTAAAGGACGGTGTGACAGTCGGGATTGGCACAGGCGAACAGGATCGCGTAGGGGTCGCTGAAATCGCCGTCTTCAAAGCCTATACGAAGTATGCCGACGCCTTGTGCTTCCGACGGCACGGGCAAGCTTATAAGGATTTGGAATTACAGGTCAGAAAGGGTGAAAAAGCCAGGGATCTGCTGGAGGAAATCAAGGCGGAGACCGCAGAGGCCAAGGGCGGGTTGATCGGTGCTTCCATGGTGTCCGATGCCTTTTTCCCGTTCCGTGATGGTGTCGATGTGGGGATCAGAGAGGGGATCGGAGCGGTGATTCAACCCGGAGGCTCTCTCCGGGATTTCGAGGTGATCGACGCATGCAACGAGGCCCGTCCACAAGTGACTATGGTTTTCACCGGACAAAGGGCCTTCAGGCATTGAGCCGATCCATAACCAGAGAGGGAGTGCGGCCGCCGCCACGTGCAAGCGGCGGGCACCACCTCCAAAGGCTCCGGAAAATCGCCCTGTCATAAAGGAAAAAGCTCGTAGATCCTTTGGGCCAGCAGGATATTCCCTTTGACCCGCAGTTTCCCGGTCATGAAGGCCTGCATGCCGTTGAGCTCCCGGTTGACCATTGCGATCCAGGTTTGATCCGACATGGTCAGGATCACCGAGGGCTCGCTAGGCAGGTTTTCTTCGATGGTGCAGGTGTTATCTCTGATGACGGCGGACCACTGGCCTCCGTCGCTGCCCGTGATGTCGAACCGGATTGTCGCATCCAGACCCTGAGCGGCGTTTGGGTCGAACGCTTCCGGCATTTTCGCGAAGATATCTCTGACACGTTTGAAAGCCATGCCCTTGCTCCTTGCTGAATGTAGATAGTTTCCATCCGGAAATGGCCTTTTTGGCCAATCTCGGCGTCAATCTGCACGTTTGATTGTGCGGCGACCTGCAGGTCTCCTCCGCGCAAACACTTGATTTTCTTGATATTGGCCAAAAATCCTCATTTCCGGATTGGAAACTGAGTTCTACCGGAAAATCATTTCCGGATGGAGACTAGATAGTCGGCTCGGACGGCACCCGGCCGCCGATGCGCTGTGTGGAATGAAACCTTCTCCGATGGCTCGCATTTTGGGGTGACTGGCGGAAAAAGTCAATGGAATCGACTTTCCATGGGATGGGTCTATCCGACGCGCAGAGATCGTTGACTGCCCATCGTGAACCGATTTTCGAGTACGATCCAGTTTTCAGTCCGGAATGAGGATTTTTTCTTCGAACGCTGCGTGTGCACAGTCCCCTGCCTCACAGCGTGTCCCGCTTTGTTTTAATATATAGAAAATCGAGCGGTTGCGTGAATCCGACCTGCAGGCTGTCAAACAAGCGAAGGTGCAGGTTGACGTTGAAAGCGGCAAAACAGCCGTTTCGGAAGGTGGGCTGTTTCCCCTTGCAAATCGCATGGCTTTGTGTTATGCAGCCCGGCTGAAGGGGTTCAAGCCCCTACCTGGATTCCATCTGGAAATGGTCTTTTTGGCCAATCTCGGCGTCAATCTTTCGTTTGCTTGTGCGGCGACCTGCAGGTCGCCTCTGCGCAAGCGGTTGATTTCCTTGATATTGGCCAAAAATCCCCATTTCAGGTTTGGAAATTGAGTTGTACCGGAAAATCATTACCGGATGGAGACCACCTGGTTAGAGATATTCAACCGGCCTGGATTGGGCTTCAGGTGGAGCTGGAAATCGTTGGCCGCAGACCAAAAAATGTTTTGACAACATGCGCTTTTTTTTGTAAAAGGCCTTACCCCGTGGATTAACTTAATCAAAATGAAGGAAGGGTGAGTTATTTATGCTTTCGGCAAATCACACTCTGCTCATTCAAATTGCCAATTTCCTAATCCTCCTCTTTGTGTTGAACCTGATCCTGTACAAACCGATCCGGCGAATCATTGCGGAGCGGAGACAGAGGATGGGGACTCTGGAGCAGGCCGTTGCGGACCTCAGGGAGCACTCCCGGAAGAGCGAGGCTGCCATTCAACAAAGCGTCGTTCAGGCACGCAAGGAAGGTTTTGCCCAAAAGGAAAAGCTGAAGGGGGATGCGCATAAGGAGGAGGTCGGCATCCTTCAGGAGGCTTCGAGCGCTGTAGCCCAGCGCATGACCGAGGCTAAAGCCGACCTGGATGCGAGAATGGAGGCCGTGCGGAAGGAACTGGAAGCGCAAGTGGCTGCTTTTTCGAAAGATCTGGCCGAAAAAGTTTTGGGGAGGGCTTTCTGATTATGAGGAAAGGTGGAACCGGTAAAGGTCTGCGATGGATGTCAGCCGGGCTGATGACCACCCTGTTGTGTACAGCGGCTGTGGTTGCCTATGCGGCGAGCGGCGGTGGTGAACATGCTGCCGATGACAGCGGCAGGCTGATGGATCTGCTGTATCGCTGTATCAATTTCGCCCTGCTCGTTATCATCTTGGTTGTTGTGATCAAGAAGACTTCTTTAAAGGACTATTTTGCTCAGCGGAGAGAGGATATCAAGCGGCGCATGGAGGAACTGCAGAAGGAAAAAGCTGCGGCCGAGGCGCGATACCAGGAACTCGAGCAGAAGTTCAAGGACTTCGAGATCAAGAAGAAGGAGATTGTCGAGCAGTTCAAGGCTGAAGGTCTTGTAGAGAAAGACAAGATCATTGCCCAGGCGAAGGAAAGGGCCCAACAGATCATGGGCCAGGCGGAATCGACGATTCAGCGTGAGATCCAGGGTGCCAAAGACCGTTTGCGCGAGGAGATCGTCAACGTAGCGGCCCAGAAGGCTCAGGATCTTATCGTCAAACAGATCAAGGCGAGTGATCAGGAACATTTGGTTGATGAATTCATAGAAAGGGTGGGGAAGCTACATTGAGCGGCTCAAAGGTTTCCAGACGATATGCAAAGGCGCTGCTGAGTTTGGGGCAGCAAGACGGTCAATATGAATCCTACGGGAAGGGATTGCAGGCATTCGTCGACTACTGCAAAGCCAACCCGGATTTTTTCGCAGTCATCTCAAACAAGATCTTCTCGGTGGAGGACCGGAAAAAGGTCCTTGATTTTGTCCTGGAGAAGAGTGAATTTCCCGCGATGGTCAACAACTTCCTGAAACTCCTGCTCGAGAAGAATCGTATCGGAGCCATCCCGGATATCACCGACTACTATGTAAAGCTCACCGATGCGCTTTCGAATGTCACCCGTGCGGATATCCTGACGGCCAAGCCTCTTAAGACTCAGGCCCTGGAGAAGCTGAAGAAGACTCTGTCCGATTTGACTTCCAAGGAAGTCAGGTTCGAGGTGAAGGTGGATGAGTCCCTGATCGGGGGGCTGGTCGTGAAGATAGGGGATTTGGTATTGGATGGTAGTGTGAAAGCCCAGCTGGAAGGGTTAAAAGAATCATTGAAAAGGGGTGAATATAACTAATGGAAATCAAAGCAGAAGAGATAAGTCAGGTAATCCGCAGCCAGATCAAGGATTATGAGAAAAAGGTGGAAGTGAGCGAGACAGGCACGGTTCTGTCCGTTGGCGACGGAATCGCGCGTGTCTATGGCGTGGAGAATGCCATGGCCATGGAGATGCTCGAATTTCCAGGTGGGATCTACGGCCTGTGCCTCAATCTCGAGGAGGACAACGTGGGTGTCGCCATCATGGGCGACGACAGCCAGATCAAGGAAGGGGACACGGTGAAGCGGACCGGCCGCATCGCTGAAATCCCGGTCGGGGAGCCAGTTCTTGGCCGCGTTATCGATGCCGTGGGTCAGCCGCTTGACGGCAAGGGCCCGATCAATGCCACGGAGTTCCGCCGCATTGAGGTCGTAGCCCCCGGCGTTATTGCAAGGCAGTCTGTTAAGGAGCCGATGTTTACAGGGGTCAAGGCCATTGACGCCATGACGCCGATCGGCCGCGGACAGCGTGAATTGATCATCGGCGACCGCCAGATCGGGAAGACCGCGATCTGTGTGGATGCCATTATCAATCAGAAGCGGACCGACATCTACTGTATTTACGTTGCCGTCGGGCAGAAGAAGTCGACCGTCGCCCAGGTGGTCGACGTGCTCGAGCGCCACGGTGCCATGGAATACACCACGGTCGTAGCGGCCTGTGCGAGCGACCCTGCGACTCAGCAGTTCATCGCACCTTATTCGGGTTGCGCTATCGGGGAATACTATCGTGACAACGGGAAGCATGCGCTGATCGTGTATGATGACCTTTCCAAGCAGGCGACCGCCTACCGTCAGGTCTCGCTGCTTCTCAGACGCCCCCCGGGGCGCGAGGCCTTTCCCGGCGACATCTTTTACAACCACTCGCGATTGCTGGAGCGTGCGGCCAAGTTGAACGACGAACTCGGTGCCGGATCCCTGACCGCCCTTCCTATCATCGAGACCCAGGCCGGTGACGTTTCGGCCTATATTCCGACGAACGTCATCTCCATCACCGATGGGCAGGTCTACCTCGAGCCGAACCTGTTCTTCTCCGGCGTCCGACCTGCGATCAACGTCGGGCTCTCCGTTTCCCGAGTCGGTGGCGCCGCCCAGACCAAGGCAATGAAGAAGGTGGCGGGGACCCTGCGTCTCGACATGGCGCAGTACCGCGAGTTGGAGGCCTTCGCCCAGTTCGGCAGCGATTTGGACAAGGCAACCCAGAGACAGCTCAATCGCGGCCAGCGGCTCGTAGAGGTTCTCAAGCAGCCCCAGTATCAGCCGATTCCCGCGGAAAAGGAGATCGCCATCCTCTTTGCGGGTGCCAATGGTTATCTGGATGAATGGCCGGCTTCTTCGGTTGCCGATTACGAGAAGCAGATGCTCGAGTTCATGGATAGCAAACATGGCGACCTGTTGAAGGAGATCCAAGAAAAGAACGACATCAGCGCAGACCTGAGCGAAAAACTGAAGAAGGCGCTGGATGAGTTCAAGGGGATTTTTCAGCCCTCCGTTTAATCCTTAACGACCTGAAAGAAAGAGACGGATAGATGGCAACCTTAAGGGATATCCTCCGGAAAATCGGCGCCGTCAAAAAGACACGCCAGATTACGCGTGCCATGAATATGGTGGCTGCCGCCAAGCTCCGGGGGGCGCAAATGAAGATGGAGAGCTTTGAGCCCTACGCGCGAAAGTTTTCCGAAGTCCTGGGGAACCTGGCGAGCCGCATCGAGCCTGATGTCCATCCATTGCTGGTGAAGAAAGAAGATGTGCGTCGGGTCGAATTGCTGCATTTCAGTGCGGATAGAGGATTGTGCGGCAGCTTCAATATGAACGGCATCAATCGGGGCGAGAAGTGGATTCGCGAACAGAAGGAGAAAGGGCTTGATGTGAGCCTGAACCTGGTTGGCAAGAAGGGCCGGGATTTCTTCACGAGGCGCGGATACCCGATCACCGCCGCTCAGACTCATTTATACGGGAGTGTCGATATCTCGTTTGTCAACAAGATGAGCGCCGGGTTTATCGAACGGTTTCTGAACGATGAGATCGACGAAGTGTACATGATGTACAGTCGGTTCGTCAGCATGGCTCGGCAGGAGCCGACAGTGGTCAAGTTGATCCCGATCGAGCCGCCCCGGCAGAGTGAGGAAGAGGTTGGAAAGACTCAGGCGGAATACGTCTGTGAGCCTGACCCCGAGGATTTACTGATCGAACTTCTACCGAAGAATATCAGCGTGCAGATATTCAACGCGTTTTTGCAGAACGAAACCAGTGAGCATGCTGCCCGTATGGCCGCAATGGACAATGCTTCGAAAAACTGCAAGGAATTGATCGAGACGCTGACCTTGGTCTACAACAAGGCCAGGCAGGCCGCCATTACGGCTGAGCTGATGGATATCGTGGGTGGTGCCGAAGCCTTGAAGAAGGCTTAATGGTTTCATATTTTAAGGAGGTCTTTAATCAACCATGAACGAGGGCAAAGTTATACAAGTCATAGGTCCGGTTGTCGATGTTGAATTCGTTGAAGGCGAACTTCCCGCCATTCTGACGGCACTGCTCATCACCAACCCAGCCATCGATGACACCGAGGACAATCTTGTGGTGGAGGTTGCCCAGCACCTTGGTGACAATGTCGTCCGTTGCATCGCTATGGACGTCACCGATGGTCTGGTGAGGGGGATGAAAGCCAAGAATACGGGTGCGCCGATCCGCATGCCTGTCGGGGATCCATGCCTTGGGCGTGTCCTTAACGTGGTTGGCCGGCCTGTGGATGGTCTGGGACCTGTCAATGCGGATGTGTATTACCCGATTCACCGTCCGGCTCCGAGTTTCGAGGACCAGGATACGAGCGTGAATGTGCTCGAGACCGGCGTCAAGGTTATAGACCTGTTGGTTCCCTTTCCGCGCGGCGGCAAGATGGGGATGTTCGGTGGCGCAGGAGTGGGTAAGACCGTCGTTATGATGGAGATGATCCACAACATCGCCATGCAGCACGGTGGTATCAGCGTGTTTGCCGGTGTAGGGGAGCGTACTCGTGAGGGGAACGACCTGTACCGGGAGATGAAGGAATCCGGTGTTATCGAGAAGGCCGCGCTAATCTACGGGCAAATGACGGAGCCGCCTGGGGCTCGTGCGCGAGTGGCGCTGTCGGCGCTGACCGCTGCTGAATACTATCGCGATGAAAAGGGTCAGGATGTGTTGCTCTTCATCGACAACATCTTCCGTTTTACCCAAGCTGGATCCGAGGTCTCCGCTCTGCTAGGTCGGATCCCTTCCGCCGTTGGTTACCAGCCGACACTGGGTACGGACCTTGGCGCCTTGCAGGAAAGAATTACGTCTACGAAAAAGGGATCCATTACCTCTGTCCAGTGTGTCTATGTCCCTGCCGATGACTTGACGGACCCTGCCCCTGCCACCACGTTTGCTCACTTGGACGGAACAGTGGTTCTCTCGCGGCCGATTGCCGAACTCGGGATCTATCCTGCCGTTGATCCGCTCGACTCCAGCTCGCGCATCCTGGATCCGAATGTGCTGGGTGAAGAGCACTATTACGTTGCGCGTCAGGTGCAGCAGACCTTGCAGAAGTATAAGGACTTGCAGGACATCATCGCCATTTTGGGCATGGATGAACTGTCCGACGAGGATAAGCTCACGGTCGCCCGCGCTCGGAGAATGCAGCGGTTCCTGTCTCAGCCCTTCCATGTGGCAGAGACCTTTACCGGAACACCGGGCAAGTATGTCGCGGTAAAGGACACGATCCGTGGATTCAAGGAAATCATCGAGGGAAAGCACGACGATCTGCCCGAGGGCGCTTTCTACATGGTCGGTGGGATCGATGAGGCGATCGAAAAGGCAGAAAAGATGGCTGCCGCCAGCAAATAGGGGTGATTAGCTCATGGGAGACTTATTTTTAGAGGTGGTGACGCCTGAAAAGGTGCAGGTGAGCCAAAAGGTCGACATGGTGGTCGCACCTGGCTCCCTCGGCGAATTCGGCGTTCTGGAGGGGCATGTGCCCTTTCTGACCGGCCTCATTCCTGGAGCCCTGCGCTACACGGCGGGGGGGAAGCCCCACCTGCTGGCCGTTTCTTCCGGTTTTGTCGAGGTTTCCGAGAACAAGGTTACGGTGCTGGTCGACTCGGCGGAGCGAGCCGAGGAGATCGATCTCGAGAGGGCTCGGTTAGCGATGGAGAGGGCCAAAGAGCGGCTTTCGAAGGAAAGAGGCAGGAAAGACATAGATTTTATGAGGGCCGAGTTGTCCCTTAGAAAAGCCATTGCGCGGATTAAGGTTGGGGAGGCTACCAAGGGGAAGTAGCCAGCGATCTTTTTCTGCATTGACAAAAAAGGGCAAGCCGTAGCGCTTGCCTTTTTTATTGACGTTTTGTTCGATTGTGGATAGGATTACAAATTACTTCAATAAAATAGGCGAATGCCGGGTTGGCAGGCGGGACGTCTGGACGACATCTTACCTCTGGTCGGCGATTGTTTCGATGACGATGAGTATGTTTTTGGGAAAGGGTGTGCCCGTTATGGATATTGGAATGGAAGTGGATCAATTCGAACTCTTGGAAGAAAAAATTGACCGCCTGATTGGGAGTATCCAGAGTCTAAAACGTGAAAATGAAGCCTTGAATGAGAAGTTGCAGATCCAGGAAGAGAAGCTTGCTGATATGAATGAGCAGGTCGAGAATCTGAGGGCTTCGAGAGACAATGCAAAGGCGCGGATTGTATCCCTTTTGGATAAGATTGAGCAGATAGGGTTATAGGACCGGTTGGGGGGGGCAGTTGAGCAGGCCCATCAAACTGAGCATTTTGGGGAATGATTATCTCATTCGGAGCGACGAGGATGAGCAGCATGTAAAAGAGATTGCCCAGTTTGTGCGGGATAAGTTCGAGCAAATCAGCAGTCAATCTGATGGAATCTCTGAAAGGAAGACAGCCATTCTCGCTGCCTTCTATATTGCGAGTGAATATTTTCAGCTTCTTAAACAGTATGATGAAATGGTAAAGCAGTTTCAGGAACGTGAGGAGATTGTACAATCCATTAGGGAGCGTGCTCGCAAGCTCAATTATCAGATTGACGCTGTTGTAGATTAAGGTCACGGATTGTTTTTGTTTACTCAAGTTGCAGGAGCGATGATTTGAGGCAGAATTCTACCCGCTACGGGGATTGTGAGGCCTGTGTTGTGGGTATTGTTTTGCTCAGCGAGGATGGTGGGCGTTATCCATCTAGGTTAGGTGAAACCGGCCCGCTCCCTGTGCTTGATGAGTAAAACGGCTTGTCCGTTATGCTCCAATCCATGTCGGTGATGTCGTATTGCAGTTGCACCAGCCGCCGGGCTTACTTAAAGTTCTGATCAAGACGATCGAGTGGTTCTTGCGGCAGCCCCCTCCCCTAATAAAAGCATTCCCGTCGTACTGTAAAACCCTCCTGCCCGCACGGTTTACGGCTCTTATAGAAAAATGGACTCCCTCTTGTCCGCAGATGGTTCCAGCGGTCTGAGAAACATGAGCCGGTGGGCGTATGCGTGACTTTACCGGCGAATTGTGAACATCCCGTCAGGCAGCTATTTTTCCGGCGGCGGAGTTGGGTAACTGCGCAGCTTGCTTCTCTCGGGATTATGGCGCGTTCTGCCCGTGCAATGGTTGAATTGCTGGTTTAGTTTCTATCGAGAGATGATTTCCTGTAGAACCAAGGTTCCCATCCGGAAAGGTCGATGTTCAGTTCATCATTAGGAAAGCAAGCTTTTGCGGGGAGGCTGCGTCTAGAAAGAACTGAGACCCGCAAGCCCGAAGAGCTTGGTCAGAGTGGACGGGACCCACGAACGTAACCCTCATTTCCGTGTTTGAAACGTGTCTGTGCTTGAATAGCATCACTTCGGATGGACACCAAGGAGAATGAACTCGGCATGATCCCTATATATAGCATCATTATTACGGGTGTGGTTTCCCTGATTCTGGGCCTTCTGCTAGGCTATTTGCTGTACAAGAAGATGGTGCAGAATCGTGTGGATTCGGTGGAGAAATATTCACAGAAGATTTTGGCCGATGCGGAGAAAGAGGCCAGCAATATTAAAAAGGACGCGGCTTTACAGGCCAAGGACATTTTATATCAGACGAAGATCGAGTTTGAGAGGGAGAGCAAAGAAAAGAAGGAACAGTTGCTCATTCAGGAGAAGAGGCTGCTTCACAAAGAGGAGAATCTGGATCGAAAGATCGAGCAGATAGAAAAGCGTGAAACGGCTCAGTCCGACCGCGACAAGGATATCGAAAAGCGGGAGAATGAGCTCAAACGAATGGAGAACGAATGTGAGCGGCTGATCGCCGAACAACGCATCCAGTTGGAGAAGCTTGCGGGAATCTCGAGCGAAGAGGCCAAACAGCAATTGATCAGTTCGATGGAGATGGAGGCCAAGCACGAAGCGGCCAAGATCATGAGGCGAATAGAGAATGAGGCTCGAACCGAGGCTGATAGAAAGGCGCAGGAGATCTTGTCTCTTGCTGTAAAGCGCTATGCGGGAGAATATGTGGCTGAGAAGACGGTCTCGGTGGTCAACCTGCCGAATGAGGAAATGAAAGGCCGCATCATTGGTCGAGAAGGCCGGAATATCCGTGCGATCGAGGCCGCTACCGGCATCGATCTGATTATTGACGATACCCCGGAGGCTGTCATCCTTTCTGGATTCAATCCAGTGAGGCGGGAAGTGGCCAAGATCGCCCTCGAGCGGTTGATAGACGATGGAAGAATCCACCCGGCCCGTATCGAAGAGGTCGTTGCCAAGGTCGACAAGGAGATAGAAGCCGCCATCAAGGATGCCGGAGAGCAGGCGGCCTTTGACGTTGGTGTGCACGGAATTCATCACGAACTGATCAAACTTGTCGGGCGGTTGAAGTATCGGTCGAGCTATGCTCAGAATGTGCTGCAACATTCCCGAGAGGTGGCGTTTTTGTGCGGGATCATGGCGGCTGAGCTCGGGCTGAATGTCAAACAGGCCAAACGCGCCGGTTTGCTGCACGATATTGGCAAAGCCGTCGATCATGAGGTCGAGGGTCCGCATGCGATCATCGGAGCGGATCTGGCGAAAAAATACGGTGAATCGAATCAAGTCGTCCACGCCATCGCCGCGCACCACGAAGAGGTGGCGCCGGAGACCGTTTTGGCGGTATTGGTTCAGGCTGCGGATACCTTGTCGGGTGCCCGTCCGGGGGCCCGACAGGAGATGCTTGAATCCTATGTGAAGCGGCTTGAGGGCCTCGAAAAGATCGCTATGAGCTTTCAGGGGGTAAACAAGTCCTACGCGATTCAAGCAGGACGGGAGATCCGCATCATCGTCGAATCAAAGATCGTTGATGACAATCAGGTGTTTATCGTCTGTAAAGATATTGCCAAAAAAATAGAAAAGGAGCTGTCTTATCCCGGACAGATCAAGGTGACCGTGATTCGTGAGACACGGGCCGTCGAATACGCCAAGTAGAATTGATGTTCGATTGCGCTTTTTAATGAGACGCTGCTGCGCCACTGATCGGACATGACATTTTCTTCCCCGCTTTTTTCCATTCCTGACCGAGATTTTTTCCATGCTCTCTGCACGGTCGGCTGGCCCCTCTTTATGCGGCGTGTTCTTTCTTTGTCGATAGCTTGAAAAACAAGGTCATGAACTGAAAGCGGAAACTCCAATGCCAATCGGAAAGTTCCGCAGATACTGCCTGGGTGATGTCTACATGATCTGCAGGAGAGATGAAATCCGGCTTTGACAGGACGTTGGACGGCTGGGGTCATGATCCGTTGGCGAGATTGTCAGGTGGTCCGAAGCTGATCTTAGAGGCGATACCTCCGGAAGAGCATGGCCTCATTCTGTTTGCCGAGGCTTGAGCAGGTGGAAATTCGTGGCATCTTTTTTTGCTTTTGTAATTTGTCTCATTTTTGGAGTATGGTAAAGACATGCCCGATCGTCTTGTCACCGTCTATCTCGTTGATGGTAGTTCTTATTTGCATAGAGCGTACCATGCCATCAGGAATCTGTCCAATTCGAAGGGATTTCCTACCAATGCCGTTTTCGGATTCACCAAGATGCTGCTCAAACTCTTGGCTGAAAGGAATCCAGAACGTCTGGCGGTTGTGTTCGACGCCAAAGGCCCCAATTTCAGACATGCCATCTACGCTGCATACAAGGAAAACCGCCCGCCGATGGCTGAGGATCTTGTCGTTCAGGTGCCGGTGCTGAAAGAGATCGTCCGTTTGCTGAGCGTGCAGATGGTTGAAAAGGAAGGATACGAGGCCGACGATCTGATCGGAACCTATGCTCGTCTTCTGGAGGAGAAGGGTTGCAATGTTGTCATCGTCAGTGGAGACAAGGATTTCAGGCAGCTGATTTCGCCGTGCATCAGCCTTTGGGATCCGTCCAAAGATGTGGTCACGAACTATGAAGGCCTCAAGCGAACATACGGATTCGAACCGGGCCGTTTTGTCGATGTTATGGGACTTTCCGGCGACAGCACGGACAATATCCCAGGCGTTCCCGGCATCGGGGAGAAGACGGCCGTCGAATTGATCAGGGCCTTTGGCTCTTTCGAGGGCGTGTTTCAGAATCTTGGCCAAATCAAGAAGCAGAAGCTGCGCGAGAATCTCGAGAAATACCGGGAGCAGGCCTATTTGAGCAGGCGCCTGGTTGCCATCGAGCGGTTTGCGGATACAGGTGAGGCCCCAATGGATTTGCGAATCGGGGAACCGGACCGGGAACGTCTGGCTCAGGTTTTCAGGGAATTGGAGTTTCATGCTTTATGGGAGCAATTCATGCCCCGTCTTGCGGAGAAAGATGTGCCTCTGCGTCTCTGTCTGACAAAGTCGGGTTGGCAAATGCTGAAGGATTCGGTCCGTGCGGCGGAGTCAATGGCCTTGGTGGTTTTGACATCCGAGAGCGATCCTCTTCAGTCGCCGATTGCAGGAATCGCACTTTTCACGCCTGATGAGGGCTTTTCTTATGTGCCGTTGAACCATAATAAGGATGCTGGGGATTCGCCCCGGCTCAGCTGGGAGGAGATCGAAAAGGATCTGGCCCAACTGCTTGAAGACGAGAGCCTCGGGGTGACCGGGCACGATTTGA
Organism: uncultured Desulfatiglans sp.; assembly: GCA_900498135.1. Taxonomy (NCBI): domain Bacteria; kingdom Pseudomonadati; phylum Thermodesulfobacteriota; class Desulfobacteria; order Desulfatiglandales; family Desulfatiglandaceae; genus Desulfatiglans; species uncultured Desulfatiglans sp. The sequence continues at coordinate 2,431,337 of LR026961.1, forward strand.
AGGTGACGGCTGAGGTATTCGCCTTAAAAGGGCTGAAGCTGCGACGGTTGGAATTCGACACGATGCTTGCGGCCTATGTCGTCAATCCTGGGCTTAAGCGTTATGATCTGCGGGCCCTGGCTCAGTACTACTTGAATTTGCCGATGACCGCCGAGGAAGAGCTTCTGGGTAAAGGCCGGAACGCCCAGTCCTTTTCCGAAATTCCGTTGGAAAAAGCCTCCCGCTATTCCTGCGAGAGGCTCCAGGTCATCCTGTCGCTTAAGAAAGATTTGTCGGAGAGGCTTGCGGAACATCGAAACGAAGATTTATTCCGCCAAATCGAAATGAGGTTGATCCCCGTTCTGGTGGACATGGAACTGCACGGGGTCAAGTTGGATCAAGCGGTTTTCCGCAATCTATCCAAGGATTACGCCGGCAGGATGGCGCAGATCGAAAAGGAAATCTTTGCTGAGGCCGGGATGGAGTTCAATATCCAATCTTCTCAGCAACTTGGGTTCGTCCTTTTCGAGAAGTTGCAGCTGCCGGTTCAGCGAAAGACCAACAAGACGAAGCATTATTCCACGGATGTCCATGTGTTGAGGAGACTGGCGGGTGGTGCTTCCCGGATTCCTGAGCTGGTGTTGGAATACCGAACCCTGTCCAAGTTGAAATCGACCTATCTGGATGCCCTTTTGAAGATGGTAAATCCAGCCACCGGTAGGATTCACACGTCGTTCAATCAGGCAGTGACGGCTACGGGGCGTCTGAGCAGCAGCAACCCGAATTTGCAGAATATCCCCGCCCGGGGCGATACCGGTCGCGAAATCCGCAGAGGGTTTGTCGCTGAGGAAGGACTCCGGCTGGTCTCCGCGGATTACAGCCAGGTTGAGCTGCGTGTCTTTGCACACTACTCCGGTGACCAGGCCTTTCTGGACGCTTTTCACAGCGGCGAAGACATCCATCGGCGAACGGCCTCCGAACTGATGGGGGTGCAGCCCGATGCCGTCACCCCGGACATGAGGCGCATCGCCAAGACCATCAATTTCGGTATTATTTACGGTATGGGGCCGAGAAAATTGAGTGAGCAGCTTGAAATCGATGTGACGACTGCCAAACATTACATCGAACGTTACTACTCCCGGTACAGCGGGGTCGTGCAGTACCGGGAGGAGATGATCTCGAAGGCCCGGCGGGATGGATTCGTGACGACGCTTTTCAACCGTCGCCGGTATCTTCCGGATATCGATCATAAAAATCCGATGATCCGGGCGGAGGCCGAGCGGATGGCCGTGAACACGCCGATTCAGGGGACCGCCGCCGACCTCATCAAGATGGCGATGATTCGCATCCATGAGCGCTTGGGGCCGGATCGACCCGTGTGCCGCATGCTGCTCCAGGTCCACGACGAATTGCTCTTCGAGGTGGTTTCGGAAGAGACGGAGCGGCTCATGCCGATGATCCGCCGGGAGATGGAGGATGTTTATCCGTTGAAGGTTCCGCTGCTCGTCGATATCCGGGAGGGCGCGAATTGGGACGAAGTCCATTGAGAGGATGGAGGATGTATGCCTAGGTATGTTTTCGGGCCGGTGCCCTCAAGGCGGCTGGGTCTGTCCCTGGGCATCGATCTTCTGCCTCCGAAAACCTGCTCATTCGACTGCCTTTACTGCGAGGTGGGCCGCACGACGTTGAAACTGAGTGAACCGCGGCCGCTGGTTTCTGTGGCGGAGGTCCTTGAGGAGGCCAGAACCATCTTGGAGACGGCGACCACCGATGTCGTTACGCTGGCGGGCTCCGGCGAACCGACCTTGCACAGCGGTATCGGCGAGGTCATCGCTGGACTTCGGGATTTGAGTTTAGAACCCGTCGTGCTGTTGACGAACGGGTCCCTTTTTTGGCGAAAGGAGGTCGTCCACAGGGTTCTGGCGGCGGATGTGATCATGCCTACCTTGTGCAGCGCCTATCCCGAAACCTTTGCCCGGATCCATCGCCCGCACCCCGATATCACCCTCGAGAAGGTGATTCGGGGGATCCGGTCTCTAAGGAATGCTTATACCGGACGGCTGGCCATGGAGGTCGTTCTGCTGGCCGGTATCAACGACACGCCCCAGGAGATCGAGGCATTGAAAGACGTTTTGGACGAGCTTCACGCTGATGCCGTCTACCTGAACACGGTTGCAAGGCCTCCATCCGATCCCACGGCCAGGGCCGTCGCTCGGGAGAAGCTGGAGGCCGTCAGGACGTTTCTAGGCGAGAGTGCTGAAATGGTTGTATCGAAGCCGCTGGCAGCCGGTTCGGGAAAAGGGCTTTCGGCTGCTGAGGTCCTGATCGAGGTGATCAGGAGAAGACCTCTCAGGTTAATGGATGTCTGTTCATCCCTCGGGTTGACGAAGGATGCCGCTGAAGCCCTGATCAGGGGTTTCGAAGTCAAGGGGCGTATCCGACCCCGGGAACAGAGTGGCGAAGTCTATTATACGAGTACAGAAGACGATGGAAGATGAGACGCGTGCCTCCGGATCCGGGAGGCAAGGGTTGTATGCCGGCATCGACGCCGGTTCAGTGGCTGTCAAAGGCATCGTCATCGATCAGGCGGGGGAAATCGTTCACGCCTGTCCGTATGCCCGGCATTTTGGGAGGGTCGAGGAGAAGATCCAGGAGTTGATCGCGCAGCTTTACGCGGATATCGGCCCCGAAAGTTTCCGGTCCATATCTTTTACCGGGAACCATGCCCGCAAGCTTGCCGAGGATCTCGACGCTTTTTATGAGTTCGAAAACATCACCCAGGTCCTGGGCGCGCTGCATGTTGAGCCGAAGGCGCGTTCCATCATCAGCATGGGGGGGCAGGATACCGCTCTTTTCGAGATCGGACACGAGGCCGGGGCGTCCAAAGCGGGCGAAGGAGAGTGGGAGCTGGCCTATTTCAACTCGAACGGGCCGTGCGCATCCGGAACCGGATCGTTTATCGACCAGCAGGCTCAAAGACTGGCGACGGCCCTCTATGAGACCGAAAAGGTGGTTTCACAGGAGGCCATCGACCAGGTTCTCGCAGATTTTATCGAGCTCGGTTCGAAGAGCCTAAAACCCGCGCATGTTGCCTGCCGGTGTACGGTCTTCACCAAGTCGGACATGATCCACCTGCAGAACAAGGGCGAACGGCTGGAGGATATCATTTTCGGCCTCCATATCGGCAATGCCCGCAATTACATGAGCACGATCGTCTCGAATCGCCGGCTGCGCGCGCCGATCCTTTTCATCGGCGGACTTACGCTGAACCGGCTGCAGGTCCAGGCCTTCAAGGCGTATTTCCCGGATCTCGTCATCCCGCCTTATGCCACCGCGACCGGGGCGCTGGGGGTTGCTTTGCAGGCTCTCAGGAGCGGACACAGAGGGGTTGTCGAGGAGAAGAGACTGGAGGAGATCCGCTCCTCACGGATGGTGAATCTGCCCTCGGCACAGAGGCTGATTCTGCGGAAAACGTTGTTCCCGGAAGGCAATCTCGTTGCTTCGAAGCCTCTGAAGAAGAAGACGCGCGTCTATCTTGGGCTCGATATCGGATCTACGACGACGAAGTATGTCCTGATGGATGAAAACAGGGTGATCATTCACAAGCGCTACGTGCCGACGCAGGGAAAACCCATCGAGGTGGTGAAGGAACTCCTGGGGGAATTGCAGTCCGAATGGGGCGGTGCGCTGGAAATCACCGGTACGGCGACTACAGGGTCCGGTCGAAACGTTGTGGGGGATTTTCTCAATGTCGATCTCATGATCGACGAGATCACGGCGCATGCCCGCGGTGCTGTCGAGATGGACGCCGCGGTGGACACGATCTTCGAGATCGGTGGTCAGGATTCGAAATACATCTATATCGCGAATACGCACCCGCTTGATTTCGATATGAACAAGGTCTGCGCTGCTGGGACCGGCAGTTTCCTCCACGAGCTGTCAAACAAGTATGGGATCAACATCGTCGGGGAATTCCAGGATATCGCTCTTTCATCGTCGGCTCCGGTTCCGTTGGCCGAGCGCTGTACGGTATTCATGGAATCGGACCTGGTTTCCTATCTTCAGCGGGGGGCGCCGGTCAAGGATTTGATGGCGGGGCTTTGCTATGCCATCGTGTCCAATTATCTCAACCGCGTCGTGGGCAAGCGCCGCATCGGAGAGCGGATCATGTTCCTGGGGGGCCCTTCCCTGAACAAGGCGGTTGTGGCTGCCTTTGAAAACGTTCTCGGCAGGGGCCTGCTGGTGCCTCGGCATCGTGAGGTCCTGGGGGCCTATGGTGCGGCTTTGAGTGTTCAGGAACTGATGGCCTACGAAGGAAAGGGCGAGAGCAGTTTCAGAGGTATAGCCAGCGCTGTTGCGGATAACATGGAATACGAAGAGAAGATCTGCCATGCCGATCCCAATTGCCACAACCAGTGCAAGCTGAAGATTTATCATTTCGACGGGCGGCGGAGCGTGTGGGGCGGCGAATGTGGCCGCTACGACGTGACGCGGGGGCGCGGCGAGAAAAAACCCAATTATTTTGCGCTGAGACAGCGCGTTATGGATGAATTTCTGGACGGCGTGGCGTTGACCCTCAAAGAGGGGGAGACGCGCCTGGAGGCGGACGGGCGGCCGACGGTCGGGCTTCAGAGGGCCCTGTACGTGCATCAGACGGCGGTGCTTTGGGCGCATTTTTTCGATCGGTTGGGGTTCAGACTGGTGCTGACCCCTCCAACGACGCCCGCCATCTCCTCGCGCGGCATCGAATCCATGGCCGCAGAAACGTGCTATCCGGTAAAGGTTTCGCACGGACATGCCCGCATGCTGATCGGCAGGACGCGCCACCTCTTCATGCCCTTCATGATCACCATGGAGAAGCCTCAGGAGGCCGAAAAGGGCTTTTATTGTCCCATGGTGCAGGGCAACGCTTATATGCTGCAGTCCGCTTTGGGAATTGATCTGAAGAAGGCGTTGAGCCCGACAGTCTACCTTGATCGGGATCCTAAGACCATAGCCATGGCCTTGACCGAGGCCTTGGGTCCAAAGCTCGGTGTGCACTTTGCTGAGACGCACCAGGCCCTGATCCATGCTTTGGGGAAGCAAGCGGCTTTCAGCCGCCGGCTGATACAGGAAGGCGATCGGGTCAGGGCCGCTATGGATGAACATGAGCCGCTCGTTGTGGTGACGGGCAGGCCCTACAATCTATATGACGAAAGGCTCAATCTGCGTCTTGGGCAGAATTTGGGGAAGATTGGTTTGACAGCCCTGCCGATGGATTTCCTTGATGTGTCGGCAGTGGACCTTTCCGACTTCCCCAGCATGTATTGGGGCTTGGGTGCACAGATCCTCAGGACGGCGAAGATCATCAAGGAGCACGATCACCTCTTCGGTCTGCATCTGACCAACTTCGAGTGTGGGCCGGATTCCTTTCTGGAGCATTTTTACCGCTATATCATGGGGGACAAGGCCTACCTCATTCTGGAACTGGATGAGCACAGCGCCGTAGCTGGTGTGATGACGCGTCTGGAGGCCTATCAAAACGTTATTGAAAACGTGCTGCGAAAGCAGCAGCAAGGGTTCAACGGCGCCCTGGACCACAGGGCAGCCAATTAGTTTCCGTCCGGAAATGGTCTTTTTGGCCAATCTCGGCGTCGATCTGCACGTTTGCTTGTGCGGCGACCACCAGGTTGCCTCTGCGCAAACGCTGGATTTCCTTGATATGGGCCAAACCGGGACCCGCCGCGAAGCGGTGGGACTGAGCACCCGAAGGGTGTGAAGAAAAATCCTCATTTCCGGATTGGAAACCTTGCCGCGCCGGATGCTCTTTTCCGGATGGACACCGATCAGTTTCCATCCGGAAGAGGAAAAACGCACCATCGAGCGCCACAGAGTCGATCTCATGAAGGATACAACTGCCAATGTGATAAGGTTTCAGGCGCTTACCGAACGGGTAGGCCGGGTGAACCTTCGGAACAAGACCTTTCTGATCCCCCAGATGAACCGGATCGGTTCGCATCTCCTGGCGGCGACCTTTCGGGGTTTCGGCATCCGTGCCCAGGTGATGGAAACATTCAAGGGGCTCGACCTCGGGAAGGAGTATACCTCGGGGAAGGAATGTTTCCCCTGTCAAGTGACGACGGGAGACATTCTGTACCACATGAAAAAGGAAAAAGAGCGGCTTGGAGATGCCTTCAAGGCCGATGATTACGTCTATTTCATGCCGGAAGCGGATGGCCCCTGCCGTTTCGGCATGTACAACAAGTATCAGCGCATCGTATTGGATTCTTTTCCCGATCTGGAGAGTTTGAGGATCGGGTCGTTGACCACCAAGGACGGGTATGCGCTCGATGGGCTGATCGAGCGCCATCGGGTGCGGGACCTGCGCAAATCGGCGTATTTTTCGGTGATCGTCGGGGATATTCTCGACCGCCTTTTGTGGCGCGTTCGACCTTATGAACGCCGACCGGGTGTGACGGATGCCTTTATCGAGCAGGCCATGCAGCGGATGGAGCAGGCTTTCGAGCGGCATGCCGCGAAGAAGGATTTCGATGCGATCCTGGGACGGCTCGGGGAGATCATCGAGGAGGGACGCGGCCTGGTCGATCCGGCCATCCCTCCGAAGCCTCTGATTGGGTTGGTGGGTGAGATCTATCTGCGCACCCACGTGGAGGCCAACCAGGATTTGATCCGGTTGATCGAGAGGTACGGCGGGGAGGTGGTGAACGCATCGCTCGCCGAATGGATGAACTATACGAGTTACGACCGTTTGCGTGAAGCCCGGAAGGATTTCGTCACCGCTCTGCGCCAGCTCCGCATGGCCCCCCTGAAAGAGGCTCTCAACAGAATCATGAGCTATGGGGGGGATTTGTTCTATCAGGAGTATCGTCAGCGGCAGGTCTACCGTTTTGCAAGGAGCAGGATCGACCTGCTGGAGGACCATCGCATCGCGCATTTGGACAAGCTGCTGCGGCACACAAACCTGTTCAGCTTCGATGTAGGGACTGAAGCCTGCTTGAGCATACCCGGTATTGTCGAGTATGCAAAAAGCGGATTCAACGGTGTGGTGAATGTCTATCCTTTCACCTGCATGCCGAGCACGATCACGTCGGCTGTTATCAAACCCGTCATCAATCGCTACAAGATTCCATACCTGGACACGCCATACGACTCCAGTTCCCAGCCCGGAAGAGAAGCGACCATCAGAACGTTTATGTATCAAGCCCATCAACACTTCCAACGAAATGGAAGGCTACGGAAGGAGAGTCATTTCGCCCCATGAAGACCAAAATGCTTATCAACGCGGTGGAATCGGAGGAATACCGGGTAGCCATCGTCACCGACAATGTCTTGGACGGTTTTTACATCGAGAGCACCGCCACCGAGCAGAAGATCGGAAATATCTACAAGGGTACCATAGAACGAATAGAACCCAGTCTGCAGGCATGTTTCGTAAATTTCGGGGCTGACAAGAACGGGTTTCTGCCTTCTGCAGATATTCATCCGGAGTACTATCATATACCATACGACCCGTCTTCCGACGGACCGCCGCCGCCGCTCGAAAAAGTCCTCAAGAAAGGGCAGGAGCTGCTCGTACAGGTGATCAAAGAGATGCCGGGCCGCAAGGGAGCTCATCTCACAACCTTTTTGTCGCTTGCGGGTCGTTATCTTGTTCTCACGCCGGGTCGGGAGATGGGTGGCGTTTCCAAGAAGATCGAAGACGAAAAAGAGAGGGTGCGGTTAAAATCGGTCATGTCGGAGTTCACCCTCCCCGAGGGAGTGGGATTCATCGTGCGTACCGCCGCCCTCAAGCAGAACAAGCGGGAGCTCTCCAGAGATCTGAACCGGCTCTTGCGCATGTGGGAAAACATCCGGAAGGCGGCGAGAGAGGTGCCCCCTCTGACCTTGATTCACAAAGAGCAGGATGTCTGCCTCAGGACCCTTCGGGACTACTTCACCGGCGAGATTACGGAAGTGCTGGTGGACGACAAGGACACCTACGCGAATGTCCAGTCCTACATGAAAATCATCTCCCCGGCTCATCAGAACCGGGTGAAGCTTTACAAGGACAAACGCCCCATCTTCGATCATTACAAGATCGAAGAGCAGATCGAGGCGATTTACCGCAGCGAGGTGCCCCTCAAGTCGGGTGGATCTATCGTGATCGATCAGACCGAGGCGCTGATCTCCATCGATGTCAACTCGGGGCGGGGCAAGAGTGGCAAGGATATAGAGACCACGGCCTTCAAGACCAATACGGAAGCGGCGGTGGAGGTGGCCCGGCAGCTGCGTCTGCGGGACATGGGCGGCCTCGTCGTGATCGATTTCATCGACATGCGGGACAAGAACCACAACCGGGATGTCGAAAAGATGTTGCGCGAGGAGATGAAGAAAGACCGCGCCAAGACGGACATGTCCCACATCTCGAAGTTCGGACTGCTCGAGTTGTCGCGCCAGCGATTGAGACCGTCGATCGAATCGCGCAGTTATCAATCCTGTCCCCATTGCCAGGGCCGCGGCATCGTCCCGTCCGTGGAATCCGCGGCCATCTCTTTCCTGCGCCAGATCTGGCTGGGTATTACGACCAAAGAAGTGAATCAGGTGCGGGGGATTTTGTCGCTGGATGTGGCGACCTATCTGCAGAACAAGAAGCGGCATGAGCTTGCCGAACTCGAATCCCGCTATGGCGTCTGCATCAATCTCAAAGGGGATCCGCTCCTGCCGCCTGGAAAAGGCCAGGTCGAATTCCTGCAGGAGACCCAGCCGAAAGAGAATGGATCGGTGTGATCTCAGGGTTCAGGCCGCAGGACGGGCCGGGGGCGGGTGCCCGGCCGAAAGATGGCTCAGGGCGGTGCGCTGAGATTTGATGTTCAATAATATCTTCTATTTTATCGTGGTTCTCCTGGCCTATGGCGTCGGCGACGCCGAACGGCCTCCGATCCATCTCTTGCCGCTGCATGCCGGCCTGATCGCTGGAAGCTGGCTGCTCTTCGCCCTGTTGTGCCGGACCGGTTTCAGGGCGCTCCTCACGCGGTCCCTGGGCACGAATGAGGCGGTTCACCTCCCGGAACGCTACCATGCGCTCCTGGCGAAATTTTCCGTCCTGGCGGTGATCCTCTTTGCGGTGGCGGTCTACGGTTTCCACCTGAAGGGGTGGTTGCATGCGTTTCCTTTCTCGGACCGGCTCGACGTCCTGGATCATTCCTTGGCGCTCGCCTTTTTCCTCTGTTACCTGGCGACCATCTGGTATTGGGCCTATCCGGTTTCCGAGGCCTTCATGGAGACCGGCATCGGGCGCCGCCGGTTCATCGCCTCACATCTGCGGCTCAATATCCCGATTCTTCTCCCGTGGTGGGCCCTCACGTTTATTGCCGATGTCACCGGGCTTCTAGCCGGGTCGCGGGAAGCCCTTTTCCTGGGAGGAATGCTGGGGCAGATGCTCTTTTATGCGCTCTTCCTGCTTCTTCTCATGACCATCATGCCCGTTTTCATTCAGTTTTTCTGGGGCTGTCGGCCGCTGGAAGATTCCCCTCCGGTCCAGGAACTGAAGTCCTTCCTCTCGCAACAGGGGTTTCGCTACCGCAAACTTCTCAATTGGCCGATCTTCGCCGGGCGCTTGATGACGGCCGGAGTGATGGGCATCGTTCCCCGCTTCCGATACATCCTGTTTACGGAGTCTCTGCTGAGGGCCCTCCCCGCAGAAGAACTGAAGGCAGTGGCGGCCCATGAGATGGGCCACGTCAAGTACAAGCATCTACTGTTTTACCTCCTGTTGTTCCTAGGGTTTATCTTTCTCTTTTCGAGCGGTTTCGAGATTCTCGGCTATGCCCTGCTGGCGCATCCGTATCTCTCCCCCTTGCTTCACGCGGGACAGGGAATCGATTCACCCCTATTTTTCATCCTGGCGGCGCTCCCCATGGTCCTGGTTTTGCTGGTTTATTTTCGCTTCGTCATGGGTTTTTTCATGCGCCATTTCGAACGGCAGGCGGATCTCTATTCGGCGCGCCTGATGGGATCTCCCTGGCCGGCCATCAATGCCCTGGAGCGGATCGCCTGGCTCAGCGGCCGTATCCGAGACCTGCCGAGCTGGCATCATTTCAGTATCCGCGAGCGTGTGGAGACCCTGCAGCGCAGTACATGGGACCGCGGCCTCGTGCGGCGACACAACCGGATGCTGCTGATCTCGGTTGTCCTTTACGTGATGGGTGTGGGGGTCCTGGGCACCTTCATGCATTTCTCCGGATGGCGGGACCGGGCCGCCCTGGATCTGCTTGCGCAGGTGATCCAGGAGGAGTTGGCTGAGCAGCCGGATCATATGGAATTGAGACAGAGCCTGGCGATGGTTTACCAGCAGAAGGGGGATGAGGCCGCCGCGATGCAGATATACCGGGAAATCCTCGAGCGGGACCCCGGCAACGCAGTGGCCCTGAACAATCTTGCCTGGTTGCTGCTGATCGCACGGGACGAAGGGATGCGTGATCCCTCAGAGGCGTTGCGCCACGCGCAGGCCGCAGTCGCCCTTGAACCGTCGGCCGTTTTTCTGGATACCCTGGCCGAGGCCTACTTCGCCCACGGCCGTCTAGACGAGGCGATTATGACAGCCGAAAAGGCCCTCGCCGTCGCAGCTCCAGACGATGACCGGCGTTACTTGCGGAGACAGCTTGAACGGTTTCGGGAGGGTGATGCCGACAAGAAATGAGCGGTATGTCTGCATTCATCGGATGATTCTCATAACGAGCGGCCCGACTCCCTTTTCTACCATTTCAAGTTTCTTGGCGAGACCATAGGAAAGATCTATGTCCCTGCCTTCGATAAAGGGTCCCCGATCAGTGACCACTGCCTGCACAGTCTTTCCGTTCTCCGGGTTTGCCAGTTCCACACGTGTGCCAAAGGGTAGTTCGCGGTGGGCGATGGTTGGGGCATGCATGTCGAACGAATCTCCGTTGGCCATTGGGCGGCCATGATAGGCGTCTCCATACCAGCTTGCTACGACTTCCTGACTTTCCGGATAAGATGGCTTTCGAATTTTAAGCACGGTGCCGATCTCCAGTTTACGCGGGTCGGCAACATCATTGTCATGGACGAGATCTTCCAAGTTGACGTGGAAGCGTCGGACTGCCAAGTCCCAGAGAGTGTCCCCCTGTTTGACGGTATACGTGACCCATTCCAGATCTTTCAGCTGGTCCAGTCCTGGTGTGTTATCAGCCTCAGTAATGCTATCCGCAAGATCGTTAGCCCTTATGGTTTTCGCTTCTCCTGATGCTCTTTCATGGGCAGCAGGCGTATGACGGTCCAGAGTGTTGTTCAGCTTAATTGGAATTTTTGCTGGGCGTCCCTTCTCAGCGTCCTCAATTAAAACCGAGCGGGCAGGTTCAACCGTTGCTCTGTCTGAAAGAGCACTTTCGGGAGTTTCTTGGGCCCAAACTGGTTTAGGAGATAGCGGCAACCCTATTTGTTCTATGAAGAACTGAGAGAAGGTTTCCAGGGGGCGGGACGCTGACGGCTTCGAGACAAGCGATACAGATTGTTGTTGGATTGCCTGCTCAGTCGGTGATCCGATAGGATGGCCCTGTATCTCCTGGAGCACCTGTTCGAATTTTTCTTCTCCTCGAACGACGGCGCCTTGCTTTAGAAACCAATTACCGTTCTTTGAGCTGCGGCCAATGGCATCGGGGTTCAGTTTTTTGAGTTTTTGCCACGAGGTGCTAAGAATCTTGGTTACCTTGGCAATAGTATCGCCTTGCTGGATATGGTAATTCAAGTGATGACCTCCTGGTGTTTAGATGGTTTCCATCTGGAAATGGTCTTTTTGGCCAATCTGGGCGTCAATCTGCACGTTTGCTTGTGCGGCGACCTGCAGGTCGCCTCCGCGCAAACGCTTGATCTCCTGGATATCGGCCAAAAATCCTCATCGACGGTTGAACACTGCTCAGTACGTGCCCTTCGGGAGAAGAGCGCTTGTCTCTGTAAGGAATGCTTGTTTTTTTTAAGCAGGTTTCTTCAAAAGAATGCTCAGAGACACAGAAAAACGATAGCAAAAAGCATGCCGAAAAAATATCTTTGGTCTTTGCTGCAGCTGCGGTAGCGGGGTTGATCGACGTTCAGGACCTCCTTAAGGTGATTTTTCACCCAGGTAAGAATAGTTTTTTGTCCGTAACGGCCTTTGGCAAATAGGTTTATCCCGCTTTCCTTCGGATGCTGAAACAGCGGGCTCCGTAAGGCGGATTGCCAGCAAAGCCAGGGGGATGGAGCACGCATCGAAAAGTGGCATTTGGACTCGATAAAAACTCAAGAATTTCGCTGTCTGGTCGATTCAATCAAATATGGGCTCTTTCTGCGGATTTCCATCGCCTTCTGTGATGAGTGGTATTCACTCTTTCCCCCGTTTGATAACATGGCCGATGAAATTTTGACGCAAGCGGACATCGATGCCCTGTTGGCTTCGATTCAGTCAGGAGATGTTGACCTTGAGGCTTCTTCAGAAGACGAGATCATGAATAAGGTCGCCAAACACAAGTCGAAGGTGGAGAAAGAATAGCTTCGTGGCGTGCCCTGCGAGAAGACGAAGCGGGGCTGAGGTCCGGGGAGAGCGGTTCGGATGGGAGGTTGAATCAGATGTCAGATAAGCTGAAGGAATTTGATTTGACGGAACAGATCGCCCGGGCGGCGAAAGACGTTTTCAGTACGATGTTGACACTGGACGTAAACCTTGAGGAGGCGCAGGAAGCTCTAGAAGTCGACGGTGACCGCATCATGGGGTCGGTTGGGTTCGCCGGTGATGTCGCCGGCATTGTATGTATCATCGTTTCGAGTACGTTCGCCAAATTTTTGACATCCCGCATGCTCGATTGTGAACTGGAAGCCGTTGAAGCCGTCGATGATGTCAATGATGTGATTGGGGAACTCTGCAATATGATCGGCGGCAACCTGAAATCAAGATTTTGCGATTTCGGGCTCCCCTGTACATTAACTATTCCATCCATTACCCGTGGTACGCGATTCAGAATGACCCCAGTCCGAGGGTCGCAACGTCTGCGCATGCACTTCCGCTGCGAAGATATCCCCTGGGAATTTCATCTCTACCTCAAAGCGGAGTGCTGATTGGCGCTTTTCAAGGCCGGCAAAACCGATTTCTAGCCGGTCTTGCGGATTTCCATGGGGAAGTTTTATTTGGAGCAGCGCTTTTCAGAGAGCGCACATGGAACCAGGCGGGAGAGCCAGCCGGAAATGTACAGGAAAATCAATAACTATAAAATTTTCCTAATGACCGTAATTGCAACGTATAGTGATTATCAACTCCTTAAATAGCCAAAAGCTGTAGCAGTAGGACAATATTTGACAACAACTTCACCGATCTGTTCCAAATCACCAAAACGGGATTCAATGTTCATGTTCATAATATTGAAAGGTAGTCCGCAGTAAGAGCGATTAAGACGGACTGCAACTTTCTCAATGCTTTCATCAGCATCTAGAGTCAAGTCCTCGTATCTTATCAATAAAATTTGTTCCTTCAATGAATAAAGGAGATGTGCATATGTTTCCCAAATCTGAGCCTGTCTAATTAATGGCTGATCAGAAACAAAAACAAAATTTCTCCATCGGGGGTGCATAAGGGAATCAGAGACCATCGCCTCAGGTATTTTATTATTTTCCTTGCGATTCCAACTGGCGATTGTGAATATTGGATTGCGGATTAGAGCAATGATGTTATATCGGTGCTTAATGATTTTAAATATCTGATTTAAATAGGGTATGTTTACCTTCGAGCCAATAAGAACATGTTGGTCTATTGGCTTATCGACGATTCTATATGCAACCCTCGCTTTTTTACTTTGGGTATCAGTTGTAAGTTCTCTACCCTCATATCGGTTTGGAATAGGGGCGCCGGATAACAGCCTTGCCTTAATCCTCATTAAATCCTCCGGAAGGGAGTCAATATTATATAAAATCTCGTTTAGGCAAACGGAATTTTCAAGGTTATTAAGGATCTTACTGAAAAGGCTGGTCCCACTTCGCGGTATGCCGGTAAGGATAACAACATTTTCGGGTTTTAGATTAATTTCGTTTTCCAATGTAATACATGAGAATGTATAATTCAGCAATGTGTGAAACAAACTATTAATCTGATTGTAAATTAAACTGAGATTATAATTATTAGTAATATATTCTCTGTACTCTTGAGAATTGAACTCATTAGATAGAATCATCCGTGTGCAATCCGATACCGTATTAAAAAGATATTTTTTGGGGAAAATGTTTTCTGCTCCAAACCAATTGTGAATAACAGGTTTGATGCCTTTTGCCATTGCTTCAGCTATCCCCATTCCAAAAGATTCCAATATACTTGTTGATATAATAATACTTTTATCCTCAAGCCACCGGTCAACATTGCTAATCCATCCATAAAATTGGATATTATCTTTTAGCTTCATTTCCTCGATCATCTTAGTGAAATAAAGTTTATATCGCAAATCTTGATATTCACCGGCAATATGAAGAGAATACTCATTATCACTCTCGACGATATCGGCCATGCATTGTAAAAGGAGTTCTGGGTTTTTTTTGTAGTTCAAGTAGCCAACATAGGCGATCTTTTTGTTATTTTGTCGTTCACTATAGGTATATCGAGAGATATTTATAGCATTAGGGATGATTGTAGAAGGGATTTGTATCCCATGGGTTTGGTAGAAGATTTCCTGGATGTGCTTAGAAACAAAAATTGCATGGTCAACGAAATCCCATGAAACTTGTTTTGGGTATTCGGTGAATACTTCATAGCTATGTATCCTACAAACAATCATGCTGTTTTTATCAAGATAATTGCTTGATTTTATTAAAATTTGATCGCACCATTCAAACCATGTAATATCAGCCCAATTTATTGCTTTCTGTATCAAAGATAAATCTATTTGTTTCGTGCAGTCTACATATACAGTTTCATGATATTCAGAAAAGATTCTTTCTATATCATTTATGAACTTTTTGTCTGGTCCACATACAAATGCAATTCGAATGAGTTGGCCAGCTGTTTTGTTCCTGGCTGCATTTAAGAAAACCGTCGGTATTCTAGTTTTGTATGATTTAAAGTTTTTCATAGCTATAATACCCAATAGATAAGTTTAATTGTGTTTAAAGAAAAATTACAATGAATTATATTATATTCTTTGTATTGCTTAATTCAATTTTTTTCTGATAGTACATGATATGAGTGTGGCGGCATTTTTATATATCGTGATTTATTGTTTTAGATATATTTTGTAATGTTGTGATTAAATGATGCAGGAATATAGTGAAAGAGTACATGGCCATTGTTATTCTTATTGCTTATGCATATTTTGGAATTTGCTGGTAATATTATCTGCTGACAAAGAATCTGTGTCTGACAATAGACCAGCGTGTCTCTTTGTGTCTTGCCTGACATAAATAGTGTTGTAGAATATTTTTAAGTTTTTTAGTCAGGAGTTGTTGATATCGAAAAATCTTCGCTGCATGGGCAGTGCTTATGAGTATTTACAGCAAGGACCGTGCCGTATCGAAGAACCATTGTTTCCTCATAAATGATTGTTTCTGAAGATTGAGACGCAGGGATATTTTTCTTTTATGAAGGGGCGAGATTATTATGCGTTGTATGGAGTATCGAGGTGTTTCTGCGCCGCATGTTCGTTATCCGATTGGTGTTACGTGAAGTATTTGTTCTTTTTTTCAATTTTAGTGATTGTAAAACATAAAGCGTTATTTGCCATAGATTATAATGTTTGTATCGTAAAAATGCTGTAAATGCTTGGTAGGCATTTTAGAAAATGATAATTTGTGTAAATAACATTTTTTAGTTGCGTGATATGCAAATTAAATGTTAAAAAAAGATGCGTATGTATTTACTGCCGTTGCAGATTGTAATCGGATATTTATACGTTTATGTGGAGGGTAAATTTTGGTGAATTGTTTTGTATATATTTTGTATTGATTGTTTTTGCACAGAAGTTTTAATGAGGTTTATTAAAAACAGGGTTAATAATTTGTTTATTGTTGTGTGGCGCAAATTGATTTACAAGTAAGATTTTAAAAGAACGATTTCTGGTTTTGTTGTTTGCTGTGTAAAGAATTCTGGTATGTCGGATAAGGCTTTGTGAACGGCTTGCTTAGATGAAAATGGTCCCCACATGACTGCATAACAATCCTGATCATTTAATCTCTTTGGTAAAATAAATATCGGGCTGTTCACATGGGTTTGGCGAAAGGCATTCTGCACCGATAGGGGATGGCATACGACTTCGAGGCGGATGCAATATTTCTGGCCGTCGTTTCTGTAACGGTGGTGAAAAAGAGCGGCGGCCTTGGCATGGCGGCCCTGTTGAATGAGGCCCAGGGGGGTGTCGGGGGCGTGCTGGATATGCATGTCCTCGATTTCTGCGTTCTCCTGAGCGATGGAGTGGGCCTGCTTGGTATCCGTGTGGGCGGCTGGGGAGGAGCAACGAGAAGAAGCGGAGGATGGGTGGTCTGCCTCTGGAGATGGGGCGATGGTATTTGGGTCCTGTGCTGGTGGGGATGCCTTTTGAGAGGAGATCTGAAAAATTGCATCCTGCCCGTTTTCGAAACTGGGAGGGAAGTGCTTGCCTGGAACGGTTTGGGCGGAGTTCGCGAGAAAAGGAGTCGCCGGTTCTGGAAGGGGATGTTTTGGAAGGATGTAAGGGTGTTTACTGCATGGAGGGGCCGTGTGATCCAAGGGAGCTTCGGTCGTTTCGGGTCTGGAAAGGTCTTCGGTTACCGTGGATTTCGAGATGGGGTCCAGCGTTGGACCTTGAGGGTCTTGCGATGAGGGCATCGGCAAGGTGAGGGTGTGACCGGCTGGAGATGGTCTCTCTGACCCTTGAGCGTTGCCTCGAATGATGTCCGCACGAAGGGAAACGACCGGCGGCGGAGATTTTGTGAAGGATGGAGACTTTTCGGTATTGGCCCAATAAAAGAGGGCGACGGCGAAGACGGCCATTGCACTGGCTGGGGCCCAAAATCGGATGAAGAGAGTCTTCCGTCTTTTCTGAGTGGGATCGGGACGGGTCTGTTGCCGGATCGGGATTTCTTCCTCAAATAGATCTTCCTGCATCGAGGGCTTGTCTCCTTCGGCTAGTGCGGCAAATTTTGCCGCGCTGGCGTTCTTCAAATAAAAAATATTTAGCAATGCTGGCTAGTTAAACGGTGGCACCTCTTTTGCAATCTCTCACAGTGTACCGCTGTGGATGTTCGCCCGGGGGACTGGTTCGAAATCTGACTGCATGGGAAGAATTGTATGCAAGAGTGAGTTGTTTTGATAATGATAGCTGATTAAAATAAATAATAAGAGCTCTTAGAGGAATTGCCAAATGAAAATCGATCTTGCAGCATATTTTTCAAAGGTTTCCCAGACGACTCAAGGTGGGGGAAAGGAATGTGAGAAAGCTGAAAGGGATTTCAGCAAGATCCTCGAGTCCGTTTTGGGAAATCCGGTCTGTAGGGGGCATGCTGCGCCGGCGACCGTTGAAATGAAGGGCTGCTCCAAAGTAGAAGGGGTTGAACCGGTGCCGATAGAGCGATCCTCACGGCTTGCGTGGTATCTTGAAGATGTACTGGATGTAGTCGAAAATTATGCTCAAACATTGGCTGATCCAGCGTGCAGCCTCGAAAGCATAGCACCCTATATCAATCGGATGGCTCTGGAGCAGGAGAAGATCTGGTCGCTTATGAACGGGCTCGCTGCAGAAGATGGGCTGCGCGAGGTCGCTCGAGAGGTGCTGGTGACCTTGTCGGCCGAAATGAGTCGTTTTGAACGGGGTGATTACGTCTGATGTCAAGAAAGCTGTCGTCCTGCCCAAGGGATGTGTTCTGTTTTATTCGCGGCAGTGAGGTTGCAGCCATCGATCATACTGGCCGGGGTGCAGGCAGTCTCCAGATGAATCGGGAATGGCGCAAAGCGGCTTAATCCGAACGGCAACGCGTCAAATAATTGACTGAATGAAGGGTATTGGCCTGTGTAGTTTTTTTAATTCGTGGATCAGCTATCTCGAGACAGGCCATAAAGAGCCTTGGGGAGTGTATTTTGAGATTTCCAGAGAGCATTTCTTGCCCTCTGTCGAGCATTGCTGCGATGTATCTGCCTATCGGAATGGGCAAGATTTACCCAGACTGATTATCCACAGCCATAGGAAAGGCGAGAGGTTCATGCACGGTGTTTGAGTTTGTTTCATGATGCATGATGTGTGTTTGCCGTGTGAATTTACCGTCGGATCTGCGAAATAAGAATGTGCTCCAAGGGAGCCGATGCTGAAAGCAGGGAAAGGGAGGCTTTTGGACAATGCCTGCTTCTCAACATGTTGAAATGATATAATTTTGAAAAACTTATCATTGCACTGACGCTGCCGGTACCGGTGAAATCTATGGTGAGAGGATGTCCCATGAAGACAGGAGACCCGTGTGTGACCGTCATTACGCCGACACATAATCGCCCCGATTACTTGGCGGAGACGATTCGAAGTGTGGTGGGCCAGACAATGTGTGACTGGGAGATGATTATCATCAATGACGGCGGTGTGGATGTAGCAGATGTGGTTGCTGATTTCCATGATCCGCGCCTTATCTATCGCAATGAGCCTGTCAATCAGGGAAAGGCGGCATGTCTGAATCTAGCGCTTGGAATGGCGCGGGGGTGCTACGTTGCTTATATAGATGACGACGATATCTGGTATTCGAATCATCTCGACATCCTTTCCCGGACTTTGGATGAGAACCCTGAAATCGGTGCAGTATACTCCGACCTCTATGCGGTCATATTCATCAGGGACCCTGAAAACGGCCGAAGGTATCCAGTCCATAAGAGCATACAGATCTCGCGGGATTTCAACCGCGATTTCATGTTCTATTTCAATCACACCCTTCATGTAAGCTTGATGCATCGCAGGGAATTGGCGCACAGGGTCGGCGGCTACGATCCGGATATCACCGTTCTGATCGACTGGAACATGACGAGGAAACTCTGTTTTGTAACGGATTTTAAATACGTTCCGGTGGTGACGGGCGAGTACTACATGCCGATGGGTAAATCGGATCGGATCTCCAATCTCGAGCGGCAGGATCCGGAACGGTTTAAACACAATCTGCGCAAGATTCGGGCCGATATGCCTCCCGAGCCGTGGCCGAGGGTTGATAAAGTGACGGTGATCTTGCCGGTTCAAGGTTGGGATTCAAGCGCTGTTGAAATTATGACTGCCTTGACAGATCGTCTTTGTTATCCGGTGAACTTCTTGTTCGTGAACATTGAGGATGGCCGTTCCGAGGCGGACTGCAGGGAGCCGTTGGGCAAGATATCACAGTTGAAAAATGTGGAAATTCTGACGCCCCCACAACCTCTGACACCTCTGGAAGCTTATCGATATGGTGCCGAGAGGACCAATGCCCGCTATGTTTATCTGGCGAGCATGGCTTTCGATCCGACCGTGGAAATGCGTTTGCTCAAAGCCATGGCGTTCCTGCGCAGCAAATCCGTTGCCGGTGTGAAGTGGGCTGTGCCCGGAGAAAGGGACTCCGGTTTTGATATTCTGGTCGAACGAAGGCTGTTTTTGGAACGTTCGGATCTCAACGATGATTCGGCCTGTGTGGATGTGCAACTCATTTCGCTAGTGCCACCCCCGAGCCTTCATTTTGATGTTCTCTTGTCACAGGCCAAAACAAGCTTGAAGGAAGGTGATTTTCCTTTGGCCTATAGATGTCTTGTTCAGGCGACAGCTATCCGGCAAGGAGCCGGGGGGGCGCAGTTTGTGGTGGACATGTTTGCCAAGGTGTGCTTTGAGATGGGAAAATTCGAGGAGGCGGAGGAAAAATGCCGTGCCCTTATCCAACGCGGCTATGGAGCCGATAACTGGATTCGCTTGGGAAAGATCCTGCAGGCAACCGGTCGCTTCCACGAGGCGCTGGAGGCCTATCAGCGAGGCCTCGATGCCATCGGTCTCCCGGATAATGCTTTGCAGCGTCCCGTTTTTCCGGTGACGATGCATCAGGAATGCGGTGCCTTCGTCGGTATGCTGGGGGCTGCGGAATGTCTCCTGGAACTGGACGACCTGGTCGGGGCGGCCCGGTTTTTTCGCAAGGCTGCCAAAGTCAAGGCTGACAGTCATAGAACACTCCTCGGCTTTGGTGCCCTTTTCCTGAAGGCCGGTGACCTGGCCCAGGCCTGGCAGGCTCTTTCGCTGGCGGCGAAGAAGAATGAAGATGATCCGAAGATCAGCCATCTGCTCGGATGCGTCTGCGAAGCACGCGAGGAATTGAACTCTGCCTTCGATTATTTCAAGAAGGCATTCGGACAGGATAAAGCCGGTGAGGAAAACCTCTTAGACCTTTGTCGCATAGGGCTAAGACTCGGACAATGGCCGGTGTTGGAATCTGCATTGGAGGAGTTTTTGGAGCATAGGCCCGGGTCTGCGGCGGGACTGCGTCGGTTGGCTGAAGTGAAAGCCATACGAGGTCGTGAAGAGGAGGCACGCGCGTGTCTGGACAAGGCGGCCCTGATGGATAACCATGCGGTTTTTGCTGAAGCCAAAGGTTAGGCCTATTTCCTGGCTTCCCAGTCTTCCTGGATCTTGAGAGCGCCGAAGGGTTTTGGGGCAGCATCGATGAAAAGAGATGTCTGATGTTTGAGCACAGCTCTTTAAACAGCAGTGTGTCGAGCCTAGAGTCGTCAGGTTTGCGTTATTCATTTGCTCAGCTGGAAAAATGATCGAGGTAATTGAACGATGACAGCTAGACTGGAGATCAACGGCATGGAGCGCTCCTATCCGGAGAGGACAGCCAACCTGGAAGAACTGCTGTTATATGTCATCCAGAACGACCAGGCTCCATCACCCCTGATGGTAGAAATCAAGGTGAATGGTAAACACTATGATGAGGACTTTCGCCATCAGGCGCGTTTGCTTTCGCTAAACGATCTCGATCTGGTGGAGGTGATAACCCACGACCGTGAAAGTCTTGTCGAGGACTTCCTCTCGCAGTTGCCGGGACATATTGAAGGGATTCGAAGTGGCATCGAGCAGGCCTCAGAATGTTTGCGCAGGCCGGGGTCCCGCTTGAAGGGGTATGATCTGGTCGCAAGAAGCTTCGAAGTGCTGCATTCCTTGGCGCAGCATCTTTACCAAGTCAAAGCTGCGCTTGCCGGACAGGAGGAGTTTCCGGGGGGGCTATGGCCTTGGGAAGACCTGGTGGTGACGCTCGACAAAGTTCTGGCTGTGCAGGAGGCCGGCTGCGCCGAAGCGATAGCTGATGTCCTAGAGGAAGAAATGCTCCCGCAGCTTGCCCGGTGGCATCGACACGCTGCTACCGGGTTTTGCGCTAGAGCCTGAAGCCTCATTGGGATGAGGATGATGGAACGGGAAACACTGCAAAGCCTTATCGCGTTGGGGCGGGTCCATTTGGAGGCTGTTCATGCACGGGACTGGGGTGCGGTCGATGAAGTCCTGGAGCGGAAGTTGGATCTTTATGAAAAAGGTTGCCCCATAAGGGAGGAAGGCCTGCCGCCGAGGGACTTGCAGAAGATCCATGAATTAATAACCATCGAAAAGCAAATCGATTCAGCGCTCAGGGTCAGTCGATCGATGCTATCGGATGATCTGGAAACGGTCCGGTCCTTACATGTTTGTCTGCGTGATCTTCGCAAAGCAGCTCGCCCATCGACACGTGCGCGCCTGTTTTTGAAGGGTTGAGGAAACAAAACTTTTAAGTCTAATTGGATGATTTAGCGTTATTGTCCATGAAACTGATCAGGGAGTTGATGATCCCACTCATGCGGTTGATATAGCTGTCGAGGCGTGCGTACTGTTGTTTGAGTCGCTCCTCGTAGAGCAAGAGTCGGCGTTCTTCCTGGCTAATCCGGCTTTCGACGTTTTCAATAATATCTTCGTAATGATTTTCGAGGTTGCTTAAAGGACCACTGCTGCTGAGAAGGTTTTCCAGTTCGTGACCCAGTTCGGTAATGACGCCGTTTTGCAGCCTCAACTGCGTTGTATGGATTCCGCTCCCGGCTGGCAGAAATGCACTCATGGCGATGCCGCGTTCGGGCCCTGAAACACCTGTAAGGGTATATGCGCCACTCCCGCCGCTGAGATTCACCCAGTCGCCCCAATCGCCGTTTTCAAGTTTGAAATGGGCTCTTTCATTGTCGGTGTCCACCTCTACCTCGTAAAGCCCCGGTGTGGCTGTTGGGAGAGTGCTTGAAAACCGGATTTCGCTGCTGTCGGTCATTCCGCCAAAATAGGCTGAAAAGACCGCCGCGACGGCATCGGAGTCGTCGTCGAGGGCGTTGCTTAGGATGTCCTGATCCAAAAGCAGCAATCCTTGTGTGTCAGAGCCTTCGACAGCGTCGGTGTAAAAACCCAATTGGAGTAGGTTGCAATAGGAGTCGAGGCCGTCCCGGAAACCCGGTGCAGTGCCGCTGATCAGGCTGTCCAGGCGGCTTTTGATGATCTGGAGCGCGTAGTTTCCCAGAAGGGTGCCTGCCTCCCCGGTTTCAGGGTTATAAGCGGTGGCGTCCTTGACTTCCATGCGGACCGAGTTGAAGGCCTCGCGGAAGGCTTCGATCTTGGAGATCATTGCTTCCTTGTCGGTGCCCACGGTCAAGGTGACGGTTCCGACATCTTTGAGTGTCACCGTCAGGCCGTCAAGGATATCGGTGATGAGGTTTGTCGAGCGCTCGATCCATGCCCCGAACGGATAGCCGTCCACCCGTAATTGGGCATTGCAGGCAGCGGTTGTTTCTGTAAAGACCCCTGCCGTCGCGCTGAAATCCTCCGTATCGCTGCTGCCGTCGAGGGTGGTGCCTCCGGACGGGCTGAGAACGATGGTATGCCCATCGCCCGTTTCGCGGCCTGTCAGAATCAAATGAGATGCGGCACTGCCTGTTCCGCCATCGTCCAGGATGTAGGCGTTGATGCCGGCTCCCGAGGCATTGATGAGATCCCTCAGCCCCATGAGAGTCGTCCCGGTCGGCACGATGATATCGACCGGGTCATCTGTCCCGTACTGGATTTGGAAGACCTGGTCTGTACCGCTGGCATTTACCGTCTGGCCAAAGCCGGAGGCGCCGAATTGCACCGTGTCTCCGCTTCCGTCCAGGGTCATGTCACCGTCTGGGTCTACGAGGATCGTCTTCGTTCCATCCGGAGTAGTCTCTGTAAGCACGAGACGGTCTAGCCCTCCGACACTCGTGATTTTGGCGGTGACTCCCGGATTCGCAGCGTCGCCGTTGATTGCAGCCTGTAGATCTTCAAGACTTGCGCTATCGGCTACCGTGATAATGCGGGTCGTCCCGCCGTACGCGTAGGAGAAGGTTCTATCTGAGCCGCTCCAATTGACTGGATCCGTGCGATCCGCCACTCCAACGTGCATCAGGATCCCGTTCTGGATGCCGCAATGCGCTTCCGTTTCGGCTTGTGCCAGTTGCCCCACGACGAGGCTGTGATTGCCCTCAGCAGCGGTGCTGGAGGCGGTTGCCGATACGACCCCCGTATTCGACGAGGTGGCCGTGCGGATCAGGAACTCCCCGGGGCGGTCCATGCCTCGTACCGTGTTGTAGAAAGCTGACAGGGCCGAATCCACCGTGCCGATGGACTCGATTTTGGCTTCCCACTCCGATTGCCAACTCTCCAGGGGGGCTACCCGGGCTGTGCGGCGGGCTTCCACCAAGGCCTGGATGATCGTATTGAAATCCTGATCACTGCTCATCCCTGTAAAGCTGATCAATCCTGACATGCTTCCTCTCTGCTTTTTTCGCTTTCCTCAGGGTTCGGTGCCTGGCGCACCGGTCTTCAACTGCCGGGTTGAGATGGTCGGGCTTTGCATTTACAAGTACACCGCTCTCACAACCAAGCAAGAAATATGCCTTCTGCGGACCCTTTGGACCATCTGTTCGAGACGGCGGCATTGCCTCTGCAGACGTCTGACAACGGATCGATGTCAGGCAGATTTTTCCGCTGGCCCCGGCAAAAGAGCACGGGGGGTCAGACCTGCAGACCTGTCGCATGCAGGCGAGGAGCGTCGCCGTTTCCTCGCACCTGCAAATAGGCATTTTCCCACCCTTCCAGCAGATTGGAGAGCATCTGTCGCACTTCTTCAAGACCCCGAACATCGTTTCGCCAATTGGCCTGAATGAGATGCCGGTTCATGAAGAGATAGATGCGTCGCAGGCCTTGTGCGAGTTCTCCCCCCTGATCGATATTGAGGGCGTTGTTGAGTTCCATCACAATGTCGCGTGCCTTGTTGGCGTATATATTCTTGTTCTTGATATCTCCCGCTTCACTGTACTGGACGGCCTTGTTCAGAAAGGTGATTGCCCCTTCGTAAAGCATCAGAACGAGTTTCAAAGGGCTTGAGGTGTGGATGTCGGCTTCCATATATGCTTTGTATGGTTTGTACATGCTAGGCCTCCCCTCAGGATGGCATCTTCAGGCGATGGTCGCTCACAGGGCCTCTTGGATAATCGAGCGACCCGCGGCCTTTTTTCATGTGATGTTGCCTGTCGGCCGCAGGTCGCGCATCTTTTGACGAACTAGCCCAGGAGCCGGGTGGCCAGTTGGGGCAGGCTGTTTGCCTGGGCCAACATGGCGATGGCGGCCTGAGCCTTCACCTGCAGATTCATGAAATTGGTCATTTCGAAAGCCACATCTACATCCGAGATCTGGGATTCTGCAGCCTGGATATTCTCGGACTGGATGGTCAGATTGGTGACGGTATTTTCCAACCGGTTCATCATGGCGCCGAAATGGGCCCGGCCTTCGTCTTTCTGAATGATTGCGTCATCCAGTGTTTCCAGGGCAGCTTGAGCGCTTTCCTGCGAGGCGATGCTAAGATCAGCAATTCCCAGTCCGCTGGCCGTCATATTCTGATTTTGAACTGAATAGTAATCCTCCGTGGCGTCATTGCCGGTTCCGAAGTGGATCGTTACAGAACCGTAGGATTCATCAGTCCCTTCGCTGCCGTCGGATTCGGAGGTGGAAAATACATACGTGTTTCCGCTCGCATCGGAAAAGAGGGCTTCCGACTCGCTTGCACCGGCAGTCTGGTTGGTCAGGGCCAGACCTTCACCGCTTGTCCAGCTTGCCACGAACCCCGTGGTGGCCGAATTGGCGTTGAGCCAGCTCACCAGATCCGCTCCCGTGTCGGAACTTGTTATGACAGAAGTCAATGTGCCCAGGCTGCCGTCATGACCTTTGTATGAAAAGGTGAGCGTTTCGCCCGACTCGAAAGCCGTGAATGCCGATACAACCGTTATCGTGCCTGCCGATAAATTAGCCTGATCTTCCGCGACTCCCATCACTTGGGCAGTCGCAGAAGCGGCGACGGTCCCGTCGAGCATCTTGGTCCCGTTGAATTCGGTGGCCTGCGCGATCCGCTCGATTTCATCGCGCATGGCGGCGAACTCATCGTGCATGATCTGCCTCTGATCGGTACTGTAAGTCCCAGTGGCAGCTTGTTCGGCTAGTTCCTTCATGCGGATCAGTTTTTCGTCGATGACCGAGGCGGCGCCGTCCATGGTCTGGAGCATGCTGATAGCGTCGTTGGCGTTGCGGATGCCTTGGTTCAGGACCTCGACGTCGGACCGCATGAGTTCCCGAACGGCGAGCCCGGCGGCATCGTCGGCGGCGCCGTTGATGCGCAGACCCGAGGAGAGGCGGTTGATGGATTTGCTCAGGCCGTTGTAGCTCCGAGCCAAGTTGTTGGCGGCCGTCAAGGCCATGATGTTGTTCTGAATGGTAAGTGCCATGTTGTATCCCTCCTTTTGCAATGAATGGAATGAATCATAAACTGCCTACTCCGACCCGGTGCCAAGCTGAATCCCTGCCGTTCACCTCCTCTTTCATGATTGTATCATTCAGAACGCTTTCCGTTTGTCTGAGCGGAGCCATAGCGAACGAAGAAGGCTTTCTGACGCCGTTTAAAGGACTATCGTCCAAATCTTGGGAGGACTTTAGTAAAAAAATCATCCGGCCGGTGCGATGCAGGCGGCCTTGAACGCGTGGTGACCCTTCAGGAAAAGTAGACGTTTTTAGGCTGTAGAGATAAACAACACTTCGCTTGACAAAGGCGGCCTTTTTGGATTAATTGCAGCCTGTTTAGAAAATTTTTCACTGGCTGTTCGGAAAATGCCTCGCGTTAGCTGCCGGCTTGGCCGAAAGCTTGCATTGAAAGTGCTGCAATGGATTGAAAGGGGATAGGTGGTCTCAACAGGATGATACATCGATGGCCGAAAAAGATCCTGGTGGTCGACGACGAATCGGCTATCTGCGATCTGGTGGTGGAGTTTTTGAGCTTCAAAGGATATGCGGTATCGTCAGCGTCCAAGGGGTACGCCGGCCTCAGGATGTTCCAGCAAGAGGATTACGATCTCGTGCTGCTCGATATTCGGATGCCCGAGATCAGCGGCTTGGACGTTTTGAGGGAAATCAAGCGCATTCGGCCGACTACAGCGGTCATAATGTTGTCGGCATATGGAGATGCTGAGACAATCCGGACAGCCCTGACATATGGGGCCGCGCACTACATCGAAAAACCTATGGCGCTGGAAGGGTTGCTGAGGACTATCCAAGGCCTTGAGAAGGAGAGAGAGGAGGTGTAATGGTTTGGGATGGGTTTTTACCTCTGATGCCAAGCCCGGTATGGTGCTTGAACAGGATGCTCTCAATCGTCAGGGGACGCTGCTCCTCAAAAGCGGGCGGCGGTTGACGGAGGAGAATATCAGAATGTTGAAATCTTGGGGAGTTCCGAAGCTCTGGATCGAAACAGGGGATGAAACCGCTGCCAGGGCCGAATCGCCGTCCTCTGCCCGAAGCGGAAGAGATCGCAAGACCGAATTGAGCGCCCGCTTCGAGGGGGTCTTGGAACACCCGGCCATGGTGGCCATTTTCGAGGCAGTCTGCAAACTGGAGCGAACGAGGTCCCGCGGTATAGCATGAAGCCATCCAGCCGTAATCTGGATCGGATTATCAGGAATGTCGCCGATCTCCCGACTCTTCCCGCGGCTGTTCTCCACATCACGCAGATCGTGAACAACCCGAAGGCCTCCGCTCGTGATCTGGCGGGGATTATAACGAGCGACCAGGTTTTGACCGCGCGCCTGTTGCGATTGGTCAATTCCTCCTTCTATGGTTTCCCGCAAAAAATTTCAACAGTCACCGGTGCGATTGTCCTCCTGGGGTTCGATGCCATACGTCATCTGCTTCTCAGTACCTCGATTTTCCATCTGTTTTCATCCCCCAACGGTGATGCGCGTTTCCATTTAGATGCTTTTTGGGACCATTCTCTGGGGTGTGCGTTGGCAGCCAAGGTGATCGGGAGCCGGATGCGTTATGAACAGGTGGAAGAGCTTTTTGTGGCCGGTCTGCTACATGATATCGGGAAGATTATAGAGGTGCTGTATTTTCCCGATGAATTTCAGCAGATCGCCAAAGGGGTCTCAGAGCGGAATATTTTGATGCTGGATGCCGAGATGCAGATCTTGGGCCTCAGCCATGCAGAGATCGGTGCTGCTTTGGCCGAGGCGTGGCGCCTGCCGCCCAAACTCATTCAGGCCGTAGGGTTCCACCATCATCCGGCCGATACGGAACATTTTCGGAGGGAAGCTGCCGTTGTGCATTTGGCCGATATCCTTTGCCGCGCGCTGGACCTTGGTTCGGGGGGCGATATGCGAATGCCTTGCCTGGATGCTGTCGCCTGGGATCATCTGGATATCGAGATTGCGGCCTTGGAATCGATTTTGGATGAGATCGACGCGGGTTTTCGGGACCTAAGATGTGCGATATAGCTTGATCATTGACGTTGCAGGACATGGGCCTGAGAAGCAGTAAAAAGGCGAGAAATTTTCCGAAGAGCCGGAGGAGCAGGTTGCCAAGTGGATGAGAAGCGCGTGCTGGATTTTGAAGCGGGTTATGACGCGGCCCTCGCGCTTATCGAGAAGATAGACCGGCTGGGGCAGGTTCAAGAACGTATCGCTCTTACGGACGGTTTCAGTCGTATTTGGGATGTGCTTCAGGAAGAAATAACGCGTTTGATTCGGGCGGAGGGGTGCGGGCTGTTTGGTGTCGAGGAGAAGACCCATGCGTTTGTCCTGCGCGAGGTGTCCGATCCAGAAATAGCGGATCTTTGTCGGCGGGAGATTGAACTGCAGATCGAGAGCGGTGCTTTTGCTTGGGTGATCAATCGGCGTCAGCCTTCGCTCATTCCTTCGCTTGCTTTCAGTGAAGGATGGACCGTGCTGCTTTTGCCGCTTTCGACCCCGCGCCAAATTCTTGGCGCGGTGCTCGTTATTACTGCCCAGGATCCTAGCGGCATTACCCACGAAACCGTCAGGTTGTTGACGATGCTTGCCAGGCAGGGGGCGCTGGTTATGGAGAACAGATTTCTCTATGACCGTTTGCGCCAGGACCATGAAAAATTGCGACACGCCCAGAACCAGATCATTCGGGCCGAAAAGCTGGCGTCGATTGGACGGATGGCTGCAGGTGCATCGCACGAGATTCTGAATCCTCTGACCATTCTTTCCGGGCACCTCCAAATGCTGCAGTTGCAAGAGGATCTCGGTGCCGGAGCACGTCAAAAACTTGCTTTGGTGCAGGAGCAATGCGCTCGCATCGCACGGGTGGTTAAAGACCTGATGCGCTTTTCCCGGAATGGAGGAGAGCATGTCTTGAGCCTGGATTTGAACATACTGATCCTGAAGGGGCTGCGACTGGCAGAGAAAGACCTGCGGTCTTCCTTGATTGAAGTTTCGCTGGATCTGCAGGAAAATATCTTTCCGGTTAGCGGAGATCCCGAGGCCCTTTTGCAGGTTTTTCTGAATCTCGTGAAGAATGCGCGGCAAGCTATGCCGGAGGGCGGGCGCCTCCACGTTAGCAGTCGCATGGGCGATGACCCTGGCGTAGCATCCGGAAATAGGCGATTTGTCGAGATGAGGATCCGTGATACGGGCTATGGGATTCCTGTGGAGTTGCAGGCCAAGCTTTTCGAGCCTTTTCTGGTGGGGGGGAATACCACAGAGAGGATGGGGCTGGGTCTTTATCTGTGTTATCGTATCGTGCACGGGCACGGCGGGCGTATCGATATAAAGAGCAGTGAAGGAGAGGGGACCAGGGTCATTGTGGCTTTGCCGGCAGGACCGCCACCCTGAAAATTCAACTAAAGATTCAGAGCGGATCGGTCGATTAAAAGATCGTGGGCTGCGACTTTATCTAGATCTTTCCATCCGGAAATGGTCTTTTTGGCCAATCTCGGCGTCAATCTGCACGTTTGCTTGTGCGGCGACCTGGAGGTCGCCTCCGCGTCAACGCTTGATTTCCTTGATATTGGCCAAAAATCCTCATTTCCGGATTGGAAACCGGGTTCTCCCAGGAAATCGTTTCCGGGTGGGATCTATTTAGATCATTGGAAAATGGTTTTTTTGGCCGATCTCGGCGTCAATCTGCAGATTTGTTTTTGGGGTGATCTGCGGGTTTACTCAACGCAAACATTTGATTGCATTGATATTGATTTGGGACTCGCTGCGGAACGGTGGGACGGAGCACCCGCAGGATGTGAAGGGTAGATCTTCATCCTTGGATTGAAAACCGGGTTCTACCGAGGAATCATTTCCGGATGGCTCTATCCAAGACGGGGAGTGAAGCGAACGTCAATCGGAACAAGTTCGGTCCGAGGAATAAATTTCTATGAGCGATATGAAAGCCTTAGACTTGAAGGGGTTTGTGAATAACGGAATGCGTGAAGTCTTCTCGACGATGCTGTCCATGGACCTGGAACCAAGCGGACGACCTTCGACGGATGGTTCCGGTCGGGAAGAGCGGATTGTCGGTTCTGTGAGCTTTGCCGGTGCCGTCATGGGGAGTGTCAGCATTACTTTGAGTTCGGGATTCGGGCGTGAAATTACGGCTGCCATGCTCGGCATGTCGCCTGATGAGGTGGAGGACCAGGAGGAGATCGACGACGCTGTCGCGGAAATGAGCAACATGATCGGCGGCTATCTGAAGTCGCGATTCTGTGATTCCGGTTTGCCTTGCGAGCTATCTATCCCCTCGATTACCAGTGGAACGGATTTCAAGATCGAATTGATGAATTGGGAGCAGCATGAGCAATTCAGCTTCGCTCATGACGGCAAGCAGGTTGAGGTGGCGGTCTTTCTAAAAGCGGGATCCTGACACTTTCCCCATCTTTTGCGTTTTCTCCCGGCCTCGTCCGGGAGATCCGGCTGTGGATGCCCTTCGTGCCCTTTTTGGGTGATTCCTGGCCCGTGGAGAGGCGGGGCAAAAGGAGATACGGTGCGTGGGTCTCTCCCCCGGAAACTCCGAAAGGTGTGAGGCGTACTCAAAAAAAAGAAACAGGAGATAGACTTATGACGCATAAGGTACTGACCGTGGATGACAGTAAGACTATCCGTACTATTGTCAAGAAGGCCTTCAAACCTTATGACTGTGAGATGTTCGAGGCCGAAAACGGCGTAGAAGGTCTGGCTGTGGCTGTAAAGGTCCAACCGGATTTGATAGTTCTGGATCTGACCATGCCCGTGATGAACGGGCTAGAGATGCTCGAGAAATTGCGCGATCAACAGACGTTCATGGCGATACCGGTTATCATGCTGACAGCCGAATCCGGAAGGGAAAACGTGATCAGGATCGTCAAGATGGGGGTCAAGGATTACATCGTCAAGCCGTTCAAAGGTGAGCAATTGATTGAGCGGGCGGAAAAAATCCTGAAACTGGAGTTGAAGAAAGATGGGGATGGAGAGGGCTTGGAGGTCATGAATCATATCGTGACTGACGGCGAATTCGAGATTGTTCTATTGTCCGACAAGTTTTCCAAACCTTTTCAGAGCGCATTAGAGGAGTTTTTGCAGAAGCGGATCAGGAGGATGAAGGAAGGGGAACGGAAAAAGGTCATTTTCGATCTCAGTACCGTATCGGCCGTGAGTGTCTCCCTGGTCAAACTTTTGATCTCCCTGTTCAGCAAATGCGATGCGGCGAGTTGCCCTTACGCCGTTGCAGCCAATCGCGGCGTTGCCCAGGAGATGAAAGGCTTGGCTGAGTTGAGTTCCGTTGCCATCGCTGAGGGCGTCGACGCGGCTAAACAAGCCATTTAGGGGGCAAGAACGCCTTCTGGTTCTGCTTTCAATAAGTTGACCAGCAACCGGTGCAGTTCGGTGATACGGTAGGGTTTGCCGATCGCGGCATTGAAGCCGAACTCCCGGTAATTTACAATGAGGGGGTGGTTGGCGTACCCGCTGGCTACAATGGCTATCGCAGCGGGATTGATGGCGCGCAAGCCGTCGAGTGTCTCTTTGGCACCCATACCACCCGGAACGGTCAAATCCAGGATAGTGATGTCGAAAGTCTTTCCTGCTTCGTTTGCAGCGCGATAAGTCTGGAGCGCCGTCTCTCCATCACTGGCGCAAACCACTGTATAGCCCATCGATTCAAATGCTTCCTGAAGGACGTCGAGCAGTTCGGCCTCATTATCCATGATCAGGATGCGGCCTTTTCCCTTCAGCTCTCTCTGCTCTTCGCCGTCTTGGTCATGCAGGGATGGGGGTTCCCAGCCCTCCTTACCGGCTGCCGGCAGGTAGAGGGTGAAAACCGATCCTTCACCGGGGGTGCTTTCCACCACGATATGGCCGTTGTGCTTCTTTATGATCGCATAGGAGGTCGCCAAGCCGAGCCCGGAGCCCCCCGCCTTCGTGCTGAAATAAGGATCGAATATCCTGCACAGGTTTTCACGGGGAATGCCGGCACCCTGATCACGAATGGAGATTTGGACGTATTTCCCTGCGGACAGCAGGGGGTGAAATGATCCGCTTACAAAGATGTTGCAAGCTTGAATACGGATGACGCCTCCGTTCGGCATGGACTGTTCGGCATTGATGATCAAGTTGTTTAGGACCTGATTGATCTGCCCCGGGTCGCAATTCACCGGTTTCAGATCGTCCGGAATCTGACAATCGTGAGTGACATTCGATCCCCGCAAGGCGAAACAGACCGAATCCAGGATAATAGCTTTGATTGATGAGGGTTGCTTTATAGGGACGTAGCCCCTTCTGCTGAAGGTCAGAAGTTGCTGAGTGAGATCCTTGGCCCGGAAGGATGCCTTTTCAGCCTGAACCAGCTTTTCGTAAGCTTTCTCCTCCGGCTGGAGGTACATCTTGGCCAGGCTGATCTGCCCCGATATTGCAGTCAGGATATTGTTGAAGTCATGTGCGATGCCGCCTGATAGAAGGGCCAATGATTCATATTTCTGGGCCTTTCCGATTTCTTCTTCCATCCTTGTCTTTTCCGTTATGTCCCGGAAGACAACCACAGCCCCTAAGATTTTACCCTGCCGGTCGATGATGGGCGCGATGCTGTCCCAGATCAGACGTTCTTCATTGTTCCTATCCATCAGAATGGTGCTGGCGTCAAAATCCTTGATCTGTCCGCTCCGGATGACCTCGTCGACAAGCCCTTTCTTGGTCTGGCGCGAGGATGTGTCCAAAAGCTTGAACACGTGGTCGATAGGTTTTCCGGCAGCCTCATCCTGAGAAAAACCAGTTATATCCTCTGCCACCTTATTCAATAAAACCACTCGGCCTCCCTCGTCTGCAGCGATGACCCCGTCACCGATGCTTCTGAGCGTCACGGCCAGTCGCTCCTTTTCGGTTTCGAGGGCTGACAGGGCATTCTTTTCCGCCGATATATCTCGAATGACTGACTGCCGCAAATGGGTGTCCTGACCGAGGGGCAGAGAGCTGAGGGTCGCGTATAAGCTGCCCCCATCAGGCCTTTTCAGCTTAATTTCATGAGTTTTGCCGTCTGGAAGGGCCAACGCCTCTTTCAGTTTCAAGCCGGCTTCAGAAGGGTGTTTTTCGAAGAGTTCCTGAATGAGCGGGGCTTCTTCATCCGGCATTTTTTCATCTAATGAGAGAACAATCCTAGCCCTTTGGTTACAGCGCAGCATTCGGCCCTGGGGGTCGTGCAGGATAATTGCATCATCGGAGTGCTGGAAAAGGCTTTCGAACCGGTCCGTACTGATCTTCAAGGCGTGGATAAACCGTTCGTTCCTGGCCAGTGCCAGGCTGAGGGATTCTGCGCCGGCACGGGCCTTTTCAAGAAGGGCGATGCGCCGCAGGGTCCCTTCCATAACTGCCTTAAGATGATCGAAGACGTATCGCATACCGCTCAGTACCGCCAACTGTGTTTTGTCGGTCAAACGCAGTGCCAGTTCACCGGTCATCGTACCCTCTGGTCTAAACGGCAAAATGAAATAGGGGTCCTGAAATTCAAACCACGGCATCTTTGTTGAGCCCCGCCCTGCCGGATTTCCCGGTTGGCCCCTTTTGTCGATCAAACTCTCCATCTCTTGAAGAGGGTGATGATAGCCGCTGTCCTCCGTTGCCCCTTGATAGTGTAGCGGAAACTCAAACAGGCGTGCAGATGCTCCATCCAACCAGCAAGCCCCTTCCAGATCGACATTATCCCCAGCGTCTCTGCAGCAGACCAGTCCGGTTTCTATCTCCATGCTCTCGCGCACATGGTCGGCGGTCGTCAACAAGAATGTGTGGATGTCATCCGCTTCAAGCAAGAGTTGCTGTAGGCTCAGGATGCCTTCCAGAAGACGTCGCTCTTCTTTTTGTCTCCTCAAGCTCTGGCTGCCTGAAATCATACGGTCTAGCGTCCTTCTCGCCGCCTTGAGACATGCGAGATAGAAGTCCTTTTCATCTCGATGAATCTCCAGCAAGGTCGCTCGTCGAGAGATCTGCCGACCGATAACGTCCAGAATTGCCGCATATGAATTCTCGGGTATGCCCAGGATCTGGAACAGGCTTTTCCGTTCTTCAGGACCTCGGATAGGCGGCAGGGTGTCTGCCATACAATCGTGAGACAGAAGATCCGCCAGCTGAATGATGTGCATCAGCCTTTGGTTCCGAATGAATGTCAGGTCCTTCATGGTGTCCAAAGCGCGATGGTGCAGCCAGATGACGTGTACCATGATTTCAGGCAGACGCCATTTCTCCGCCAACCACTTTCCTGCGAGCGTGTGATCGCATCCGAAGAGGTCTTCTTCCATTTCCAGCAGTGATTCACCGGGGACTTGCGAGTTCAGAATCTGCTCCCAATCGGTTCTGAAAAAGGCATGAAAAACCATTCGGCCGATATCGTGAAGAAGACCGCCGAGAAACGCCTCTGTTTTAAGAGAAGGCGCGGTTTTATCAGCCAGTATTTCAGCCGCAACGGCACATCCCAGACTGTGCAACCATAGTTGATGATCCACTTCGTTTGAATCGCCGGCGAAGGTGTAACGCAAGGACTGAAAAACCAAAAGGGTCATCGTCAAATGGCGGATTTCATCCAGCCCGAGCAGCACCACAGCGTTCCTGACGGATGTGACCGGTGCACGCAGACCATGGTAGACCGAATTGACGAGGCTGATCACCTTCATCGCGACGGCTGCATCCGTGGTAATGAGATCGGCGACCTCTTCGAGATCGATTTCGTCGCGATCGAAGATCTCGAGAAGTTTGGTAACCAAGGTGGGAAAAGCAGGCAAATTTTCGATTTGTCTTACAACTCTACGCACCTTGTTGGTTTTATGGTCCATCGGCTGCATGTCGAAAGACTTTTGAGCCCTGCCAAAGTCGTTTGAAAATCCCATAAGGATCTCCTGTCGATTTTTCAAGAATGCCGTTTTTCCCCTGCCGAACTTTGTTTAGCCGGAGTCGATTGAGGAATCCGCAGCGGCTCTGAAAAGGAGCCCCGTCGGCATCCATATCCTATTTCGGGATTGGAGCCGGACTTGTTCATGAAAGACTGTGATGGACATGCACTAGTGTATTTTTCGGCTGTTCACGCCGGAACTTTAGCTTTTTTGCACTATGGATTGAAGCTGCATTCGCTGTCGCTGCGGCCTCTTCTTTTTCTTCCCTGTTTTCAAGGGAGCAGAGGAAGGATTTATTGACAATTTTTGGTTGATTTTGTATTTTTCTGGCCTGATCCTGTAGCCGCCTGGCTGCGGCAGATGAGCAGCATCCCATTTTCTTAAATCAATCGCTGACGATATTTTTTCGCTGTAGGGGCAATTTCGATATCCCTGACGGCTACTCGTTCTATCCGATGCAAGGTATAGGAAGTCGATGGACCATTTTCAAATTCTTTTCGTCGATGATGAACCCGATATAAGAGAAATTGCTCATAAATATATGACCTTCCATGGGTATAAGATCCGAGTCGCCGAAAGCGGTGATGTGGCTCTCGAACGCCTGCGTATGGAGCGGTTTCCGGTCGTATTTACGGATTTATTCATGCCCGGAATGGATGGATTGACTCTCCTGAAGATCATCAAAGATGAATGGCCGGCCACGGATGTGGTTGTTTTGACGGGATATGGCAGTATCAAGTCAGCTATTGAAGCGACGAAGCTCGGATGTTATGACTACCTGCAAAAACCGATGAAACTAGAGCGCTTGAAGCTTTTGGTGGACCAGATCGCAGAACGCTGGAAAAAGACCGAGCCCGATAATTTGCTCGAGGTGGATGGAGATTACGGCAGCTTTGACGGGGTGGTGGGCAAGAGTCCGCGGATGCAGGAGATATTCGCCCTTATTTCCAAAATCAGCTCGAACGGTCCTACGGTATTGATCCATGGCGAGAGCGGTACGGGCAAAGAGTTGATTGCCAGAGTAATCTGGCGAAAAAGCTCGCGGCAGGATAAACCTTTCGTGCCGGTCAATTGCGGGGCGATTCCTGAAGGGTTGGCCGAAAGTGAACTCTTCGGTCATGTGAACGGTGCTTTCACTGGAACGGTACGGGATACCAAAGGGTTGTTCGAGGCGGCTGACGGAGGAACACTCTTTCTGGATGAGATCACTGAAATTTCTTCTTGCATGCAAGTCAAGCTGTTGCGTGCTCTGCAGGAAAAGTGTATCCGGCGTGTAGGGGAGTCTAAAGAGTTGTCGGTTGATGTCAGAGTCATCGCCGCCACCAATCGTGATCCGTTGGTCAGTCTCCAAGAGGGCCGCTTGAGGGAGGATCTTTACTACCGGCTGAATGTCGTGCCGATTATGTTGCCGCCTTTGCGAGAGCGCAAAGAGGATGTTGAAGGGCTTGCTCGACATTTTTTGAAGCGACTGGAGCGGATGAATAAAAAAAACGGGCCGATTAGCATCACCACCCAAGCGCTTGATGCCCTTCGTCGATACCATTGGCCCGGCAATGTTCGAGAGCTTGAGAATGTCATAGAGAGGGCCTTTTTATTATGTTCGGATCATTTGATCCGATTGTGTGATCTTCCTTCCAATATCGTTGCGATGCCACAAAACAGTTCCAGCCAAAATTTAAAACTCAGAACGCATGAAGCGAACCTGATCGAGAAGGCTCTGTCCGAGGCCGGCAGCAATAAAAGCACTGCCGCAGATCTGCTCGGGATCAACCTGAGCACGCTTTACCGGAAGATGAAAAAATACGATATCCCTCTCTGATGGTCTTTTCGTTTCCCGCATGCAGTCCCACCGTTAGGTAGTTTCCATCCAGAAATGGTCTTTTTGGCCAATCTCGGCGTCAATCTGCACGTTTGCTTGTGCGGCGACCTGTTGGTCCTATTCGCACAAGTGATTGATTTTCTTAACCTTAGCAGGCTGGGCCTATCCCGAAGGGGTGGCCTGAGCACGCGAAGCGAGTGAAGAAAAATCCGCATTTCTGGACTGGAAACTGGGCCGTGCCGGTGAATCGTCCTATCCCATTTCATCGCTTGTGAGTTGAATCTTGAACGCTTTTGGCAAAATGCAAAAGCTCTTGCATTATGCAAAGTGGACGGGGCCGATTCATTGAAGGAAAGCTGGAGCTTATTGATCTGATTTTGCAATCCCGTGAATTTTCTCGGGTGCCCGGCTTGTGTCGAGCTTTTTCAGAGGATCGGGGGAGATTGGGAAAAATCCGGACGTTTGAGCCTTCGGACTCATCGCAAAACGGCTTGAACCCTTAACGGCGAAGGTCATTGGATATGGAGTGCGAGATGCTTTTTCCCAGTTTATGCCGTTTCAGTTCACGAGGCGGTTGCATTTGCATTTTACACAAGAGGACCGGACCTATTTCAGGTTCAAGGATAAGACCTCCATTGCCTTTTAATGCCGATCTTATTGAAATGTTTTGTTTCCTATAGTTGTACACGGGTCCTGGGGTATGATGGTATGGATCTTGCTCTTTCCTTGCGTGGTTACGAGGCGTAGAGCGATTCCGATGGAGCGTATTCCCGGGGTCCAGCTCAGTTCAAGGGTTTAAGAAGAAGATTGGTCCTCCGTCGGCCAGGATTAAAAAATCAGAAAAAAGCGGCTGCGGGATTTAAGGGGATCACCTTGGGTGGAGGAACCGTTGAACCACGTTTTCAATGCATTGCTGGAGGATGATCAAGAGCAGGGATCAGTGGGTGTTTCGCCCAAGTCGTCCCGTGCTGCTTCGCTAGCTTTCGGATCCTTGGTCGGCCAATGTGGCCAGATGCAGGCGGTTTACAGCCTTGTGCGCAAAGTTGCCCGAACCGATTCCACTGTGATCATATACGGAGAGAGCGGAACGGGTAAGGAACTTGTAGCACGGGCGATTCATGAGACATCCGATAGGAGAGACAAGGCCTTTGTGGCGATTAATTGCGGTGCCATTCCGGAGAATCTCCTGGAAAGCGAACTCTTCGGTCATGTGAGAGGGGCTTTCACGGGCGCGACCACGAACAAGCCCGGAAAATTTGAGATGGCTGACGGCGGAACGATTTTTCTGGACGAAATTGGAGATATGAGTCCCGAACTGCAGGTCAAACTCCTGCGGGTTCTTGAAACTCGTTCCTTCGAGCCTGTCGGTGGAAACCGCTCTTACAAGGTCGATGTACGTGTCTTGGCGGCTACCCATCGGGATTTAAGGGACGCTATTGCCAAGGGCCGTTTCAGAGAAGATCTGTTTTACCGCCTGCACGTCATTCCCGTCACCCTGCCGCCTCTGCGCGAGCGGAGGAATGATATCCCTTTGCTGGTGGAGCATTTCGTAGCGCACTTCAACGCTGCCAAAGGAATGAGTATCGCCGGTATCCGGTCGGACGCCCTCGAACGTCTGGTGGATTACCACTGGCCCGGGAATGTCCGGGAACTCAAGAATATGATGGAACGTCTGACAATTCTCCGGGGGCAAGGGGAAATCGATCTATCCGATTTGCCTGACAAATTTCTTGCCATGTCATCTGCCGAGGCAAAGTTTGTTCCGCAGATTGAGTTTTCAGAGGAAGGGATTTGTTTGAATACAGCAGTGACCGAGTTTGAAAAGGCGTTGATACTCCAGTCGCTTCAGAAAACGCAGTGGGTGAAGAACAAGGCGGCGAAGCTCCTGCACTTGAATCGCACAACACTCGTCGAAAAGATCAAACGCCACCAGTTGCAGCCGTGCTGCTGACCATCATCGTGTCAAATATATGACGACCGGTTCGGACTGTTGACGCCCGATGTCACAAGGCGCTGCTCCGTCCTTGCAGGTCGAATGCACTGCCCTACTGCACCGGCTTTTTAATCATATCTCCCACACCCGATGTTTGTTCCTCCTTCTAAAGGCTCTTTAAGATTTCCCCCTATTTGACCCATAGTCATTCCAGGTCCACTTTTCTCATACGATGTTTTTCCAATCGGTGGCATGTTTCTTGCCGTTTCTAAGACAGATCTCATTTGGGGCCGGTTCCCACGGATTCCGATTGGGGTTGTGCAGTGACGCAAGAAAGACGCCTGTATCCATCCAGGGGAATGCCGGCGAGTGAAGGGAAAGGAGTAACGGCTGCATGCGGAGGGCGACGATCCTTCTTGTTGGTGGCGATTCTGAGCTTTGGAGCCAGGTTGACAGGGTGCTGGGCCGAACCGGTTGCGAGGTGCAGCGGGTGGCGGCAGGCAAGGACGCTGCCGCCAGAGTGGCTGAGACGCCCTGCTTGGGTGTCCTCGTTGATACTGCGACGGCCGGAATGCCCTGTAGTGAATTGATCAAGACCGTCAATGGAGTGGCGGCTGAGATTCCGGTTGTTTTTACGGCCCGGCAGAGAACCGTGTCCGAGGCGATGGAAGTGATGCGGGCGGGGGCCGAGGACTATCTTGGGAGGCCTATTGATTCCCGGCATTTGGTCGCTTTGGTCGAGCGGTGGCGCAGCCGGGGGCATCACGATATGCGACCCGAGGTGAACCGGGATCGTCACAGCGGCTTTGACGATTGCCGGGAGATTGTCACACGTGACCCCGCTTTTTTAAATACCTTGAAAGTCGCCGAAAACATCGCCCTCAGTCCAGCGACGGTCCTTATTTATGGGGAGAGCGGCACCGGCAAGGAACTGCTGGCTCGGTTCATCCATGAAAGAAGTGACCGCCGCGAAGGTCCCTTCGTGGCGGTCAACTGCGCCGCGCTGCCAGATGGTCTGGCGGAGAGCGAACTTTTCGGTCATGAGAAAGGCGCGTTTACGGGGGCGTTGAATCGCAAGTTGGGGCGGTTCGAGCTGGCCGATGGTGGCACGCTTGTCCTGGACGAGATCTCCGAGACACCTCTGCCCATTCAGGCCAAATTGCTCCGTGCCCTGCAGGAACAGATCATTGACCGGGTCGGAGGCAGCACTCCGATATCGGTGAATGTGAGGGTGATCGCCATTACCAACCAGGACCTCGCAGTGGCAGTGGAGGAAGGTCGCTTCCGGGAAGATCTTTTCTACCGTGTCAATGTTATCCCGCTGATGATTCCGCCTTTGAGGGAGCGCCCCTTGGATATCCCCCTCCTGGCCCGCTATTTCATTGAGCATTACGCCGACAGGGTGGGTCGGCCGGCGCCGCGCCTTTCCTCTGAGGTCAAGGAACATCTTGTGAAGCGGGAGTGGAAAGGGAACGTGCGCGAACTCGAAAACACCATTCAGCGCGGGATCTTGTTGTGTCAGGAAGAGGTCGTTCTGCCGGAACACTTATTGTTGGAAGGTCCCTTCAAAAGTTTTTCTACCGGCAAGTACATGGTCGAGGCGGGCTTGTCGATGAGAGAGATGGAACGGCGACTGATTTTGGCCACGCTTCAAAATGTCAACGGTAACCGTACCCATGCGGCCCGGATGCTGGGAATCAGTATCCGAACACTGCGGAATAAACTTAGGGAATACCGGGATCGCGGGCTGGTCCTAGCCGAGAATTCCGGAGCGGCGGTGGGGATGGGTTGAAAGAGGATCTGCCGCGAAGACCCATTCTAGTGTTTGCATTTCGGACAAGGCTTTAGGGCGATCAGGCGGAAAAATTTTCCCAACGGCCGGCAAGAAATCACAGGGGCAGGATCGCCTGAGCGCATTGCGTCTCATTTTTTTGTTTTGATTGCAAGGCGTTATCTTTAGATGAGGAGGTGCGATAGGGGTGGTATGTTATTTGCTGCTCGCTTAGCATAGGAAGGGGGAAGAGGGCTATGTCAAACGGCGGTCTGTTTGATGGAACGATCCAGAAGTTGTGTCATGCATTGGACCTACGTTCCATACGGCACAATATGATTGTCTCCAATTTGGCCAATATGGACATTCCGGCATATAAGCCTTTTGATCTGGTCATTCGTGAGGAGATGGGCAAGGACCGTGGAGAGGCTTTGCCGCTGCTGCAGTCGCAACCCGGACACATGGCATTGGCAGGGGCGGGCCATTCAAGCTTGCAGCTTGCACCAGCGGCGATGGCGATGTTTACGGAAGACTCCGCTGCGCCTGCACTGGACCGGGAGCAGGCATTGGCGGCTTTGGCACAGAATGGTCTGGTCTACAACGCAACGGCCCAGATTGTCGCCCGCAAGTTCGATGGTCTGCGTAACGTCGTTGAAGGAGGAAGGGAGTAAGCGCCCATGGATTTTTTAAACGCCCTGCAGATCAGCGCTTCCGGATTAAGTGCCCAAAGAATGCGTATTAATTTGATTACAAGCAACTTGGCCAATGCTGATACGACCTCCACGGCTGAAGGTGGCCCGTATAAACGAAAGGATGTGATTCTGGGGGCTTTCCCGGTGAGCAGGGAGAATGATTTCAGAGATGTCATGTCCCGTGAGGTCGAAAATGCAATGGCCGAGGTGAAAGTGGTGGGAATTGTCGCCTATGAAAGGGCGCCCCGGATGAAATATGCGCCTGGCCATCCGGATGCGAACGGCGCGGGTTATGTAGCCATGCCGAACATCAACGTGATCGAAGAGATGGCGAATATGATGGTGGCCGCACGCAGTTATGAAGCGAATCTGACGGCCATCCAGACCACTAAAAGCATGGCCGCCAAGGCTCTGGAGATAGGCAGATAGCCATGAAGATCATCCCTCTCTTGCATACAGAAAGGCTTTCGGTCCTTCAAAATCCTGGTTCAACCGAGAAAGTGCAACAGCCGGGCACAGGTTTCGCTTGTGCCTTTAAATCGGCCCTCGCACATGTCAATCAACTACAGAAAACGGCGGATACGGCGGCCGTAGATCTGGCTGCCGGGAGACGAGAGGACATCCACCAAACCATGATCG
Source organism: uncultured Desulfatiglans sp. (assembly GCA_900498135.1). Lineage (NCBI taxonomy): Bacteria > Pseudomonadati > Thermodesulfobacteriota > Desulfobacteria > Desulfatiglandales > Desulfatiglandaceae > Desulfatiglans > uncultured Desulfatiglans sp. The sequence continues at coordinate 2,472,826 of LR026961.1, forward strand.
CTATCGAGAAGGCAGATGTCACTTTCAGACTCATTATGCAGATCCGCAACAAGGTAGTCGCGGCCTATGAAGAAGTGATGAGGATGCAGGTTTAGTGTCCGTGGCTGGTAAAACCTTCTAAGCATGGAACCCGATAGGATTTACCGCTGAAAACATTGAGGTGATATGGCATCTACACTGCATTCCAAGTTTTCATCGGCGATTGCTTCCTTCAAGTCCCTCAGCCACACCAGACGGGTGGTTCTGCTGGGTCTGACGGCGGCGGCGGCCATGTCCATTATATGGCTCATGGTTTGGGTCAACACCCCCGATTTTCAAGTCCTTTATGGGAATCTCGCTCAGGAGGACGCTGCCGCCGTCGTCAGTCGCCTCAAAGCGCAAAAGATTCCTTTCGAGATTGCGGCGCAAGGACGCACTGTTTTAGTGCCTGCCGAGCGGCTCTATGAGCTCAGACTCGATCTGGCTTCTCAAGGATTGCCGCAGGGCTCGGGGGTTGGTTTTGAAATCTTTGATAACACGAAGCTCGGGATGACCGAATTTGTTCAGAACGTGAATTATCAAAGGGCCCTCCAGGGGGAATTGGCCAGAACCATTGCGGGTTTCAGTGAAGTGGAAAGCTGCAGGGTGCATATCGTCATGCCCTCCCAATCCCTTTTCCTGGATCAGGAGGAGTCGGCCACCGCCTCCATAGTGTTGAAAATCCGTGAAGGATGCCAGCTCAGCCAGAATCAGATTCAAGGAATCATCCACCTTGTTTCTTCCAGTGTGTCGCGGCTGGCCCCTAAAGACGTGACGGTGGTCGACAACTTTGGCAAGATCCTCGGCAGGGACAGCGAATCTTCGGACATGCGGCGTGTCAGTTCCGACCAGCTCGAATACCAGGTGAGGGTGGAGAAGAATCTCGAGAATCGGATCAAGACGATGCTGTCCACGGTCCTGGGACCCGAAAAGGCCATCGTACGCGTTTCCTGTCTCATGGATTTCAGGCATGAGGAAAAAACCGCGGAACAGTACCAACCCGATGCCGTGGCGGTGCGCAGTGAGCAATATCATAATTCCGGGTCTGCAGGGGCCGATGCAAGCGTTGTCGATGTCCCCCTTGGAGTGGATTCGATCGATCAAGAAGAGAGAAAGAAGAAGTCGGAGCCAACCGCTGGTGCCGGGTCCGAGAGGCAGAGCCGCGTAGTGAATTACGAGGTCAGCAAGGTCATCAGCCACGTGGTCGAACCAGTGGGGCGTATCAAACGCGTCTCTGTAGCGGTGGTGGTGGACGGGACTTACCGCCCATCGAAGAATGCACCCGATGATGCGCAGACGGAATACGTACCTCGCAGTCAGGCGGAACTCGAGCGAATGGAGGCCCTGATCAAACGGGTCGTGAATTTCGATGCGGATCGCGGGGACCAGGTGGAGGTAGCCAACATGCCTTTCGAGTTTCGTGGTCAGCCGGAAACTGAGGAGACGAGCGCTTTTTCACGCTGGGTGCGATGGCTTGAACCTTTAGGTATGTATTCGAAATACGTTATTGCGGTTCTGATACTGTTGTTTGCTTACCGGTTGGTTGTCCGTCCGGTTATACGCTGGCTCACAGCCAGCTACGGCGGAGAGATGGATCTCCAGGTTCTAAAGCAGCTGCCCATGACCGTCAAGGAGCTGGAAGACGGGTACGGACGCAGCTCAACGGTTGGTTCCGCGGCTTCGAACCGGGCGCTGGAGGCAATTACGAGAGATCGGGATCGATCGCTACAGTTGATGCGTGAATGGCTGAAGGAAGGGCAGGCCGGGACTCCGAATAGCTAGATCAACCGGAAATGGTCTTCTTGGCCAATCTCGGCATCAGTCTGCACGGTTGCTTGTGGGATGACCTGTAGACCACCACTGCGCGAATTCTTGATTTAATGGGTATTTTGCAAACTGGGACCTGCCGCGGAGCGGTCGGGCTGATCGCCCGAAAGGTGTGAGGAAAAATTATCATTTCCGGATTGGAAACTGGATTCCACCGGGAAATGATTTCCGGATAGACGCTGGTCAGGACGAGTGTATAGGCTCGACTGTTTGTTGGATGTGTTTGATGTCCCTGAAGAAAATTAACGGTTGGGTTCTGGAATGCAGCAGGTTGGTTGATGGTACGACTGTGGCTTCGACACCGGCCCTGGATTTCGACGAGCAGTGCCATGCCGAGATCGGCCGGATTGGATGCTTCTGAGCGGAAAACGGATATCGCCAGAGGTTGAATGCATGAATCCAAGACATTTGCCTGGTTCATTGAAAGTCGCCATCTTGATCCATTCCATGGGTCATGAGGCGGCTCGCCACATCTTGGACAGTCTCCAGGCGCAGGAACGCGAACTGGTCAAGCAGCATCTGGATCAAATGGGTGCAATTGCGCCCGAGGTGGTGGATCGTGTAGCAGAAGAATTTGCAGAGATGCTGAGCCGTATTCAGCCTTCAGCCCCACCGTCGCTTGGTTTGAGGGGAATGGACCGCCAGGCGGATGTCGTGGAAGACCCCCGTCTCCCGAATCTCAGAGCGGTGGAGTGCCTCGGTTCGGAAGTCGTTTCCGACCTTCTCAAAGATGAACATCCGCAGACCATCGCTATCGTGCTTTCACACATTACGACCGAATTGGCCAGCAGCGTGATGCAACACCTGCCGGACGAGACGAGACGGGAAGTGGCGCTGCGTATCGCAGGGACTGAAAAATTCCTTGCTGCTATGGTGAACGAAATCGATCAGATTCTTGGCGAAATTATGCAAAGCAAGGATAGCGGCACCTCAAGGAACGTGAGCGGCGTCGATCGGTTGGCCGAGATGCTCAACCTTATGGAAGGCAGTTTGAGCGAGGCGCTTATCAGTAATATCGAGGAGTCTGATCCGGATTTGGCGGCCGCGATCAAACAAAAGATGTTTGTCTTCGAAGATCTGGTTCTTGTGGATGATCGTGGTTTGCAGAAGCTTCTGCGCCGGATCGAGTCGAAAGAATTGGCTGTTGCGTTGAAGGCGGCCTCGGAGGCGGTTAAGGACAAAATTTTTAATAACATGTCCGAAAGGGCGGGTGAAATGGTTCGTGAGGATATTGAAGCCCTCGGTCCGGTCCGGATGAAGGAAGTAGAAAACGCACAGCAGACCATTACCAAGATCATTCAGGAACTGGAAGAGAAAGGAGAGTTGGTGATCAGTGGGCGCAGAGGGGAAAAGATCGTTGGATAAGATGGACAAGGTCGGTTTGCGGCAAGATGCGGGATTCCCGCTTTACTGTTTCCCTCAACTCTCCCGATCGGACCCTTCAATCGACAGCGGATCAGGGATCACCCAGAAAGGATTCCAGCCGTATGTATCGAAAGAGGCTTCATCCAGCAGCGGTGCGCCTTGGCCCATGCAGGAGAACGGCTCTGCCGGGTTGGAGGATGAAGAAGCTGCGCAGCGAAGAGCGAAGGAAATCGAGAAATCGGCCTACTCAAAGGGCTTCCAGGAAGGGAAAGAGGCCGGTAGAAATTCCAGCCGTCAGGAACTGGATCCAATCTTATCCAATTTCCGGGAGGCGCTCCAGGAACTGGTGCGCGTCAAACGCGAAATCTACATGAGGGCGGAGAAAGAGGCCGTCGAATTGGCTATGGCCGTGGCGAGGAAGATCGTGTGCCAGGAGTTGAGTGTCAGACGAGATATTATTCTGGGTGTGGTACGCGAGGCCTTGAAGACCGTTGAAGATCACGAAAAGATCACTATCAAGGTCAATCCGAGAGATCTCGAAGTAATCAAGGATACAACGGTTCGCAATCCGGACTTTTTTGACAACCTCGGACATGTCCAGTTCGAGGAGGACCCCGGATTGGGCGATGGCGGCTGTGTGATTGAAACGGCGCTGGGAGAGATCGACGCAAGGATAGAGCGGCAGCTGGAGGCAGTGGAAGAGGCTTTCCGGGCTGAGATGATGACGCATTCTTCGGCCGGATAGCGGCGAAGCAGATTCATGGGACAGGGAGCAAGACCGAGGAGGGTGAATGGTCCCGATTATCGATTTCAGCAAGTACCATCGTACCCTGCAGCACCATAGCCCGATCCGGGCCATCGGCCGCGTGACGAAGGTTGTCGGATTTTTGACGGAGGCAAACGGCCCCGTTTCAAGTGTCGGCAGCATCTGCGAGATTTACAGCCGCGAGTGCGCTTGCCGGATCACTGCGGAAGTCCTTGGTTTCAGGGATGACAAGGTTCTGTTGATGCCACTTGGGGATCTCCACTCCATTTCACCGGGCAGCCGCGTGGTTTCAAGGCAGGGGCGCGCAACGGTGCCGGTCGGCGAACGGCTGCTTGGAAGGGTGGTGGACGGGATGGGCTCGCCTATTGATGGTAAAGGCCCCATTGGGGCGGATGCGAAGTATCCCATTTATGCAGAACCGTTGAATCCCCTTCTGAGGAAAAGGATCGAACGTCCTCTAGATGTAGGCGTCCGAGCAGTGAATGGACTCCTGACGATCGGCCGTGGTCAGCGGATGGGAATCTTTGCTGGATCCGGTGTGGGCAAAAGCGTGCTCCTTGGGATGATGGCCCGCAACACAACGGCGGATGTCAATGTGATCGCCCTGATCGGTGAGCGGGGGCGTGAGGTTAAGGACTTCATAGAAAAACACCTTGGGGAAGAAGGGCTGCGGCGCTCTGTAGTCGTGGTGGCAACCAGCGATTGCATGCCAGTTATCCGGATGCGCGGGGCCTTCATTGCGATGGCGATCGCCGAATATTTCCGTGATCGCGGCCAGCAGGTCCTGTTGCTGATGGATTCCATTACGCGCTTTGCCATGGCCCAACGAGAGGTCACCTTGGCTGCGGGAGAGCCGCCCACGACAAAGGGATATACCCCTTCCGTCTTCGCTCAATTGCCCCGACTGCTCGAGCGGGCGGGGACCTCTGCGGGCGCAGGGAGCATTACCGGGCTCTACACGGTGCTGGTCGAAGGTGATGACATGAACGATCCGATTGCAGATTCAGTCCGTTCCATATTGGATGGACACATCGTCCTATCAAGGGATCTGGCGCATCAACGGCACTATCCCGCCATTGATATCCTCGGGAGCATCAGTCGTATAATGGACGATATTGTCAATGCTGGAGTCCAGAAAAATGCTGATGAAATCAAAAGAATCCTGGCAGCTTATCGGAAGGCTGAGGATATTATAAATATTGGAGCATACGCTCGCGGAAGCAACAAAGATATCGATTATGCAATCAAAATGATTGATAAAATCAAATTTTTTTTGCAGCAGGATAAAAATGAAAGGGTATCATATGAACAGAGTATAGAAGAAATGGATCGGATACTTAAGTATGATTAAATGTATCTAATTGGTAAATGATTTATTTTGTTAATTGCGATATCAATTTGCAAGTTTGCTTTTGCAGAGCTTACTAGATTGTGTCCATACGGAAATGATTTCGCGGTAGGACTAAGTTCCCGAGTAAGAACATAAGTTGTTTTATATTTGCAAAACTTTCTCATTTCTGGATAGTAATCAATTAAGGATATCGAATGTACAAATTTCCTCTATATGCTGTTTTGAAAAATGAAAAAATTAGAGAGGAATTAATTGAGAAAGAATTGAATGATTGTTATTTGCTGTTGTTCAACACTAAAAACAAATTAGATAAAATCAGTTTTAAACGATCAAGCTACATTAGATTGCTTGAATTAAAGCAGGAGTCAGGTAGCGATGCCTCGTTGTTGATCTTGTATAGTGATTATATCGATCAGCTATCCTTGGAACTTGAGAGAATTGAGAAAAGAGTGCGGCAGCTCGAAGCTGAAAAAGAGGATAAACGACAAGAGCTTCTCCATGTCGTAAAAAAGCGCAATATTCTTGAAAAATTGGAAGAAAAAGGAAAAAAAGCCCATGAAAGTTGCCTTTTGAGAAATGAGCAAAAATTGCAGGATGAGGCAGCCATGCGCGGGAGCACCGGTATGAGGCAATCTGCCCCGAAGTTATGAGCAGGAGAGGTGATTCGAGCAAGAGATGATCCCTTTATTGTGGTTGGATGCGCCGGCAAGCATACTGGCGGAAGGCGTTGACGGGAACGGTGAATGGATTTTTGGTACGCGGGAGCGCGGGATCGAGGATTGTACGTTCCCCGCTTTTCTCGCTTCCGCCATGCCCTCGGAGAACTCTGCCTGTAAAAATAGGCTTGCCGTCCAAGAACTGACCTGCGGATGGCCATCTGGGGCTGAGAGGCCGTATGTAAAAATCTTTGGCAAAGGTAATGTTTTGCCGCCGGCTGCAGGCGAGGTTGAACGGCCGGGAACGGAATTCAAGGAAAAGCGGATCATTTCAGGAGATTCTCCCATGCCCGAGGTGGGCAGCTCAGGTTTGTCGAATGGTTCGGGTGAAGCCTTCTTCTATGATAAAGCCGGGAGTGCGGCGATGGTTCAGGTGATCCCGCAGGAGGGGGAACTTGTCCGGAGGGGATTGTCCTATTTGGGTTGGCATGCTGCGGAATTCGAGGGTGAGGTGGCCCTGATCGATAGGCCGGTGGCGATGAGTCGATCTGATTCATGCGCAGGTGTCGTTCTGCCGCCGGGGAGTGAAGAGACCGACAAAGGGGGTTTTGAAAGGTTTGTACCTCCATCGGATCCTTTTGAGGACACGTGTCAGGAGGGCGACGAGGACCTGAAGAACGTTTTCCATCCCTCGGAAGAAGAGCAGGCGGCGAGCGACGGTGGCGGGGCCGTTCTTGGTATCGGGAAGGAGTCTTCTTCGGAGAAGGTTGGTGTTTCGGCGGTTGATCGAATCGTTCCGGCTGCAACCCGGCCATTGGTGGATACCGGGAAGAGGAAACCGGATGACGGGACGGAGAATGCTCGGGGCTATACCCCCGCGCAGAGCGGATTTTCTGAAATGCCTGGGGTATGGAGGGATTCCCGTCTACCGGGAGCGGCTGCCATTCAGGGCGTATCCACGCGGCTTGATGCTTCGGTTTTCCATACTGGCGTGGCTGATAGGGCTGACGGCCTCCTGACGTTTTTCGGGTCAAACCACAAAGGCTTTCAGGAATTGAGCGAAAGAAAATCTGTTCCGAATATACCCCGGTCATATTTATCTTCGAGGGATGTCGCAAAGGAGAAGAGATTGTTTGTAACTGCAGGCGGGCTTCCCAAGCCGGGTGTGATCCGATGGTTTGATTCCGGAGCCGCGGAGTATGAGTGTGAAGAGAAGACGGTACATGGTTTCATCAGGCGGGAGGAGATGTCCGGGTCGATTCTGAGCAGCGAGCAGGCCGATTCGCTGGAAGGCGCCTTGAAGAAGACGGAGCGGTCGATGCAATGTATGGCCGGTCGAGACGGGGCCTCGACAGTTCTGCCTGCAGCCCGCGTTTGGCGTGGAAACGAGGTGTCCGGAAGAGAGCAGGCGGGAGGATCTTTTCGAAGGATGGATGTCTCCATCCAAAGTGTGATGATGTCGGAGAAAATGGACGAATCGGAAAGCGTTGATGATCCGATGCGCCTTCACCGGGTGTCGCGAATCGTTGTGGAGACGAGTCCCGGAAAGGATATCTGTGGCAACACTTCGGTTAACGCCGAGGAGTCGATGTCGGAAGGCCATTCAGATCCCCTGAAGGGTTTCGAGCGGTATGCGGGTGACCAGGCGCAGAGCGGGGCAGAGCATCGATCACCCAGGCCGGTGAATAGGCCGCTCCTTTCCCTTTCGGATGAGCAGGGCCGGGACTTGTCCGAACTGGAAAGATCAGGAGAAATATCTAAGGGATCGGGGACAGGGAAAGAGGTGCCCGATATTGGGCGGATGGATGGACCGGCTTTTACCAGTCGGGAATTTGCCATCAGAAGAGGGGTTGTTCAGGGAGACCTGTCTCTGAAAGTAAGCCGCTCTGGGGATAAGACCCTGGTCTCCAGCGACTGGGATGAAGGAGCCGAATATCCGCTTGATCGTGGTGTCTCGTCGAACGTGGTTGTAAGAGGCGTGGAGGAAGAACCTTTCGCCGCTGATCTGAACCAAAGGGTTGCGTCGCCGGGTGAAGGCAGGCCGGACTTTGGAGCCTCTTCGCCGGGAAGAAGAGGCGGTGCTGTCATTAGGGAAGAGGCTCAGTTACTAAACGCCGGCTGGGGGTCGGCGGGCGGAGAGGCCTCGACTGTCAGGAATCGATCCTGTCCCGAGATTCCGTCCGCGCCAGACCCGGAAACCAAGTCTTTGGTGCACTCGGTGAAGATTGCTGAAGTGGGGCGGTTTCTCTTGAATTCGGTGTTTTCGTCTGCAAAGGGCGGAGGTGAAATCCTTCTGCAGCTTAGCCCGGATCATCTAGGCCGATTGCGAATCAGAATCGCGACCGAAGGGCGGAAGGTTTCTGTCCGAATGGCGGCGGAGAATGCTACCGCCAAAGATCTTCTCGAGAGCCAAATCGGGCATTTGCGTGTGGAACTCCAAGGGCGGGGCCTCGAAATGGCGCGGTTTGAAGTAGTGGTGGAGCATGTCTCTGACAGACCGGAGGGTGGTTGGCCGGAAGACGGGTTCACCCGAGGTCGGGAGGAACAGCGGCGTCAGAAAGAGAAAAAGATCCTCGATCCGCCTCGAAGGGCTTCTTCCCTTGCGCCGGTGTCACCTGCGGTCGATGGTGACGTGAATTTCTATGCCTAGGTTTCTCATCTGGAAACAGGGATTCCACTAGCGAACGTGTTGGAGTCGGCAACCGGGAAGGGGTATCGTGCTGCCTGAGGCGGCAGCGGAGGGCCGGGGCGGGCGGAAGGAGGTAAGACGATGAGTATAGCGGCAGTCAATTCTTCTATCATGGGAACGGCTTCAACCGAAAAACTAGCGAACGAAGGCTTGGAAAAAGATGATTTCCTGCGTCTTCTGGTGACGCAGCTGCAATATCAGGATCCGTTGAATCCTATGGACAGCACGGAGTTTACCGCCCAATTGGCCCAGTTCAGTTCGCTTGAACAGATGAATAATCTCAATAAGCAGATGGAGTATCTGCTGATGTACCAATCATCTATCAACAATTCACAGTCGGTGGATTTCATCGGTAAAGAGATTCAGGCAGCGATCAATGCATTCGAAGTGAATAATAGTGAAATATCAAAACTATCTTATGCCATTGACAGCGATGTTTCAATAGTGACGGTCAATATTTATGCAGAAGACGGCAATCTGCTGCGGAGTTTGAACCAAGGAGCTGCCAATGCCGGCAAACATGAAATCGATTGGGACGGCAAAGATGCGAACGGAAACACTGTACCTGATGGGATCTATACATTCGAAGTGAAAGCCGTAGATAACAAAGGTAATGATGTACAGACTAAGAACTTTGTAAGTGGTCAGGTGACTGGGATAACCTTTGAGGAAGGTACGACATATTTGTTGCTGGGTGGATTGAAAGTGCCGGTAGGGGCGGTTGTCGAAATTCTAAGTGCTCAGGAATTGGAAGGTTGAATAAGCCGATACAAATTATATAGGGGAGGAGACCGGAATATGTTAAGTTCTCTGTTTACGGGAGTTTCAGGACTTAAGGCCAATGGCATGGCAATGGCGGTTATCGGTGATAATATCGCCAATGTCAATACCATCGCATTCAAAGCCAACAGCGCGACATTCGCAAATGTCCTGCGAAGATCTTTGGCCGGAGCCACCGGGAACGAGATTGGCAATGGCGTGCATCTATGGGGGTTAAGCCCGCTGTGGGCTCAGGGGTCGCTTGAAACGACCAGCAATTCCACGGATATGGCTATCGATGGTCGTGGTTTTTTCATGGTGAGGCATGAAAACGGAGATGTGTTTTATACCCGAGCCGGCGTATTCTCGTTCGATGCCGATGGTGATCTGGTCAACCCGAATGGTCTGGTGGTGCAGGGTTACAAATACGTGGATGGGAAGCTGCAGGCGGATGTCGTAGATATTTCGATACCATCTGGAAATATTCCGCCCAAGGCGACGACTATGATGAGCATGAATATCAATCTCGATTCCCGAGCCCTGCCCGCGCAATCGGGTTTGACGCCTGCAGTGTGCACAGTGCAGTGCACGGCCGACAATTCGGGCATTCTCTATACGGCGGTTGAAGCGGGTGAATCCGGTAACGGGATCAGTATCGAGTACGTGGATTCAGGCTCGGGCGGGCCGAGTGTGATGGTGAGCGGCGATGCTATCACGGTGGACCTGGGCGGCGTGGCGCCGACGGCCAGCGAGATTATCGCACTAATCAACGGCGATGCGGATGCTTCGGCGCTTGTGACGGCGGCTGCCGCCCCCGACCAGGATGGGACGGGTCAAGTTGAAGTGACAGCAGCCCTCAGTCTCGAGGGAGGAAGCGGGCAGGATGCCGAAGAGGCGGTATTGACGGTCGAAGCGGGCGATTCGGGCATTCTCTATACGGCGGTTGAAGCGGGTGAATCCGGTAACGGGATCAGTATCGAGTACGTGGATTCAGGCTCGGGCGGGCTGAGTGTGACGGTGAGCGGCGATGCCATCACGGTGGACCTGGGCGGTGCGACGGCGACGGCCAACGAAATCATTGCATTGATCGACGGCGATACGGATGCTTCGGCGCTGGTGACGGCGGCTGTTGCGGAAGGTTATGTGGGGGACGAGCAGGCGGGCCTGTTCGCCGCATCAAGCCTTAGCGGGGGTATCGACGGCGCCGAGGGAATTCCTGCCGACAGCTATTCTACGACGCTGACGGTCTACGATTCCTTAGGTTCACCTTTGAATTTGACAATCGATTTTACGTGTCTGGGTGACAATCAGTGGCAGTGGCGTGCGGTGTCTTCTGATGGAACGTGCACCTCCGGGGGCACGATCGCCTTTGATGCTTCCGGAAAGCTGGTGTCTCCGGCGGAAGATCCGACCATCACCATCTCGGGTCTCACCAACGGGGCTTCAGACATCAATATCAACTGGGACCTGACCGAAAACGAAAACTTCACGGGTTATTCTTTGCGCAGCATGACGACCTTCCAGAACCAGGATGGTTACAGCAGCGGTACGGTCCAGAGCGTGTCTGTGGATCGAAACGGTGTTGTCTCGGGCATTTATTCGAACGGTCAGATGTGGCCCATTTATCAGATTGCATTGGCTGACTTTCCCAGTTACGCGGGTTTGGACGCGGTGGGGGAAAACCTTTACGGTGAATCGTTTACTTCTGGCCAGCCGACCATCGGTATCGCGGGCAGTGGGACCATTGGCAATATCAGCCCCAACTCCCTCGAGATGTCCAATGTGGACCTGGCCAACGAGTTCGTCAAGATGATTACGACCCAGAGGGCCTATCAGGCCAATGCCAGAGTGATCACAACAAGTGACGAAATTCTGTCCGAGTTGATGAATGTGAAGCGTTAAGATCAGGACGATGCTGTGCAGTTACCTGTGTCGATTCCGGCTTTTGGGATGCATGAGCAAATAACCCAGAAGCCGGCTTCGAAACGGGTTTCGCAGTGAAAAGGCCTTGAATGAAGCGGTGACAAGCTTTTTTTACGGATCAGATCCTGAGTTTGTGGCCGCAGTCGACGCGCGCCTTGGCGCGGCAACCGGCTTCAATAGCCGGGAGATTTTTTTGGGGAGGATCCAAGATGATCGAAGTTACACGTCTCGATAACACAAAAATGTGGGTAAATGCGGCATTGATCCACTCTCTTCAGGCTACACCGGATACGGTCATTACTTTTACCACCCGTGAAAAGATGATGGTCCGCGAGCCGGTGGACGAGGTGTCGCGCCGCATCCTGTCTTACCATCGTATGGTCCACGCTGACGATGCATTTTCTCCCGTTCTCTGTCATGAGGTTCGGTCGAGCACAGTCAATTAAGAATCCTTCGGGATTGTTCGGCGTGCGAGAGTATTTCATTTGTGCGCAGGGATTTCAGCCGCTTTTGACTCCGATCCCATCTTTTCCGCGGTGTGGAGATTTTCTGATCTCGTGCCAATGAAGGCCGAAGAAGCTGAACCGATTGACCGAGAAAACGGCTGCGGAACGGTTCAACCGATGGGGAGGAGCTGTTCGGATCTCGGAATAGCTTCGAGGTTCGTGCGACGCCCCTTCTCGGATCTTTCCCGTCTTGAAGACCGTCGATGTTCAAGGCAGTGTCAATGCTTTGACGACTGTCAGGAAAGAATTGACGGTGTGCCACCTATCTAGTTTCCATCCGGAAATGGTCTTTTTGGCCAATCTCGGCGTCAATCTGCATGTTTGCTTACGCGGAGGCGACCTGTAGGTCGCCTCCGCGCAAGCGCTTGATTTCCTAGATATTGGCCAAAAATCCTCATTTCCGGATTGGAAACTCAGTCCTACCGCGAAATCATTTCAGGATGGATACTAATTCGGACAATTCGTGCGGACGCTCGGCATGGTCTTTGCGTTATCAAGCACCGAGATTTTCTCGCAGATGATAAGCTTTCGACAAAAGTCTGAATGTTGGGATCTTCGGCCGTTTTGATCGTGCAGCGAGGAGGATTTCTTTGGATATCGCAACACTTGTGGGGCTGTTGGTGGCTGGGGGATTGGTTGTCAGCTCCATTATCATGGGCGGGTCTTTTACTTGGTTTCTGAATTATCCCTCCCTCATGATCGTGATCGGTGGAACCATGGGGGCCACCTTGATCAGCTACCCTTTGGGCGAAGTCATGGGAGTCTTCAACGTGGCCAAAAAGGCCCTCTTGCATCAATCGCAGTCTCCTACAAAGTTGATTCCCCTGATCGTCGAGTTTGCGCGCAAGGCTCGAAGGGAAGGGATTCTTTCTTTTGAATCCCAACTGGATGAACTGGAGGATCCTTTTCTGGTCAAGGGGCTGCGGCTCGCGATCGACGGTATGGACTCCAGCGCGATCGAAGAAATTATGCGCACGGAGATTCAGTTTGTGGAGGAGCGTCATAATCTTGGTTCCGAGATTTTCAGCACCATGGGAACCTATGCGCCGGCCATTGGAATGCTCGGTACGATCATCGGTCTGGTCCAGATGCTGATGCAAATGGAGGATCCAAGCCAGATCGGGGCTCCCATGGCGGTAGCCCTGTTGACCACCTTTTATGGCACGATACTGGCCAACCTGCTGTTCCTGCCGATCGCGGGAAAACTCAAAACGCGCAGCAAGAGTGAGGTGCTGGTCAAGCAGATGATCCTGGAAGGAATCATCTCGATCCAATCAGGTGACAATTATCGTGTTGTGGAACAAAAACTCAAGGCCTTCATCGCCCCAAAACTCCGCCAAGGCGTTTCAGAGAAGACTGTGCCCCAAGTGGAGCAGCCGACATGAATAACAAAAGGCATGATATCCGAGGGAATCAATCGGAGGGTTCATTTAAGCGTGGAGGTTGGCAGGTCGTTTACTCGGGCTTTATCCTTATCATGCTGTGCTTTTTTATCATGCTTTGCTCGTTTTCAACCATCGAAGAGGCTAAGGTGTTGCGCTTCGTCAAATCCTTTTCAAACGCGGTCAATATTTTGTCGGGCGGGCTCAAATTCACGGAGGGTTCGGAGGTTTTGCTGCCTGGCTTGGACATGGTGGATAAGCGAAATCCTTTGGCTGACCTTCTGCAACGTCTGGAGGAGATCATTCGCAAAGTGGGGTTTTCTCAGTCCGAGGTGACGTTTTCCATGTCCGAATCGGGCCTTTCAATGCGTTTGGCGAGTCAGGTTCTTTTTAGGGTAGGTGAAGCCGAACTGAGCGGGCAGGCCTTGCCGCTGCTGGAAAAAATCGGCCTGTTGATCGAGAAGACGGACTATAGTGTTCGCATCGAGGGCCATACCGACAATACCCCTATTCATACCGAGCATTTTCCTTCCAATTGGGAGCTTTCCACCGCCAGGGCGGTGACTGTGCTGCGCTACTTCCTTGAGACCCGCGACATCCCAGCCGGACGCCTTTCAGCCGTTGGGTTCGGAGAATATCAGCCGTTGTACCCCAACGACAACGAAGAGAACCGCTCAGGCAATCGAAGGGTTGAGATTGTTTTTGTAGATGGACCCAAAATGCGGGGGGGGATGGATGAGGTCACGGACGGTGCTCAGGGGGAGGACAGCGAAAAGAGGCGGGAAAGCGGAAGAAGGCGCGAGTTGGCTGACGACCTTTAACGATTTGATCACTCTTTTGATGGTTTTTTTCGTGTTGCTTTTCACCATGAGTCAACTGGATGTGAAAAAGGCAAAGACCTTCCAGGACGCTCTTCAGAGCGGCCTCGGCGTGTTAATGCCTGGCGAATCCGCCCAGGTGGCCGTGATGGATGAATCGGGCTCGTTCGGCCTTTCACCGGAGTTGAACGAAGGCAAAAGAGCCCACCTCGGCGAAAGACCCGAGGACCACTCCGATGCGGGGAACCGTCTTTTGGGAACGGTTCAGGAGATTGTCAATACCAGTCTTTCGGATCTCGGGGAGGACCCGGGCGTGTTGGCTACTCTGACCGATGAAGGGGTCGTCATTTTGTTGGAAGATGCCGTTCTATTTGATTCCGGAAAAGCGGAGATTAACTCGCAAGCCTTCAATCAGTTGGATGCTATACAAAACATCATCATAAGCGTTCACAATCGAGTGCGCATCGAAGGGCATACGGACGATGTTCCCATTTGCACGCCAAGATTCCCATCGAACTGGGAATTGTCCACTGCACGGGCTGTCAATGTCCTCAAATACTTTACGGCCAGCGGTTTAGTAGATCCGGGTCGCTTTTCGGCTGTGGGTTATGCGGACTCCAAACCACTGGTTCCAAACGAAAGCCCTGAGGCCCGGAGAAAAAACCGCCGTGTAGAGATCGTGCTGGTCAAGTAAAGAGCGAGGAGGTGGCATGTCGAGAAAAACGCTGTTCATGATCCTGGGGGGCATGGTTCTGTTCGTGGTCTTGATCGCTGCTGGCTTCTTCGTTATGTGGCAGCGCATGACCGCTCTTCAGTTACAGCCTGAGACGTCGGCGCCTGCAGCTGCGCCCACTGAAACGGAGATCGATGATCCCGCTAGGATGCTGGGGCCGACCTTTGCTTTGGATACGTTCATCGTTAATCTTTCCGACGACCATCTAAATCGTTACCTACGGGTGACGATGGAGCTGGAGTTGGGAAATCCGACCCTCGCCGACGAACTGAAGAAACGTCTGCCGCAGGTTCGTGACTGTATGCTCAAGATCCTGCCCGTTAAACACAGTGTAGAGATTCAGGGAGTTGCCGGTAAGGAGGCGCTGCGGATGGAGATTATGTCGACCTTGAATTCTTTTCTCAAGACAGGCGAAGTCGTGAACATCTATTTTACCGAATTCGTTATCCAGTAGGTTCAGGGCGATGTCCGACCAGATTCTTTCCCAAGAGGAGATTGATGCCCTCTTGTCCGCCATGGACAGCGGCGAGATCGATTTGGAAGGGAGCAGCCAGGAGGATAAAACGGCCAAGCCTTACAATCTCGCCTCGCAAAGCATCACGCTGCGCGATCAGTTCAGCGTCCTCGAAGAAGTTTATGCAAAGTTTCTGGATCTTCTGCAGGTTTCTCTTCGATCGCTCTTACAGAGAGATATGGAGGTGGCCTTCGTTTCTCGAGAGATCAAGAAATTTGCAGATATGATCAAAACGTTCGGCACTCCGACATTCTTCAACGTCTTTCAGATGGAGCCGCTTTTTGGCTCTGCCTTGCTGGCGATAAAGCCGGGTCTTGTTTTCTCTTTGATCGACTGTCTCTTCGGGGGCACTGGCAAGGCGATCGAAACATCTAGGAATTTTACAAAAATCGAACAGCGGATGATGGAGAAAGTCTCGAGTCATATCCTTGGGGACTTGGAGAAGGCCTGGGAAATTGTCTGTCCAGTGAATATAGGTTCCAAGAAAATCGAGACCAGACCGGCATTCATGCACGCTATAGATCCTAACGATTATGTTGTCAACATCGTCTTTGCGCTGAAAGGAGGCGCCCTGTCGGGGGACATCCAAATCTGTATTCCTTACCTGATGCTGGAGCCGATCAAAGATCGCCTTTCTTTCAAGTATTTGAGGGAACGTGAACGGGAACACGCATGGAACGTCCCGTTCCAGCAGCTTCTGCAGGATGCGGAAGTGGAAATGGTGGTTGAATTGGCGAGGACACAGCAGACCGTGCGCCACCTTTTGAGCTGGAAAACAGACGATGTTGTACGTCTGGACCGCGGACCGGAGGATCCGGTGATCGCCTACATCGAAGGAGTGCCCAAACTCTACGGGTTTCCAGGGATCCTGAAAGGAAGCCGGGCTGTCCAGGTCAGCGGGCCCTTGAAACAGAATGGAGGAAACTGAACGATGTCCAAAGACCAAAACGGTGAAATGGCAAAAGAGCCGCGGAGTGCGCGGAGAGAAGCGTCGGCCGGCGAACAGCCTTATGAGTTTTCAGGGCTGAGCGGGGAGGCAGCAGGTGGGGAAAAGGCCAAGATCGACTTTATTCTCGATATTCCACTGCAGATCACAGTCGAACTTGGGCGTACGCGCATGTTGATCAACGAACTGCTTAAACTCGGACAGGGTTCCGTGGTGGAACTCAGCAAGTTGGCGGGTGAAACCTTGGATGTCCTGGCAAACAATCGGTTGATTGCCAGAGGAGAAGTTGTCGTGGTGGACGAAAAATACGGCATTCGTTTGACGGAAATCATTACCCCCATCGAGCGTCTGGAGAGCTTGAAATGAGTCCCGGGCCTGATTTCTTTGCCGGGATGGGCAAGATGTTGATGGCCTTGCTGGTGGTGCTGGCTGGGTTATGGGCGGCTTTCTGGGCTGTTCGCCGGATAGGGGGAAAAAGGTTGACGCGCAGTCCGATGTCTTTGATTCAGGTCCTGGGCAGCCGTTACTTGGGATACCGGAACCAGATTTCGTTGGTGGCGGTGCCGGGGGCGCTCTTGGTCCTTGGCGTCAGTCGCGAACGGATCAACCTGCTGGCCAGACTGGATCCGGATGCTGCTGAAGATTTGGCCGTAGAATGCGCAGAGGACTCCTTCATGGATCAACTGCGGTCCGTGGGCCGAGGACTCAGCGGGAAGGACAAGAGGGGAGATGCAATCTGAGAGGTCCGGCCGGGGGCGGAAGCGGATCCTGCTTTTGTCGAGTGGATGGAGGAAAATTCCTCAGAGATAAACTCGGTGGTCTGTGACCCGGGGAGAATTTTCGGATATGCAGAGACGTTCACTTGTTGAGATCACGATCCTGTTCCTGTTGATGCTGCCGGGCTCGGCCATCGGGCAGACGCCGGTCCTTGATACGCCTATGGTGACCATCGGTATCGGTACCCCTGCCGATCCTGGACACATGGGGGTGGTACTGCAGATCTTTCTCCTCATGACGGTGCTTTCCCTTGCACCTGCCATTCTCATCATGCTGACTTCGTTTACCCGTATAGCGATTGTCCTTTCGATTCTGCGCCAGGCCATCGGGACCCAGCAGATGCCGCCTAATCAGGTGGTGATCGGATTGGCGCTGTTCTTGACCCTGTTCATCATGACCCCGGTTTGGCAGACGGTCAACCATAACGCCCTCCAGCCTTACCTGAAACAGGAGATCACCCAGTCGGAGGCCTTGGATAAAGCAACAGGCCCGATACGGGATTTTATGATCAAGCAGACACGTGAAAAAGATCTGGCTCTGATGGTGGAAATCGCAAGAATGGAGCGGCCTAATAATATCCAGGACATTCCGACTACCGTTTTAATCCCATCGTTTGTAATCAGTGAATTAAAGACTGCTTTCCAGATGGGATTTATGCTGTACATACCGTTTCTTATCATTGATATGGTCGTTGCCAGCGTGCTGCTTTCTATGGGGATGATGATGCTGCCTCCCATTATGATATCGTTGCCTTTTAAGTTAATGCTTTTTGTGTTGGCAGATGGTTGGTATCTGATCGTTGGTGCGGTGGTTAAAAGTTTTTCAAATTGATTTAATTTATTTCATTATATGATAGGTATATGATATGACACCAGAATTTGTAACAGGGCTTGTAATTGAAGGTTTAAAAACCGCCGTTATGATAGCATCGCCGATTCTGGTGTTTGGATTGCTGGCTGGTCTCATTGTAAGTATATTTCAATCAGCTACACAGATTAATGAAATGACATTGGTTTTTATTCCAAAAATGATTGCAGTGGGATTGGCAGTGATGATATTTTTTCCATGGATGCTGAATAAAATGACGGATTTTACATCTAACTTGATTACAAATCTGCCGATGTATATCAAGTAATAAACACATAAAGTAATAAGGCAGAATGCAAAATATCATTGTTAATGTTTTGGATGTCCAGAATTTCTTTTTGATTTTTGTCAGAGTGACATCCATGCTTTTTTTTCTCCCCATATTCGACAGTCGAGTTATCCCTGTAATCTTTAAGGCAGGTCTGTCACTGGCGATGAGCCTGCTCCTTTTTCATTACCTTTCTCCAACTATCCATTTGGCTGATCCTCTGGGACCCGTGCCCCTTGTGCTGGGGGTTGCCGGAGAGGTCTTCATGGGGGCGGGTATCGCTTTGTCCGTCAAGCTGATTCTTGCCGGTGTTCAGCTGGCGGGTCAGCTGGCTGGATTTCAGATGGGCCTGGCAATCGCGAATGTGGTGGATCCGCTGACAAGCGAACAATCTTCGGAGACGGCCATGGTTCTGAACCTTTTCGCTATGCTCGTTTTTCTCGCCGTCGATGCTCACCATTGGTTCTTGAGGGCCCTGGCCGCGAGTTTCGAGCAGGTCGGCCCCCTCTCTCTGCACTTAAGTCCTTCGTTTGTGGAGAGTCTGCTGACGCTGTCAGGAGCCATGTTCGTCATTGCCATCAAGGTGGCGGCACCGATTATCGCCGCCCTTTTACTCACAAGTGCGGCGCTCGGCTTGGTGGCGCGTACAGTTCCTCAAATGAATATCTTCATCGTCGCTTTCCCCCTCAAGATCATGGTCGGATTTCTGCTGATGGCACTGAGCTTGCCGTATATATCGAGCTATTTGTCGGAGCTTTTCCATACCTTTGGCCGGGAATTGGTTCTGATGTTCAGCGGGCTTTGATGGCTGCCGCGATTCAGTCTGGTCGGGGAGCGACAAGATCGCAAGTCAAGCAAAGTCCGCGAGAACGGCAGTGTTACCAAGGAGGAAATCGAGATCCTCTCAACAGAAAAGGCCTTTTCAGGACGAAGACAGGGTGAACCATGCCACAGGGCAGCGATCAGGAAAGAACCGAACAGGCAACCCCCAAGCGTCGTGAGGATGCGCGCAAAAAGGGCCGGGTGGCGCAGAGCCGGGAGATCCCGTCGGTCATGATACTTTTTGCCGGATTAGGGATTTTCTTTTTTGCGGGAGGCTGGGTTTTCAGCCGTCTGTCTGTGGTCATGCAATGGGTGTTCGGTCAATTGATCGACAGGGCCGAGTTGGCCGCAGGCGATGCCGAGCTTCTCCTGATGAGCTTTTTCAGAGAAACACTCCTGGTCATGGCCCCTTTGGCCTTGGCGGTCATATCTGCCGCAGTGGGCGCCAACGTGCTGCAGAAGGGATTCCTTTTCAATATGGAGTTGTTGAACCCTGATATCTCGCGGTTGAACCCCTTGAAGGGAATCAGACGCATGGCCTCCATGAAATCTCTGGTAGAACTGATGAAGTCTGTGCTCAAGGTGGCTTTTATCGGCGGGATCGGCTATCTGCTGGTGCGCTCTGCAATGGATGAGGTCCTGGGATTGGTGTGGATGGAGGTGCCGGAGATACTTGCCTTCATAGGCGACACCACTTTCAGATGCGTATTGTTGATAACGGTGCCCCTGGTCGTTTTGGCTGTCGCAGACCTTCTCTTTCAACATTGGGAGCATGAAAGAGAACTGCGTATGACCAAGCAGGAGATCAAAGACGAAAACAAGCAGCGCGAGGGTGACCCGTTCGTCAAGGCCAGGATCAGACGGGTGCAAATGGAAGTAGCCCGCAGGCGGATGATGCAGGCTGTAAAGGAGGCCGATGTCGTTGTGACCAATCCCACGCACTTGGCGGTCGCGTTGAAATATTCTCCAGAGACCATGGCTGCTCCACAGGTGGTTGGGAAAGGTGCTGGATTTTTGGCGGAGCGTATCAAAAGGCTGGCGCAAGAAAACGGAATCCCTGTGGTCGAAAACAGAATTCTGGCCCAGGCATTGTATAAAGGAGTCGAGGTTGGAGGGATGGTGCCGGTTGCGTTGTACAGGGCTGTTGCGGAGGTGATGGCCTATGTTTACAGGCTGAAGGGGCGTCGTCTCTAATATCTCCTCGATGTGGAGTCCTAAGAATTTGGCATACATGATGCAATTCGCAGAAAACGGGGCTTTGAGGAATGGAAAGGGAGCGACGGGATGTCCGTCGATCTGATGGTCGAGGATAAGCAAGGGACAAATAGAACAGGCTTGCATCGGCGCGGGGATTTGGTGTGGGTTTAGAAGCCGTAGCGCGAGGTAAGCGCAGGAAAAGGGGTCGATATGGCGGCAACGGCCTTGAATTATAAGCGACTGATGGCTTTCGGGAAAAACGGGGATGTTTTTATGGCTTTCGCAGTGGTGGGAATACTGCTGCTCATGATTTTCCCGTTACAGCCTTTTTTGTTGGACCTGGCCCTTTCACTGAGCATCAGCTGCTCCTTGGTGATTCTGATGGTGGCGGCGTACATCTCACGGCCGCTCGACCTGTCGGCTTTCCCTTCCATTTTGCTGCTCGTGACCCTCTTGCGGTTATCGCTCAACGTCGCATCGACGCGGGTTATTCTGATCAACGGGGGCGAAGGGGCCGCCGCAGCCGGAAAGGTGATTCATGCCTTCGGCAATTTTGTTGTGGGTGGCAACTATGTGGTCGGTTTGATCGTTTTTGTCATCCTGGTGGTCATCAACTTCGTCGTGATTACCAAAGGTGCCGGACGTATAGCGGAAGTGGCCGCCCGGTTCACGCTGGATGCCATGCCTGGTAAACAAATGAGCATCGATGCGGACCTGAACGCGGGTCTGATCGATGATGAGGAGGCGCGCCAGCGGCGCCAACACATCGCCCAGGAGGCCGAATACTATGGTGCGATGGATGGGGCCAGTAAATTTGTGAGGGGCGATGCCATCGCGGGGATTATCATCACCCTGATCAATATCGTGGGCGGCTTCGCTGTCGGCGTTTTTCAGCTGGGGATGGGTTTCGGGGAGGCGGCTGAGACCTTTACTCTTTTGACGGTTGGGGATGGGCTGGTCAGCCAGATACCCGCTCTGATTGTATCAACTGCTGCGGGTATTATCGTCAGCCGGGCAGGGGCCTCCGAGAGCAACCTCGGCAAGGAGATCGCAGCCCAGATATTTTTGCAGCCACGGGCGATTGCAGCTTCGGCGGGCGTTCTTTTGACTTTGGGTCTCATCCCTGGGTTGCCATGCATACCGTTTCTGTTTTTTGCAGCGGTGGCCGGGGCGGTTGCCTACGCCCTACATCAAGCCAGGCAGACCGGGGAGCAGCAGGCGCAGGAGGCAGCTGCGCGGCGCGAAAAAACCGAGGCGCCTCAACGCGTCGATTCCCCACCCCCTTTGGATCTGTTGGCGCTTGAGATCGGCTACGCTTTGGTGCCGCTGGTCGATGTGAATCAGAACGCCGAACTCCTGGATCGCATTCGCTCCATTCGGCGGCAGATTGCCCAGGAAATTGGGATCGTCGTTCCACCAGTACACATCCAGGATAATATGACGCTGAAACCTGGAGAATACACCATTCTGCTCAAAGGAAACGAAATCGCACGTGGCGAGCTTATCATGAACCATTTTCTTGCAATGAACCCCGGGATGGCAAAGGAAAAGATCGAAGGAATCACGACAAAGGAGCCGACCTACGGCCTCCCGGCCTTGTGGATCAAGCCCGAAAATCGTGAGCGGGCCATGGGGAAAGGGTACACGGTTGTAGATCCGGCCACCGTCATGGTCACTCATCTTTCACACGTGATTCGGACCCATGCCCATGAGATTTTAGGCCGTCAGGAAGTTCAGACGCTACTGGACCGGTTCAAGGAATCCTATCCCAAGGTGGTGGAGGAATTGATCCCCAATCAGCTTTCGCTTGGGGCGGTGGGAAAGGTTCTGCAAAATCTTCTGCGGGAGCAGATCCCGATTCGCGATTTGCTCACAATCCTCGAGACCTTGGCCGATTGGTCACCCGGGATCAAGGATGTCGAAATTTTGACGGAATATGTTCGCCAGGCGATGTCTCGCACGATTACACGAATGTACGAGGCGTCCGATGGCAGCCTTCCGGTTCTGACCCTCGACCAGGCTGTGGAAAAGACCTTGGTTGGCGCGGTTCAGCGCAATGAGCAGGGAACCTATATGAACATCGATCCGGTCACGGCGGAGAGGATCGTTCAATCGATCAGCGGAAATTTCGAGCGGTTCGGGCTCATGAACCACCAGCCGGTTGTGCTGTGCTCAGCACACATAAGGGCTCACTTCAAACGTTTGCTCGACCGTTTTACTCCCAACATAACCGTTCTTTCTTACAATGAAATCTTGAATAACGTCAAAGTCAAATCTTTGGGCACGGTGGGGCTTGGAAATGCGAATTAAGCGCTACGAAGCGGCCGACATGACCGAAGCCTTGCGCCAGGTCAAGGAGGAATTGGGGCCTGATGCGGTGATCCTCTCGGCTAGAACCTTTAACGGGTCGAGGGGGTTTTCCGGAATACTCAAAAAGAGCCGGGTGGAACTGACGGTTGCAGTGGATGTGCCGGGAGGCGATGCTATGGAGAAGGGACCGGGCAAGCGGGCAGGAGGGGACCCGGGGCGACGGGTTGGCGCAGAGATTTCACCAGCGCCCATATCAGAACAATATAGGGCGCCGGATCGGACTCCTCTTCGGTCGTCCCCTTTGGCGGCCCACTGCCGAGAGCAGGCACGGAGGCTTTTCCCCGTCTTTCAGCAGTTGCTTTTGCACGGGGTGCAGGAGGAGACGGTCTTGAATCTCATGGCTGCGGTGGCACGGTCGACCGGACCGAGGGATCTGATGGAAAATATCGGCGTTTTCGAACGGCTGATGGAGGCGTTGTCAGTAATGGGATTACGTGGACGCAAGATCAAGGTGGGGGCAGGGAACCAGAAATTTGTCGCTTTTCTTGGTCCGACCGGTGTTGGCAAGACCACTACAGTGGCCAAATTTGCTGCAGCCGCTCGTTTATCCAGGAAAAAGGATCGTGTGGGCCTGATTACCATGGACAATGATCGTATCGGCGCCATTGCCCAATTGAAGATATACGCCAAGATCATCGGAGTGCCGCTGGAGGTTGTTTCGAGCCGTCGGACTCTTGAAAAGAGTTTGAAGCGTTTGCGGTCGAGGACGGTCATATTTGTTGATACCCCGGGATTCAGTAGGGGTGGGTCTTCGCGGATGGAAGAGTTGCAGAACCTGCTGAGCCTGCTTGATCCAATGGAAATGCATTTAATCTTGAGTGCAGCGACCCACGAAAGAGAGTATAAGCATCTCCGCACAGTTATTGGCAACCTTCATATCAGCAGTGTTATTTTTAGTAAAATCGACGAATGCAGCACATATGGGGGTATCCTGAATTATCTTATCGGGTCGGATACCCCATTTTCCTACTTCACGAACAGTCAGCATGTGCCGGGTGGCATTGTCATTGCGAGTTTGGAGCGAATCGTCAAGATGTTGGTAAATGCGGAGAGTGAAAAATGCATCGGGGCCTTGCCACCGGAAGTTCTTGCCGAGAACAGAAGGAAACTGGAGAACAGGTTGCGCGCACTTGCAGCAGGTCCGGAGGTAAGTGATCTGTATCATTTTGATAGGGCCCTTTCTTTCGAAGATTTGCTTGAGACAGCGGGAGATAGGAAAGCTTACGGGACCTGAAAGATCTTTCTCGGGGGGAGGTTTTTCCTCTTTCCCGAATTTTGTGCCTTTCGCCGCTTTCGCGCAGATTTCTTGTTCGAAACGTGTCCGTTGCGACGGCAGGCGACCATCGAGCGGAAAAAATAGGGCGCAGAGGGAAAAGAGGGCCTAATCCCTAGGCGCAGGAATGGATGGTGCACGGAATGGAAAAACATGAATCGACAGGCAAAGTCATCGATTTGACACGTAAACGCGAATACTACACAAATGGGTCCCATCCGAGAACCGGCCAATCGCCGACACATACGCGCGTTATCGCGATCAGCAGCGGAAAAGGGGGTGTAGGTAAGACGAATATTGTCGCAAACCTGGGTTACAGTCTCAGTCGTTTAGGCAGAAAGGTTATGATCCTTGACGCTGATTTGGGATTAGGAAATCTGGATGTTCTCTTGGGAATGGCGCCCCAGTACAACCTCGCTCACGTCGTTAAAGGACTGAAAAGGATAGGCGAAATAACGGTTGAAGGCCCTGGTGGGATGACAATTCTGCCAGCGTCATCAGGTATTCAGGAGATGACAAAGCTCACTCAGTCACAGAAAATCAAAATGCTTGAAGAATTAGATAAATTGATCGCAACAAAAGACATTCTGTTGATTGATACAGCAGCTGGAATATCAAGCAACGTTATGTATTTCAATGCTGCAGCTCAGGAGATAATCATAGTTGTTTCTCCTGAACCGACTTCTTTGACAGATGCTTATGCACTTATAAAAGTTTTATCGATTAGATACGGTAAAAAGCATTTTTTTATTTTATCAAATATGGTTGTGAACGAACATGAGGGACTTGAGATATATAGGCAGTTGAAAATGGTTGCTGATCGGTTCTTGAAAGTAGAGATAGTTTATCTTGGTCATATTTTCACCGATACAAACATTATTAAATGCGTTAAAAAGCAGAAAATAATATCTGAATATTTTCCTGAATCTTCAGCTAGTCGATGTTTTAATAAAATTACAGAGACAATTGCATTGATGAATACGGAAAATAATAGATATGGTGATTCAAATTTTATGTGGAATAACATTTTCAATGATGCATATATCTGATCTTAAAAGCAAAGGTCGGAAAGAAAGCCATGTATTATTCTGAAGCAGCTTTGCATCCCAGTTGTGATGATTCTGATTCAGCTCACTCGATGGATGCTGACTTAGTTGAGCGATATCTGCCCTACGTGCGGATGATTGTTCACCGCATCGCGGCTACCTTGCCTGCCCACGTGGAGACGGAAGATCTGACGAATGCAGGGTTTATCGGTCTGCTGGCGGCTGTCAAACGATACGATCCCGACCGAGCGGGAACGTTTATCGCCTATGTGTGTATGAAAATTCGAGGAGCTGTTCTCACTGAACTCCGTTCCCGGGATTTCATGCCAAGAGGATTGAGACGTCGATTCCGGGAACTCGAGAAAGCTGAACAGGCAATTGAACAGCGGGGTGGAATTTTTGCTGATGATGAAGCTGTTGCCCTTGAGATGGGTTTGACGATCAAGGAGGTTCAGGATATTCGTCGGGCTGCATGTCTGAGCTTTATAAGCTTGGAGGATTTGGGATTCGATGGCGCAGAAGACCGCGAAGATCTGCGACGATATATGTTTGGGGAGATGGAGGATGATCCCTTATCTTTGGTCGGACTGAACGAGTTGCAGGAGGCCTTGGCTGCGTCCATCGAGGAGCTGTCAGAGAAGGAAAAACTCGCGCTTTCTCTCTATTACTGGGAGGAGTTGACCATGAAGGAAATCGGCCTCGTTCTGGGGATTACCGAATCACGCGTCTCTCAAATTCATAGTCAGGCATTGATGAAGTTAAGGGGCAAACTGCGGCGCAAAGGGTTCATAGAAGCTGAGTGAGGCAGGGGCTGAAAGGATCTTCATCCCGAAATGGTCTTTTTGGCCAATCGCGGTGTCAATCTGATGACGAGCAGGACGGAGATGTTTCTGAGAGAAAGGCGGCGCTGTAATGGTTGGTCCGGTGAGATGGGGGGAGTATTTTGCCCCGATTAGTGCCTCAGGATGGGTGAAAAAACCCGACGAAAGGGACGGTGGCCGGGAGAGGCAGCAGTTCGAAGCGTTGATGTATCGTCAAGAGAAGACGGATGATCAACCCGCCGGGAACCGCGATCAGGATGATTCGGAGCGAAAGAGGCTTCAGAGGACCTTAGACGCTGACACGGACAGCGGGACCACGCTGCAGGATACGAGCGAAGAAGATGCAGAGCTTTTGGGCAGACTGGTTGACATTGTTATTTAGTTTCCATCCGGACATGGTCTTTTTGGCCAATCTCGGCGTCAATCTGCGCGTTTGCTTGTGCGGTGACCTGCAGGTCGCCTCTGCGCAAAAGCTTGATTTTCTTGATATTTGCCAAACTGGGTCTCACAGCTTTGCGGCGGGACTGAGCACCCGAAGGGTGTGAACAAAAATCCTCATTTCTGGATTGGAAATTGGGTTCTTCCGGGAAATCATTTCCGGACGGAAACTGTTATGAAACGGGCTCTTGTCAAATGAAAAGTTCTGAAAAAAGCTCCTGTTAAATCGGCGCCGGTGTCTGGGACCCTTTGCCGGATAAGGGTTTTCCCGATGGTACCGAAGCCGGCGGTCTAGTCAACAGAAACGGATTACGACGGACCAAGCAGCGGATGCGGCTGCGGTAATGTTGCTTGAAGGTCTGGGTGCCGATGGCGGAAAGGAGATGGGCGATGACAGAATTTCTTGGTGGTGATCTGGGAATCAGATTCCAGATCTTCGGATTGGCCGTGATTTCGGGTCTAGTGTTTTATTATTTGATTCTGCAAAGGCTTCGGATTCGGCAGAACGCTGTTCAAGCTGAGCTTAAACAAGGCATGGATAAACTCGATAAGCTGATCGAGCAATTGAAAATGGACATAGAAACCTTACCTGGGCGCAGTCAGCGAAGCCTTCCGGGCTCGGGGGCGAGAATTCAGCCCCTTTCTGCCAACGGTCACAGAGGGACGGCGCCGAAGTCTTCTGCATACCGGGCCGGGCTGACGGAGGACAGTGCCGCAGTTTGGGATTCCTATGGATCGATCACCGAGCTTTTTCGAAAAGGGGTGTCGATTTCGGAGATTTCTGAGAGGACCGGCATTCCGCGTGGTGAGGTGCAACTCGTTTTGGACCTCGGGCTTGATTCGGGTGTGTCGTTGCGAAGGCGTTCGGCTGAGATCAGGCTTTCCTGATCGGCAGAGGTGAATATTTGCCCGACTCGGCAAGATTTGCCGATGACAGGCCGAATAGCCGCGCCGCGGTGGTCAGGACGTTCAGGCCAGGGGGCGATCCGCAGTCAAAAGAGGGGAAGGCTCTCCGGTATGAGATTTGCAAATCTTGAGATTGGCCGAAAGGCTGTTTTTCATTCGCCGCAGGCGGCCAACGGAAACGGCGGTTAAGCGCTGCGAGGCGCCATATAGGGGAGTGGTAATGACGGACGCATTATGTCGGTTGGGGACCAAGGCGCTGCTGCAGGAGATGCGCATGGATGTTCTGGCCAATAATCTGGCGAACATCAACACAGCGGGTTTCAAAGGAGACAAATTTGGCCTGGCGCTTCCTCCTTCTGAAGATAGTGGATACGGGGCGGATAGGCCGATGGGTGGTAGACTGCCCTTTGAAATATCCACCGTGGTTGATTTTTCACCGGGCACGCTCAAGGCGACGGAGAATCCTTTGGATGTGGCCTTAAGCGGCGAGGGGCTCTTCTGTGTCGAGAACCCCCTCGGGGAGACTCTGTATACCCGCAAGGGCAGATTTGCGTTGAATGGCGAAGGAGAAATCGTGACCCAAGACGGATGGCCGGTCATGGGTCAAGGGGGCCGAATGCGGGTGGAGGGGACAGAAATTATGATCGAGGAAGATGGCAGTCTTTTCGTGGACGGGGCTCGAGTGGATCGGTTCAGGATCGTCCGTTTCGAGTCTCCGGAACTGCTTGAAAAGGCCGGAGATACCGTCTTCAGGGCCTCGGAGGGCATGGATCCGAAGGTTGAAGCGGACGAGGCCGATATAAGACAGGGATTCATCGAATTGTCCAATGTGGACGCTATCCGGATGATGACGGAGATGATCGAAACCGTTAGAGGATACGAGTCCTATCAAAAGATGATGCAGGTTCTCGATCAGATCACGACGCGCTCGACCGAGGAGGTGGGGCGGATATCTTGACAGGGATCGGATCCCGCCATTTTACTGTTACCTGCGTAGAGAAAGTCGCGGGTCGGCTTCATGAGAAATGATGGACCGACGCCCGGACCTGGAGGATAAGACATGTTGCGAACACTATGGATTGCAGCTTCAGGAATGCAGGCTCAGACCCTGAATATCGACGTCATTTCCAATAACTTGGCCAATGTCAATTCCTGTGGATTTAAACGCAGCCGCGCTGATTTTCAGGATTTGCTTTACGAGAATCTGCGTCCCGTCGGGGCGACTTCTTCCCTGGGCAACGAGGTTCCGACAGGCATTCAGCTGGGGCATGGGACAAGGCCTGTGGCAGTGCAAAAGATATTTCTGCAGGGTGATTATCAGCAGACGCAAAACGAACTGGATATGGCCATCGAAGGCAATGGCTTTTTTCAGATTCTGATGCCGAATGGCGAAACGGCCTATAGCCGGGCAGGTTCTTTCAAACTGGACAGTGAGGGGAGGATCGTGACTTCGGATGGCTATCTGCTAGAACCTGAAATCAGGGTTCCCGATGATTCTGAGATGTTATCCATTGGTACGGACGGGACGTTGTCGATCATGAGGGCAGGCGAAGTGGAGCCGGAGGAGATCGGCAGTATCGAGCTGGCGCGGTTTGCCAATCCAGCCGGGTTGAGCAGTATCGGGCGGAACCTTTTTCTCGAAACAGGCGCATCTGGGCAGGCTATTCTCGGTATCCCCGGTGAGGATGGACTGGGAACAATCGCCCAGGGCTATCTCGAGATGAGCAATGTCAGTGTTGTGGAAGAAATGGTGAATATGATCACCGCCCAGAGGGCGTACGAGATCAATAGCAAAGCGATTCAAGCCGCTGACGAAATGCTTCAGATGGCCAACAATCTCAAGAGGTAAGGAATCATGACGGTCTTCGGGCTCACATTCAAAAGAGCTGCGCATTTCATTGATGGGTTTTCCAGAAGGTCTTTGTTGTTTTTTTGGCTCGCGGGGCTGTCCTGTGTTCATCATGCGTGGGGAGCGCCGGTCAATGTTCCCGTGCTTCAGAAGATCATTGTAGACGGGGACCAGATTCTGTTCGAGGACCTGATAGACCATGAGAAAATCGAGGCTTCGCAGGTCGCCGCAGAATTGGCGCGCCTCGTCATCGCACGGGCACCGTTGCCTGGTGAGGAGCGGAGCATCTCCGCGGAGTATCTTGATGTTCGTCTCAGACAGCATGGTTTCGACACGGACAAGATCCGACTGGAGGCACCCGGCCAGATCTTTGTAGCGCGTAGCGCCGAGGAAGTCCCGCCGGAGAAAATCGCTGAAATAGCAGCTGATTATGTTTACGCCAATGCTCCCTGGGAACGGGATCGGATCAGGGTAAAAGAGGTTCGTCAGACTCAGACGGTTATGGTTCCTGCTGGTAAGGTGTCCTACGAAATCCAGTCTTCTCGCACGGAGAAATTTTTGGGTTCTATCCCTCTCGCGGTGCGGTTTAAAGTGGGAGACGGTTTTGAAAAGCGGATCTGGGTAACCGTGGAAATCGAAGTGATGGAAGATGTGGTCGTGACGAGCAGGCCTCTGAACCGCTTGCATGTTCTTGCTGAGAGTGATCTTGCTATGCGGCGGGTGGACTTGACGAGTCTTTCCGGCAATACGGTTACGCAGATGGATATGGCCGTGGGCAAACGCCTCAAGAGGGCGCTTGGTGCCCATGCAACTTTGCGGATGGATCATTTGGAAAGGCCTTATTTGGTGAAGGCTGGAGACCTGGTGACGATAGTGGCCGAGTCGAAGGGGGTGAGGATCACCGGGTTGGGTCGGGTCGAGGAAAGAGGCCGGCAGGGTGATACTGTGCGGGTTTCCAACACCGATTCCAAAAAGGATATTTACGGCGAAGTGCTGGATTCTTCGACGATCCGGATACCATTTTGAATCACCTGGAGGTGCCGAACATGTTAAGGGTAATCAGGGAGACCATCCGGATTTGGGTGATTCTTACGGGTCTATGGGTTGTTTTGCTTTTAGCCGGCTGTGCTGGCAGCCCTCAGTCGGCCTCGATTCCACCCCACGTGACGCAATTACCCGAACCGCCGGTGGTGGAGGCAACTTCCCCGCAAGGTTCGCTATGGCGGGAGAACGGACCGTTGACGAATCTTTTTGTGGATCCCAAGGCTGCGAACGTCGGAGACATCGTCACGGTGAGCATCGTCGAGACTTCGACGGCATCGAACGACGCCCAGACACAGACTGGTCGGAAATCATCCCTCACCGCCAGCGTGGACGGCTTCCTGGGGCTTGAGAATCGGTATGCAAGCAACGCTAAGTTTAACCCATTCTCGGCTATTAAGGGCGGAATGGAGAATGCTTTTGACGGTTCGGGTTCGACAGCGAGAAGCGGTAAATTGGCAGCTTCCATGACCGCAAGGGTCAACGAGGTGCTACCCAACGGAAATCTTCGCATTATCGGTTCGAGGGAGGTGACCGTCAACAATGAAACCCAGATCATCACCCTTTCTGGTACCATCCGACCGCGGGATATTTCGCCCGATAACGTGATTCTCTCAACCTATATCAGCGAAGCGAGGATTACCTATACCGGTGACGGCATCGTTCATGAGGGGCAGCGACCCGGGTGGTTCACCCGTATCATGAATGTCGTATGGCCCTTTTGATCGCCGGCTGGAGAAAGGATTACCGTAAATTACTCTGCGATAAATCCACATCGGAGGGGCTCATCTATATGGTGACAGGGCCGATGCAGTACTTTACACGGTGGAGATGAACATGCCGACGAGATCCAATGCCAGAGTACCTTTTTCCTTTCTCTTTTCCGTGATTCTGCTTCTTCTGCAGGTCGCAGAAATGTCCTATGCGGCCAGGATCAAAGATTTGGCCTGCCTTGAGGGTGTGCGGCGCAACCAACTCGTGGGCTATGGTCTGGTTGTGGGATTGCAGGGGACCGGCGACGGCAAGAAAGCGCGCTTCACCGTTCAATCCATGGCCAGTATGCTTGAACGAATGGGAATGACGGTCGGCTTGAAGGATATCAATGTCGATAATGTAGCCGCCGTGATGGTTACAGCCGACCTGCCGCCTTTCGCACGTTCCGGGAGTCGTATCGATGTCTTGGTCAGTTCCATAGGCGATGCGGATTCGCTTTACGGTGGGACGCTCCTGATGACCCCTCTCAGAGGGGCTGATGGCGGGGTCTATGCGGTGGCTCAAGGCGCGCTCAGTATTGGAGGGATCTTGTCAGGTGGAAAGGCCGCCAGCGTGCAGAAAAATTTCCCCACGGTGGGACGCGTCGTGCAGGGAGCGCTGGTCGAACGCGAAGTCAGCGCGAATTTTGCGGAAGACAACACCCTGAACCTAATTCTCAATATGCCCGATTTCACGACGGCGGCGCGGATGTCTGAAGCGATCAATGATGCCTTGCTGTCCAATTCGGCGCAGGCAGTTGATCCTGGGAGGGTGAGCGTCACTGTGCCGGAGCGCTATGAGGGTGACCTGGTCGGGTTGGTTACCTTGATCGAAGGGTTGGATGTCAGCAGGGATATGGCCGCCCGGGTGGTCATCAACGAACGGACCGGGACCGTGGTGATCGGAGACAATGTCCGTTTGTCGACGGTTGCCATTTCTCATGGCAATTTGAGTATCGAGATAAAGGAGAGCCCGACGGTGTCGCAACCGATGCCGTTTTCAAGCGGAGAGACAGTGGTTACACCTAATACCAGTATCAGTGTGACCGAGGAAAGAAGCAAGTTGTTCCTGGTCAAGTCGGGTTCGACGATCGGTGAACTGGTAAAGGCCATGAATGCATTGGGGGTTTCACCTCGAGATCTGATCACCGTCTTTCAAGCTATCAAAGCCGCAGGTGCCTTGGATGCCGAACTGGAGATCATGTAATGTCGCAATCGATTTTCACTTTGGACGCGGATTGGCAGACTTCTTATTTGGAAGGCCGGACTGTGAAGGCCGAGCGGACTCTGATTCCCGGCGTTAATGCGGCAGAGGAGGAGCAGCCCTTGCTTGCCGAGACGTGCGCCGAACTCGAATTCCTTTTTGTGTATGAACTTCTTAAGGTCATGCGCTCCACCGTACCGAAGACGGATTTGCTTGGCGGAGGTGGCATGGAGGAGCAATACACGGCCATGATGGATATGGAACTGGCTCGTCACCTGGCCTTGCGGGGCGATCTGGGCATTGGGGAACTATTGCTGGGACAG
Source organism: uncultured Desulfatiglans sp. (assembly GCA_900498135.1). Lineage (NCBI taxonomy): Bacteria > Pseudomonadati > Thermodesulfobacteriota > Desulfobacteria > Desulfatiglandales > Desulfatiglandaceae > Desulfatiglans > uncultured Desulfatiglans sp. The sequence continues at coordinate 2,505,033 of LR026961.1, forward strand.
ATGGATGATCAGCGGCTTTCAGCCGGAAATAAAGAGAATTTGGAGAATAATGGTAAAGTTTTCAGCCTGTCGGCCGATAAACCCTTAAGAACTTTTTAAGGGAGTTTTCTCTCTGGTCGAAAAGAGGTCCCGGTGTTGCCGCCGTTTTCGAAACCCCTGACCAAAGGAGATAAAGCATGTGGAACAGGATTCGATAATGGCGGCCGTATAAGGGAGGTGAATGGAATGAAAATTACGGGTGATCATCTGTTAGGTCAGATCGACGGGTATGTGAAGAATCGGACTGAGGGTTCGGCGCAGTCCAGATCCTGTCCGTCAGCGGGCGAGGGTGGGCATGGAACGGACCGAGTTGTGCTGTCGGCAGAGGTCCTGGAGGTATATGAATTGAAGAGCCGCCTCGAAGCCATACCGGATGTGCGGGAGGAGCGAGTGGCGGCATTGCGGAAACAGATAGAGAACGGCACCTATAAGGCTGACGGAAAAAAAATTGCAGCTAGGATGATCAAGGAATCTTTAGAGAATGAAATCCTTCCCGAGTAGCCGGTACGTTGTTTGGGCTATATTGCACTAATGAGGTTGAATTGTAGGTCTGTCAGTGGGCAAAAAATGGAACAGAATAAAGATATCAATTTGAAAAATCTATCTGGTGATATCAAGAAATCGCACGTTTTGTCAAAGCAGCTTCTAGATGTGCTTCGTAAAGAATATATTGCCATTATGAATATAGTTGAATGCTTAAATAAAGAAAGAGAATATATTATTAATTGCCGATGCGAAGATTTAATTGATATTGTTATTGAAAAAGGGCGTTATGTCGATATTTTAAACAATGAAGAAGAAAAAAGATCGTTTATACATAAACAATTATCAGATATATATGGGATAAGCGCTGAAAAGTTGACCCTTAGTGTTCTCGTTGATTTGTTTGAAAACGGCGTTGCAGATGATATTTTGCTTCTGGGGAACAATATCAAATCAACATATACTGAATTATCCGATTTGCAAAATAAGATACGAATATTGATTGAAGATGGATGCAGGTTGATTCAAGGAACGCTTCAGAATCTTGGCAGCGCACATAAGGATAACTCTTTATATCTTCCAAGTGGGAGCCTGTTAAATTGCGAGCACTGTGGAAGATTGCTTTCGAGCCAATTCTAACCTGTTCATCTATGAAAAAGGCCTTTTGGATTGATCAGGGCCTCTTCTGAATCTTCTCCTGCATTATGGTCTACAGATCGTTTTCAATCAGTGACTTGGATGACCAAATATATGAGGAAGACCCTCTTTCCAAGACGAAAACCCTGACGCCATAATCTCTGCTTCAGCCTGTAAGTCGATAGGGTCAGAGTGTGCGTGATTGAAAGCTCAACTCAGTAGTGGGCCAAGAAGCATTGATTGTGCGCGGCTGATCCTTTCCGAGATCAGCCCCGACTGAAGGAGGAATCGGCCCTTCGTTCTTTGCAAAGTGGAGATTCGGCAAGTGGTTCTTTAAACGGGCCGGTGGGATTCTCCCTGTAACCCATGGGTGGCAAAGGCTGCCCCGAGACTATCGCAGGGTGGCTTCAAGGCCGGGCTCGAGTCGGTGCGGGTCCGACCCGAGCGCTGAAAGTGCTCGAGAAATATGGATTTCCATAGAACTGAGGAGGCGCACGTAAGAAAGGCATATGAGGCATAAGAATGATCATATTATACCGTTGCTCGAAAGAGTCGTGGAAGACATCGATAACCTGAGCTTGGGTGATGAAGACGCTTGGAATTCACTTTCCATAAGACTGGCGCGTCTCGCGGATGATTTCCAGACGGTTCCTGAAGAGGTATCCCGGGCGTTTGGGCTAGGCATAAAGGGGCTTGAGACGGGATCGGGGGATCTGACGGGTTCACAGCGTTTGACTATTCTTCGTCATCTCTCCGATCTGTTGACTGCTGCCTTAGGATGTCTTCGGGGCGACCCGGAATGTTATGCCGATGACTTGGCCCGTGCGATGCAGGTCATCGATGCGATGCTTGATGCGATCGGCAACAATCGGCCGGGGTGCGATGTTGCGGCCGCTAGTGAAAGTCCGGGGCAATTGGAAAGGGCACTGCACGATGCGGCTGCTCTGCTATTGCAGTCCGAGCCGCACGATTCGTCTTCCCTGTTTAACCTTAGAGCGTGCCTGGAATCACTTGCCGTCCGGGATGGGATGTGCGAAGAGGCTATCGAGAAGTTATCGGAAGCCCGGTTCAACCTTGATCGATATGTCGAGGATGGAGAGGGGGAAGGAGGACGGCTCCTTCAAGATATCGGCGTCTGCTTCGAGGAGGTTCTGGAAATCGTCACGAGTGGGGGGGGCTTGCCATCCATTGCTTCGGAGGGTTCTGAGCCGGAAGCGGAGGGGCCAAGACTCGCTGAGGATGACGGTGGTGAAAATACAAATTATATGCCGGACGAAGCCGATCAGGAACTCTTGGGGGAATTTGTAGCGGAAGGTCTTGAATTGATCATGAATGCCGAAGAGGCGCTGTTGGCTCTCGAAACAGATCCTGAGGATATGGAGGCTGTAGCGACAGTCTTTCGTGCCTTTCACACGATCAAAGGAACGTCCGCTTTCCTGGAACTGGGGTTGATTTCGGAGATGGGCCATCACGCCGAAAACCTCTTGAGCCGGGTGCGCCAAGGGGAGATTCGTTATTCAGGGGGGTATGCGGATATGGCCCTGCGAGCTCTGGATATGCTGAAAGAGTTGATCCAGGCGGTTCAAGAGAGCATCGCTTCAGGTTGGTTATCCAAACCGGACGGTTATGACGGGCTGCTGGAGATTCTTTCGGCTCCGGAGGTTGTGACCGGGGAAGAGAATGATCTGAGTGCCGAAGAATCCGGGAGGTTCAATGAAGCGGATCGTCTTGGGGATATTCTGGTGGAAGAGGGTACCGTGAGCCCTAAAATCATCGAGAAGGCCCTGGCGAATGATTTGGGCCGCCCCCTCGGCGCAATCCCTGTAGAAGAGAAGGGGGTCAAGACCGACGAAGTGGCGCGAGCCCTGAGAACCCAGCGCAAGGCCCGGGCATCCGATGCCGGGGTGGAATCTACGGTGAGGGTTAGTACCAGCCGGTTGGATCGGCTTGTAGATCTAGTGGGGGAGTTGGTCATCGCGCATTCTATGGTGGCCCAGGACGAACTTATGGTATTCGCCGGTCATCATGAGATCGCTAAGAAGGTATCTCACACCTCCAAGATTATTCGGGAACTGCAAGATCTGAGTATGTCCATGCGCATGATCCCGCTGAAGGGTACTTTCAATAAGATGGCGCGACTGGTCAGGGATTTGACGCGTAAGGTAGGAAAGAACGTCAATCTGCTGACGGAAGGCGAAGAAACGGAGATTGACCGGAATATGGTGGATGTTGTCAATGATCCCTTGGTTCACATGATCCGCAACGCAGTCGATCATGGCATTGAAACGCCTGAGGAGCGGCGGCGGGTGGGTAAGCCGGAGCAAGGTACCATACAGCTTTCAGCCTACCATGCGGCGGGTAATGTGGTGGTGGAGATCAGAGACGACGGCCGGGGATTGGATCGCACCGCGATTGTTGAAAAGGCGCGCCAGGAAGGACTTTTGCAGGATGATGCTGCGTTGAGTGAGCGCGAAATCTACAACCTCATTTTCGAACCTGGTTTCTCCACGGCGAAGACGGTTACGGACGTCTCAGGCCGCGGCGTCGGAATGGATGTTGTGAAGAAGAATATAGAAAAATTGCGTGGTCAGGTGGACATCCAGTCGCGACCGGGACAAGGGAGCGTGTTCAGGATGAGCCTGCCGCTGACCTTGGCGATTATTGACGGTATGGTAGTCAGGGTGGGCGAAGAGCGTTATGTGGTTCCCACCGTATCCATTGTGAGGGCGGTCAAACCGCAACCCAACGAGATATCTACGGTGATGGGAAAAGGCGAAATGCTGTCATTGCAAGGGGAACTGCTGCCGCTCTTTCGTCTTGGATCAGTCTTCCATGTCCAGCGGGTGAAGCAGGAGGCGGGAGAGCCCTTGGCGGTTGTGATTGAGGATGACGGGGTGAAAGTGGGACTGGTGGTCGATGAGTTGATCGGACGTCAGCAGACTGTGATCAAGAGCCTTGGTGACACCATGCGCGAAGTCCCGGGCATTGCCGGGGGCGCGATCATGCCCAACGGCCGGGTAGGTCTGATCGTCGACATAGCCGGTCTGGTGCGATTGGCTCACGGGGCCGATGGGGGCCATGGGGTCAATTGAGGTTCGCGATGGAGGGGTTGGTCTGGAACAGATAATGGAACTCGGGTCGCCGCACCTGACTGACGGACAGTTCAAGGCCATCAGCCGTTTAGTCTATGATATCTGCGGAATCAGTCTTAATAACGGGAAAAAGTCCCTGGTCCGCGCCCGGCTCATGAAACGCCTGCGGGCGTTGAGAATGCAAAGTTTCAGAGAGTATCTCAGATATCTGGAGAGCGAGGCTGGAAGGGGTGAAATCGATTTCATGATCGATGTCATTACCACTAACAAGACCAATTTTTTCCGCGAGATTGACCATTTCGATTTTCTGAGGACGTGTGTGTTGCCGACCCTGAGGGGGACACGGCTGCGTTTTTGGTGTGCGGCTTGTTCTTCTGGAGAAGAGCCCTATTCCCTGGCGATGGTGTTGAGGGAGAGTCTGATCGGAATGGATTGGAAGGACGTCCGAGTGCTCGCTACCGATATATCCACCCGAATGCTGAAAAGGGCGCGTGCGGCCAGTTACACGGAGGAGGCGGTTCAGGAGATTCCATCCCCAATGCGGCGGAAGTATTTCGACATCATTCAGCGCGATGGTCAATGCTATTATATGTTGAAGATGAATGTACGCTCATTGGTGTCTTTGGGATGTTTGAACCTGATGGGGCCCTGGCCCATGAAAGGCCCTTTCGATGTAATCTTCTGCCGAAATGTGATGATCTATTTCGATCGACCCACTCAGCAAAGGCTGGTCCAACGTTTCTGGGAGCTTTTGCGGCCGGAGGGCTATCTGTTTGTGGGGCACTCCGAAGGTTTGTCAGGAGTTGTTCACCGATTCCAATACGTGCAGCCGGCCGTCTACCGAAAGTGATGGATCGAGCAGAACAGGGTATGGATGCATGAGATACGTGGTTGACGTGGGGGACATGAAGTTGGGAAAGGCAGGGGATCTTCTCGTGACCCACGCACTGGGTAGTTGTCTCGGGTTGATGGTATACGACCCGGCCGCGAAGGTGGGCGGAATGCTGCACGCGATGCTGCCCCTTTCGAGGATCAATCAGGAAAAGGCCATAGCGAATCCCTATATGTTCGTAGACACCGGTGTGCCTCAGCTTTTCAAGGCGCTGGATACACTTGGCGGGAAACGGGAGCGGATGGTGGTAAAGGCTGCCGGCTGTGGAAAGCCGCTCGGCGGGGATCAGATCTTCAAGATCGGCGAGCGCAATTATATCGTTTTGAAAAAACTCCTGTGGAAGAACAACATCCTCCTGAGGGGTGAGGATATCGGTGGGACGGTCAGTCGAACGGTGCATTTCGATCTTTTCAGCGGAGAGACCATCATCAGCTCTAACGGCATGAAGAGGGTGCTGTGAACCAGGACATCTCACAGGAGATCGCGAGGCGTATCAGGTCATTTCCGAGCATGCCCAAGGCAGCGCTTCGAATACTGCGGTTGCTCGAAGACCCGAATGCAAGCCCCAGGGAAGTGGAGGCCCTGCTGCGGCAGGAGCCATCCCTGACCGCCAACATCCTCCGCATGACCAACTCGGCCTTTTTCGGTTTGTCCTGCACGGTTGGATCGGTGCGGCAAGCGTTGGCGCTCCTTGGTTGGAAGCGGTTGAGCCAGCTTGTTTTGGCCTCGTGCGTAAGGGCAACCATGGACAAAGCTGTTCCTGGCTATGATCTGCCGGCCGGAGACCTGTGGCGGCATGCCGTGATGGTATCCGTGGCGGCGGAGGGTTTGGTGAAGGAACTGAATCTCACAGGGGGCGACGATGTTTTCACCGCCGCTTTGCTGCACGATATGGGCAAACTGGTTCTGGGTGCCTACGTGAGAGATGCGCTTCCCAAGATCGAGGCCCTTGCTGCGGATGCAGTTCCTTTCGAGGAGGCAGAGACGCGTGTCTTGGGCACGAATCATGCCGAAGTGGGGGCGGAGGTCTTGAAGCGTTGGTCTCTTCCGCCTCAGATCGTCGAGGCGGTGCGCTGGCATCATGCCCCTGAAGGAGGCGGACGGACCACGGTTCTGATCGATGCGGTGCATATAGCCGATATGCTGTGTGTACTGGTGGGTATCGGAGGAGGGCGGGAGGGGCTGCGGCATTTGCCTTCCTCGGGGGCTCGTAAACGCTTGGGTTTGAGTGCCGGCGCACTGGAGCGCGTGGCCAGTCATGCATTGGCTTTGGCTCGAGAATTGACAGCGACGATTTGATTTTTATCGGATTTGTGGCGATTTTCGGATCCCGAAATGTGTGTGATCAGGAAAAGTTGTTTTTTTGGATAGGGTTTTCAAAAATGCGCTCAAAATGAAGGATATCCGGCTCTAATGCGGCAGAAGTTTTCTAGATTCCATCCGGAAATGATTTCCCGGTAGAACCCGGTTTCCAATCCGGAAATGAAGATTTTTTTTACGCGCTGCGCGTGCGCAGTCCCACCGCTTCACGGCGGGTCCCGGTTTGGACAATATCAAGGAAATCATGCCTTTGCGCGGAGGCGACCTGCAGGTCGGTGCACAACCAATGCACAGACTGACGCCGAGATTGGTCAAAAAGACCATTTCCGGATGGAAACTTTCTATGTGTTTTAGTAATAGGCGTTCCGATAGTTCAAATATCAAAAAACGGAACGGCATAGAAGGATCGCAGATTTCTCCATTCCATAAGATTTCGATTTGTGCAACGAGATGTACATGAATTTATAATTGGAGGTGTCAATCTGCCGTTCGACATAACATTCTCTATAGTTCGGATGAGATCTGTGAAGTATTGGGTAGGCAAGCGATTGAAAGGGTATTCAGGATGTCTATCAATGTTTTGATTGTGGATGACAGCAATGTGATGCGGGCGATGATTCTGAAAACCCTGCGTATGGGAGAAATTGAACTTGGTGAAGTTCTCCAGGCGGGTAATGGCAGAGAGGCTTTGGAAAGAATGGAGAACCATTGGGTCGATCTGGTGATTGCGGATATTAATATGCCGGAGATGGATGGAGAACAGATGATCGACCGGATGATCGTAAACCCTTCTTTTAAAGATATCCCTGTCCTGGTGGTTTCCACTGAGGGGAGTCTTGCCCGTGTCTGCCGGTTACGGCAGAAGGGCGCCCGCTTTCTTCACAAGCCTTTTTCACCCGAAGAGCTTCACGATACCGTCATAGGGATGTTGGGGGTGCCTGACCATGCGCCGGAATGAAATCAGAGCGATCATGTCCGAAACGGCCGTAAGCATCCTTGAAAGATTGGCCTTTGTTTTTTCTTTCCCTGCGGAAGAAGAAATTCTTGAGGTAAGCGGGCAGGACAGGGTGCAGGCGGGCGTGTGTTTCGATGGTCCGATGCGGGGTATTTTATGGATCGAACTGCCGCAGGAGCGTCTGAAAGAGTTGACATCCAATATGTTGGGGTTGGCCGAAGGGCAAATCTCCCCGGAATTGGAACGGGACGGTCTGGGCGAGATCATCAACGTCATCTGCGGGAATTTGCTGCCCAGATTGGCTGGTGAAACATCCATTTTCACCATCGGCGCTCCGGTGTTCGCAGCGCCTGGGGATGGCCTGCCTTTGATCCGGCCGGAGGGTGAGTCGGTGGAGGCCGTTTTAGATCTTGATGGGGGTGTCTGCAGATTGAACCTGCATGTCGAGGAACGGATCCTGGATTGACAGAAACCTGTTTCCAGGACCTTGAGGCGTGGCAATGATCAAGGTGTTGATTGTCGATGATTCGGCCGTTGTACGCAAGGTTCTTTCGGACGAATTGTCACGTTTCGATGATATTCAGATCGTTGGAACGGCTGTTGATCCGTACCTTGCGAGGGACAAGATCGTCAAGCTGAAGCCGGATGTCATCACCCTCGATCTTGAAATGCCCCGAATGGATGGCCTCTCTTTTCTGGCGAAACTGATGAAATACTACCCCTTGCCGGTTATTGTCCTCAGCTCGCTCGCACCCCGAAACAGCGAAAACGCGCTGAAAGCCTTGGAACTAGGTGCTGTGGAGGTGCTTTGCAAGCCCGGGTCGGCCTTTTCCACCCAGGACGTGGCCCGCGATCTGGCACGCGCCATCAGAGGAGCAGCCATAGCGAGAGTGGAAAAGCAGGTTGCTCCTTCTGCCGGTGTCAGGACAGCGCAGAGTCCCGGTCGAATCCATCTGCAAACCACCGACAAGGTCATCGCTATCGGAGCGTCGACGGGGGGAACCAAAGCGATTGAAACCGTCCTTCTGGGACTGCCGGCTACTGTTCCTGGTACAGTGATTGTTCAGCACATGCCGGAACATTTCACGACTACTTTTGCCGCCCGTCTCAATGAGATGTGTCCCATGGAGGTGCGGGAGGCCCGTGACGGGGATCACTTGCTGCCGGGCGTCGTTTTCGTCGCCCCCGGTAATCGCCATATGTTGTTGCAGCGCAGCGGTGCAAATTATGTTGTCAAAATCAAGGACGGACCGCGTGTCCACTATCAGCGTCCCAGTGTGGATGTCCTCTTCCTGTCTGTGGCGCAAAGCGCAGGAAAAAACGCCGTCGGCGTTCTTTTGACCGGCATGGGTGCCGATGGTGCCAAAGGTCTTCTGGCTATGAGAGAGAGCGGGGCGCGGACATTGGCACAGGACGAGGAATCCTGTGTCGTTTACGGCATGCCGAAGGAAGCCGTTCGATTGGGAGCTGTCGAGAAGGTGATGCCCTTGAGCGGTATGGCGGCGGCGATCCTCGGTGCCTTTTAAAAACTGTCGGCAAAAGGCTTTTTCATCGCGGGCTTTCCTCCCGTGAAAATCTCCGGGCGAAGGACGGGATCTATGGCTTGATGAAAGGGGCTGCATATGTCTTCAGATATTTACTCTATTCTGCACGCGGCCAAAGGGGCCCTTACGGCCCAGCAACTCGGCATCAGCGTGACGGGGCATAACATCGCTAATGCCAACACGCCCGGCTATTCGCGGCAGCGGCTCGTCTTGGAAACCGAGGTGCCCCAAAGCAATAACCCCGGACAGATCGGCCGAGGTGTCAAGGCTGCAGAGGTAAAGCGCTTTCATGACCGATTTATTGGACTGCAATTGAATGATGCGAACCAGGCCTTGGGGCGCTGGGAGGCGCAGGCGGAGGTGATGAATAAGGTTGAGACCTTTTTCAACGGTGACCAGATCAGTGAGGCTATGAACCAATTCTGGAATGCATGGGATGATTTGGCCAATAATCCGGGCGGGCAGGCAGAGCGTTTGGTTCTGCTGGCGAAGGGGCAGCAGTTGGCGGACAATATCAGTCGCCTGCACGGGAACCTGAGTGATATCCGGATGAATGATGTCGCGGTGGTTGTCGATGCCGCTGTTGAAACAGTGAATCGTATCGCGGGCGAGATAGCCGATCTGAACCAGAAGATCCTTACCGCGGAGGCCGGAGGACAAAATGCGAATGACCATCGGGATCAGCGGGATGCTCTTGTAGCCGAGATTTCCGCCATCCTGGATGTGAGCAGTTTCGAGGACAACGGAGGGTCTGTTGCCCTGCTCCTGGCTGATGGGCGGCCCCTGGTGGAAAAATCTTTAACCTGGGATCTGGGTATTCGCAAGGACGAGAGCGGTTTGCAGCGAATCATATGGGAGGATCCTTCCGGAAACGAACTCGATGCCACAGATGAGATCAGCGGCGGGCGTCTCAAGGGCCTCCTCGAAGGGCGGGATCAGGTGTCACAATATTTGGCGAATCTGGATACATTCGCAAAGGGGCTGATCGAGGAGATCAACGGATTGCATCGGACGGGTTATGGGTTGACAATTGACCACGGCTCCGGCATTCCCTGCACAGGTATCGATTTTTTCAGTGGAGATTCGGCTTCTGCTATGGTGGTCAACGAAGCCCTTCTGGAGGATGCGGGTTTGATTGCTGCAGCCGCTGATGCGGAGGGTGTCCCAGGGGATAACCGGATCGCCGTGGCATTGGCGAATTTACGTTATAAGGCCGTCTTGAATGAGTCGACGTGCACTTTTGGCGATTATCTCAACGCGGTTGTGAGCGATTTAGGCAGTGCGGTCGCTCAGACCGGTGCCAACGAAGAACATCAGTCGAGTCTGGTGAGTTATCTGAAGACATACCGGGAGTCGGTTTCCGGCGTATCGATCGACGAAGAAATGATCGCTCTGGTTCAATATCAGCATGCCTATGCAGCATCGGCTAGATTGATCTCGACGGTGGATGAAATGCTGCAGACTCTCCTCACGATCCTTTGAGAGGTGGATCGATCCCTGGAAGGTTTATGCAGTCCGGCGGTTGCATTCTGAATCTGAGATTTTTCCGGTTTGGTGCAGCGTGGACCTCCCTCGCCGGTCTGCCTCGGCGGGATATCCAGCGGTTTCCTGAAAAGGAGGGCTTTTTGAAATGCGGGTGACCAACAAGCTTTTGGCGGATACGGTCAACCAGAACCTTTTGCGTAGTGTTCGGGATCTGCTCAAGACAGAGGAGGTTGTCTCGTCGGGAAAGCGGATCAACAAACCTTCGGACGATCCTGTCGGAAGCGCACGCACTTTGCACTATCGCCGGCTTTTGGGAGCTGTCGGACAATATGAACGGAACATGAACCACGCAGATGCCTGGCTCAAAAGCACCGAGTCTGCCCTGGGTACCGCGAATGACCTGTTGGTTCGAGCCAAAGAACTGGCTGTGTACCAGGCCTCTGAGACGGCCTCGGCCGAAACGCGGGCTGCAGCGGCTGCTGAGGTAAAGGTTATTTGGCAAGAGATGCTCCGTCTGGCTAACACACGTTTTGGTGAAACGTATATCTTTGCCGGCCATCAAACCGATTCGGCGCCTTTTGCAAAGGAATCGCTGCCCATTCTCACGTCCCCGTATGTCGACGACGCTGTTTTCAGCATCAATACAGACGAGATTTGGACATTTGTGGTCGGAGCGGAGCGTTTCGATGTATCGGTTTCCGCAGGCCATTCGTTGATGGAGGTGGCGGAAGCCGTCACCGCTGCAGGGGAAGGGTTGGTGCAGGCTGAAGTTATTGGTGACGGCCCTCCCGGCGCCGCCGACCGGCTGGTCATAAGCTTGGCTCCTGACCGGAGCGCAGCTGTGATCGGAATTGAAGGCAATACAAGCAATCTTGAACTTCATATCGGCGCGGCCGATGCGGAACATATCGCCTACAGAGGGGATCAGGGCCTCATTGCTGTCAATATGGGAGAAAATATAGGACTAAACATCAATTTCACGGGTCAGCACGTGTTCACAGAAGATGACAGTGCAAGCGGTGTGAATATCTTCTATGTCCTTGACAGCCTTTGCTCGGCACTTGAGGAAAACGACACGACGGCGATTCAGGACCGGATCGTATTGCTCGACAGCGCACAAAGCCAGGTTCTGGGAGCACAGAGCGAATTGGGTGCGCGACTTAATCGTGTGGAGATGGCCAGGAATTACTGGTCGGATTTCGAGTTGGCTACCACTCAGCTTCTCTCTGAGACGGAAGATGCAGACATGGTGGAGGCCATGACACGGCTGAGTCTTCAGGAAACCATTTATAACGCTTCATTGGGCATTGCGGGTCGTATGCTGCAACAGACGCTGCTCGATTTCATAAAATGAGGAGCCGGCATGAAAATGTTGAGTCAGTGGTGGCTGCCGTTTTTTCTGATGGTGTGGTTTGTCCCTGGGAAAATATGGTGTCTCGGTAGTGATGAGCTCATTGCTCTTAGACGGGCAGGGCTGAGCGATGCCGCTATCCAAACGATTATCCAGGAAAAGGTGGTGGAAACCGCTGCCTTTTCTGTCGAAGAAATTGTGGACATGAAGCGTGCGGGTTTCAGTGACGCTTTGGTTCAGACGATCGTCAGAGAAGGGTCCTTTATGAAGGATGCAGAACCTGTTGTATATGGGCGGAATCTCAGCCCGGTCACGATGACCACGGTCCAGGACCTTATCGAATTGAAGAAATCGGGTTTTAGCGATGAAGTGATTCAGGCTGTGATTCAGGCCGGATCGGACCGAACCGAGGCTTCTGAAAGGGAAAAGGCCTGGGAAATGCTGCGGGAGATGGGTGTCGTGATAGACGAGCGCCGAAGGAGATTCCCGTGAGGAAAGGTTTCAGCGCGGTAGGTCAAAACTATTTTCTGCAGCCCGGATTCATATATGTAACCCGTCGACCGGCGGTTATCTCTGCTGTGTTGGGTTCATGCGTCGCAGTTTGCGCTTACGACAGGAAACGGCGGATGGGCGGCATGAACCATTTCCAGTATCCTTTTATCCGCGATCCGAGGGTGGCAACGGCGCGATACGGCAATGTAGCTACCTTGGGCTTGATCCGTTTGATGGTCGAGGAGGGATCGCAGTTGAAGCATCTCGAAGTTCAGATCTTTGGGGGAGCTCACAACCCCTCCCTCTTATCCAGGAATGTTGGACGAGAAAATATCATGGCCGCTCGCAAAGTCCTGGCTGCGCAAAGGATCAAGGTTGTGTCGGAGGATGTCGGCGGAGAAAAGGGCCGCAAGCTGGTTTTTGATACGGCCGCCAACGAGGTGGCCGTCATGAAAGTTGATCGTCTGCGCACCAGTGACTGGTATCCTTATGGGGATCAACGCTGAATCGCCTGTTTCCGCTAATAATCCTGTCCTATCTTGGCCCCTCCCCTCGCTGAAAGTCATTCCCGCCCTTCCCCAATGGATTTGCGAGAGATTATGAAAATATGCCAAGCGGCCGAATGTGCCAGAGTCGCTGACTGGCCGTGCCCGTTGCTTCGGTCTGTAAACCGCATTAGCCGTGCTTCGGTTATTCAAGCGGAATGAAGCTTGCTTCAGCATGCTTGCGCACCGAGCGACCCATCTTGGTCCGGGATGCCATAGCCTCCGAATGCCTGGATCGAATATTGCTGACAATAAGCCCGGTCAACCCGTTGCTTGCTCCAGGACTTGGATGTCGCTTGCGGTTAACGCTCGGTCGATATCGAGCAGGATCTTAACGCTGCCTTCCATTTTAGCCATGCCCAGAATGAACCGCGTGTCGCAACGCATACCAAAGCTTGGCGTGTCTTCGATCTCTTCGGCGCGGATGTTGAGAACCTCGGAGACTGAATCTACTACGATGCCGATCGTGATTCTGCCGGCAGAGGCTTCAATCTCAACGACGATGATGCAAGTGCGCTCGTCGTGGTCGATCTCAGACATGCCGAAGCGTAGACGCAGATCGATGACAGGGATCACCTTCCCCCGCAGATTGATAACGCCTTTAACGAAAGCGGGTGTCTGCGGGACGGGAGTGATGGGCATCATACCGATGATTTCCTTGATCTTCAAAATACCGATGCCGTAAGCCTCGCCGGCGAGGGAAAATGTCAGATATTTGCCTTCCCTCCCTCCGACGATACCTTCTTCCGAAATCATTTGAACGTTGGTTGCCTTCATGGTGGTCTCCTTTCACAAATGGAACGTTTCCCAGCGCGAATGGGCGTCCCCCCTGTTGCACAGGGAGTTCGGCCGGGTTTAAAACGCCGCTTTGAGATCCTTCTCATCCAATCCCACAATCTGTTCGGGGCCGATTTCTCTGATAGGCTCGAAAGGTGATCCGGTGTTTTTTTCAGGGGGAATGTGGTGCGTTTTACAGGAGCGGGAAATCTGAAGACCTCTTTCGGTGTTCAAGCTCTTCTGATCGGATTTCCACTTTTGCTGTGTCATTTGGCTCATTTCTCCAGCCATAGTCTCCAATTCTCTCACGACGCCACGCATTTGCTCCGCCTGAGCATTCATTTCTTCTGCCGCACCAGCGGCTTCCTCTGCGTTCGCGGCATTCTGCTGGGTGACCTTATCCATTTCGGTGACTGCGAGGTTGATTTGTTCGATGCCTTGGGCTTGTTCACGGGAGGCGGTCGCGATTTCGCTGATGAGTTTGCCCACTTTTTGCGCGATCTGGTTGTTCTTTTCCAGGGCTTCCACCACCTGGCTGTTCAGCCGGGCGGCATCCTGGATCTGATCATTGGCGCCTGCAATCAATCCTGCGGTGTTTTTGGCGGCCTCTGCGGCCCGTAATGCCAGATTGCGAACCTCATCGGCCACCACGGCAAACCCGGCTCCGGCCTCCCCCGCGCGTGCGGCTTCAACTGCCGCATTCAGCGCGAGCAAATTGGTTTGAAAGGCGATTTCATCAATGGTTTTGATGATTTTACCGGTTTCTTCGCTGGATTTTACTGTGGCGTCAAGGGCAGTATTCATAAGGGCGACCCGCTCCTCAACAGTCTTGAAATTGGGCGCTGCCTCTTCGCGCATCAGCCGATCCACATCGGTGGCGTTCTGTGCGTTTTGTTTGGTCATGGCGGATATCTCTTCAAGGGATGAAGATGTCTCCTCGATTCCGGCGGCCTGCTGGCTGGCGCCTTCAGCCAGGGATTGGCTCGCAGCTGAAATTTGCGATGCCGCTGCCGCCACTTCCTCTGCTCCTCCCCTGAGATCCCGGCTGATGCGCTTGACGTCCCGCGAAATGGAGAGCCCGAGATAGAGTCCGAGTCCCAGCGCTAAGGCGAAGCCAAGCAGCATCCCCGAGACGGAGGCGCCTTTGAGCCAAACTGCCTCGGATTGAGCTTTCTGCCACGTCTCTTCAGCTATCCTTCGATTGAGATCCACGATTCTCTCCAGAACCTGGATCGAATCCCATTGGGCCTTTCGCAGTTCGCCCGTTCCGACAGTCGTCATAGCATTGTAAAGTTCCTGGGCCTTTTGAGCTTCGGCCTGCATAATTCCGAGCAGCCGGGTGATCTCGGCCGAGGCTTTGAGGGCGTCGTTCATGAGAAAGGAGGCATTAGCGTTTTCTCCTCCTGCCACTAATGAGGTGACATGTTTAAGGTTTTGATGAAATGCATTGTGGAAAGGCCTGAGCTCTGCAATCGCCGACTTGAGGACTTGATTGTCGGTTTGAAAGGTTTGGAGCCAGCGGCCTAAAGGGCAGTTTTCCGGATCGTCGCTTCCTTTAAGGGGTTCGTTGAAGTCGATCAGACGCAACGTTTCGTTGACCAGCCTATAGTGGCCCAAGGCGAGGTGCTCCAGCGTCCGATTCAGCTGCAATGGATTGAGGATGCCACCGGCGGCGAGATCCTGTGCCATCTCGAAAAATTCGTCATTGGCCTTTTTCCCCCGGTCGAGCTCTTTCCTGAAATCGTCCCATAACGCAGCTTCTTCGGGTGTCTGAGGCAAAGTTTCATAGGCTTTCCACGCCTTTCCATAAGCCTCGCGTGCCCGGGCGATGTTTTCGAACTGGCGCTGGCGCAGATCATCGCTCAATAATGGGTTGAGAAGGGTGCGTTGCGCTACACGGATGGTTTCCATGGCCTGACGGATGGTCAGGAGATTCTGGATACTGGGTAAGCGAATTTGACCGACTTCTCCAAGGTGTATGTTCATCCGAGATACGCTTTGCCAGCCGACTACGCCTACTGCAAGTGTAATAACTGCAATCGCTAAAAAGGCCAGATTGAGTTTTTTCCCTATACGCATGCTCTTCATTCGGTTCCTCCTTGGAATTAAATTACCTTTATGAGACCAAGGCTACCGCCGGAATGGCGAAATACTCTGTCGGTTTGTGTTCTGCAGCCTTTTCGCGGGAAAGAAGCCAGCGGATTTCTCTGGGGCCCAGGCTCCCGACTGAAGAGGGCAAACTACGTCTCTATGAAGGGCCGGATGCGGCGAACCGGTCACCTCTTTAATCGGCATGCTATGCTGATTCTTGAGAGGAAAATGACGAGGCGAAGCTTTTATGGATGGTTGGAACCGAACCCTGCTTCTTTAATCCCGGCGCTGGTTTTAATCGGGTTGTAAGCCATGTCCAACGTATAGAGAAAGGTTGATTCCATCAGAATATTTTGTCCGGTGGCGCTTCAGGACTCTTTGTTTAAAAGATGCCTTTTCAAGGGCTTAGGTTCGAAATTCAAACATTTCTTCCCCGATACCCTTCTTACGACGAGAGAAGGACTTTGGAAAGACTTGAATCCCAGCGCCCGGCAGCCGTGGGGGGCGGCAGGATCCCAGGTGACATAGTAATGACTGCAGTGAAAACACTCTGACATAGGCTTGCTGTGTCCTCTATACCGCTTCAGCAAAAAAGTGCTCGTGTTATGTCGAAGAGGCTGCCGGTCCGAGTGTCGCAAGTAGATCACTGCTGGCATTATGTCCCTCAGGAAATGACTTCCCCGCATAACCCGTGTTTCAGTCCGGAAAGGAGTGCTTTTTATTTTTTCCTTTCAAGTGCTTAGCCCCATCCTTTCGGGGTGGGTCCCGCTTTTTTCATGTTCGTGAGATCACGTGGTTGCTGAGACGGCTTGTAGTCCGCCGCACAACCCAAGGTGCCGATTGACGCCAAGATTGGAAAGACCATTTCCAGATAGAAAGAAGCATTTATCATGCCAGAGTTCAAGGAGCGTAAAGACCTTCAAAAGCCGTTTCATCCGGAGCGTTGAAGCGATCTGTTGGCTGGAGCGGCTCTGTGAGGGCGATCGGCTGGAAAGAGCTAGAGTGGCGCTATGCATGGTATACTTTATGCTTAAAATTCAATAATCGAATGTCTATGCGGATTAGATTGTGGGAGCCGTCTGTTTCGAGATGGAAATTCCCTCGAGGAGTGTTAGGACTTTTCGGAATGGTTTCGGAAAAAATGAGATGGTATCGGTCGTTGATCGCAGGGATGGGGAGGCTGATCTTCTGTGCAGTGATTTTGCTTTTGATTCCAGATGTTTTGCGGGCAGGTTCTTTGTCCCTCAAAGAAAAATTAGGGATGCTGGGCTATGATGATCATACTGCAGAAATCATTGTTTCCGGGAAACAGGCCCGTGAGGATCTGGACCGTGCTTTGATGCTCGAGATGCTCGGCTTCGATGATCAGGAATCAGCTTACTTTATGCAGCGCGGTTTCAGGGATGTTGAGGAACTGTTTGCCCATTACCGCCGAATGGAGCAAAAAAGAATCTGCAACCTGAAGCTGGGAACTGCAGAATTCAAGGCGTTATTGAGGGAAGCGGGGCGTTTTTTCCCTATTGTGAATGCAGCGGCGAAGAAAACCCGCGTCAAAGAAAGTTTGATTCTAGCCATGATAAAGGTGGAATCGGATTTCAATCCGCTTGCGGTATCCGACAAAGGGGCGATGGGATTGATGCAATTGATGCCCGATACGGCCCGGGATTTGGGCGTCCGTAAACCTTTCGATCCGTCCCAGAATATATGGGGCGGTGCGAGTTATATGGCAAAATGTATCAATAATTTTAGGGATATCCGTCGAGCTTTGGCGGCTTACAATGCAGGCCCGGGGCTTGTGGAGCGGACGAAAGGAATCCCCCGTATCAAGGAAACCCAGGATTATGTACGGAGGGTCTTGGCCTATGAGGGGGTTTTCTCCTCCTTGCTCCACAGACTTCGATGAACCTGCAATATTATCGCTTCGCTCTTTTTAGGAAGCTGATCTTGCATCTCAAGTGCCGGCTAACAATTCTTGCCACTACATACATAAGGATGAACACGAGAGAGGCGCTGAAATCGGCCCCGACCCAAGGAATCGAAACAGGAACCCCAAAACGGAGTCCGGCAAAGCGCAATTGAAGCCAGGCGATTGCCAGCGGAACGGGCCAGAGGACGGCCGCGGCTACGGTGATTTGAAGGAAAAAGGCCTTCCCGTACGCCTCGTTCGCCAGGCTGTTGATGTCTTTGTACAAATCGCGGTCACCAGCCTGGAGTGCGGACAGGGATTGGTCATGGCGATCGGATGCCTCAGAAAAGGCGTCCCGGATGGTGCGTCGGTTGGCCTGCACTGCGATCGTCCCGGTCAGTTCACCGAGGACCGCAGACCAGAGGGCAAGCAGACCCGTCCCAAGCCACCAGCCGAAATAAGGATTGGCCGGCCATCGGTAGGGGGCGATGAGAAAGGCGTCGATAGCTGCAAGAAGGGCATTGGGAGATTCCATTTCACTGCTTGGCGTCCGGTCCGTACCCGCCGCGGGGTGTGAAGGTTGCGTGCACGGGTGCACCGGTGCAAATGAGCGGGGCAGGGCCCCCTTCTGTCAAGAGGGATGATCCGCTTCCGGGGTGGCTGCGGATCATCCGGTTCATCCGCGGCCTTCTCGGCCAAGGCCGCTCCTGCTCGAACACTGGGTCCGATTGCCGGCCGCGGGTCTTCGCTCAGAAGGGAGGCAGAATGCTGTAGTCGAGAAAACCCTTGGTGACGTAACGGATGCCGACATAAAAGGCCAGTAGGACGAAGATCCGTTTCAGCCAGATGTCCGGGATGTACTTGGACGTGCGCGGACCGATCATCGAGCCGATAAAGATCCCGACCAGTTCCATTCCAATGAGTCCCCAGTCGGTCGGGACGCCCTGCCCGACCATGTAGCCGAAGATCGAACTGATCATGCCGACGAGGACCGCGAGGGCACTCGTGCCCGCGACCAGGAACATCGGCAGACCTGCGATGGAGGTCAGAAAGGGTACGAAGAGAAAACCGCCTCCCACGCCGATGAAGGAGGCCATGGCACCGATGATCAAGCCGCCCAGCATGGGGATCCAGGACTTGAACTCGAATTCGACACCGAAAAAGGTGAAGCGGATCGTGCCGACAAAAAAGGTGATGATCAGAGATATCAAGGCCAGCAGGTAGGCAATCCATTTGGCTCCGCCGCCGAGGCTGAGCCAGAGGGCGCTGGCGATGACGAAGCCCAGGGCGAGAAACATGAGGGGCCAGCTGCCAGAAAGCACTTTTACTCCCTGATCCGTGCGCTGTCCCTCGCGGGTCTGTTTTTCGAAGGCCGCTGCGGCTTCTTTGGCCTTCTTTTTCTTGGCTTGACCGGAGGACGTCGTTTCACGGAGCAGGATGATGCCGAGCAGGAGGACAACGAGCCCGAAATAACCCAGGTAGGCCTTGAGACTGATCTTGCCGGCAGTGATGTCCGGGATGACGGAGGATCCGAGCACCCCTCCGATCGCCAGACACATGGCGAGCGGGGCTACCAGCCGTCCCATACGGTAGTAGTTCGTGCTCGAAATGAGCGCGCTCAGTCCGACGAGCCACTGATTGGACACCCGGATGGAATCGGTTACGAGATTGTTCATCGGATGGCCTTTTCCGAAATCCTTGGCGTAGTCACCGAGTCCGAAGATCGTGATATGCCCGACGCCCGCCATGATGCCCCCGAAGGCGCCGACGGTGGAAAAGATCCACCCCACCCAGATCGCCCAGAGAAACCCCAGCAGATAACTGACATCCGGCGCTCCGGGGATTCCAAGGAAGCCTTTCGGTGCATTTGCATCGATCTTGCCTTGACCGATAGTGGACTGGATGGCGTCGGCGAGTTGATCCGCATAGACGGGTCCGGCACCGGTGGCTGTCATGACGGCGCATCCCACAAGCAGCGTCAGGCAGATCATCCATCTCGTCCCTTTCATGTGCAGCACCTCCTCGTGAGTCAGTTTTGGGTATTCATCCCAAACGGTCGGTGGATGGGCCCGAAAGGTTCCTCGGACGTCCTCCGTCTTTGGCGGGGCTGGAGCGATCCGGGCGATGCGCATGGGTGTATGTTCCGCTGCCGGCTGCAGCGGGGCTTCGCATCAGGTGGAGGTCGGATGTGGCGATCATGCGCGCACCCCGAAAGATTTCACGCAACGGCACCACCGGAAAAACGGCGCTTGCAGCGCTTCGTGCCGGGATCTCTGAGGGATACTCAGGGAAGAGCAGGAAGTCCAGGAAAATCCTAAAGCATCTCCATCCGGAAATGATTTTCCGGTATGACCCCGTTTCCAATTCGGAAAGGAATATTTTTCTTTACACGCTGCACGTGCTCAGTCCCACCGCTTTGCGGCGGGTCCAGGTTTGGCCAGTATCCGGAAAATCGAGCATTTGCTTGGAAGGGACCTAGCGGTCGCCGCACTAGCAAATGCGCAGATCGATGCCGAGATGGGCAAAAAAGACCATCTCGGGATGGAAACTAAGCCGATTGTGTAGCGCATTATGTTATTGACGGCAAGAAAAAATATGCGGGCTGCGGGATTGTGCCGCTAAACCTCCCGCTCTATGCGCTGTCCTGGTCACGGCATATCCGTCCGGAAATGATTTCGCGGCAAGATTCAGTTTCCAATCCGGAAATGAGGATTTTTCTTTATACCCTTCGGGTGCTCAGTCCAACCCCTGCGGGGCGGGTCCCGGTTTCTTCATACCCTTCGGGTGCTCAGCCCCACCGCTTCGCGGCGGGTCCCGGTTTGGCCAATATCAAGGAAGTCAAGCGTTTGCTTGTAAGGCGACCTGCAGGTCGCCTTACAAGCAAACGTGCAGATTGATGCCGAGATTGGCCAAAAAGACCATTTCCGGGTTGGAAACCAGGGTGTTTCGAACCTCCGGCTGCGGGCTCGGCGCCGAGAGGCACAGCGCAGCGCCGCCGCTGCAAGATAGCGCCTATTTTCGCCAATACTCGGGAACGAGCAGCACAATGACGGTATAGATCTCGAGCCTCCCGAGCAGCATGCATGCGATCAGGACCCATTTGCCCGCCAGGGGAACGTCGGCGAAGTTTTGGACCGGACCAACCAGGGCCAGCCCCGGGCCTATGTTGCCCAGAGTGGCGGCGACCGAGGAGAATGCGGAAATCAGATCGAGGCCGAGGGATGCCATCAGGAGAGATCCGGCCAGGAATAAACCGATATACAGGGCGAAAAATCCCCAGATGCTCGTCAGGACTTCCTGCGGCACCGCCTTTCCTCCGAGTTTGACGGTGGTGATGGCATGCGGATGGATGATGCGGAAGATTTCCTGGTAGGAATGGCGCGCCAGCAGCATGATCCGCATGATCTTGATGCCGCCGCCGGTAGAGCCGGCCATGCCGCCCAAAAACATGCATGTAAGCAGGATGATCTGGGATAGGGGCGGCCACCGGTCGTAGTCGGCGGTTGCAAATCCGGTGGTGGTGATGATCGAACTGACCTGGAAGGCCGCATAGCGGAAGGCCGTATCGAGGCTGTCGTAGACGGCCCCGTGGACATCGATGGTAACGAGCAAGGTGAGGATCACTACGATGCCCAGGAAGACACGGCATTCGGGATCACGTCCGAAGATGCGCCAATCTCCCTTGAGCAGCCTGTAGTGGAGCGAGAAGTTGATGCCCGCCAAGAGCATGAAAACGATGATCACCCCGTCGAAGTAGGCGCTGCTGTAGGCGGCGACGCTCGCGTTGCGGGTGGAAAAACCGCCGGTGGGCAAGGTGCAGAAGGCGTGGCAGACCGCGTCGAAGAGGGTCATGCCTCCGGCGGCGAGCAGGAAGATCTCGACCACCGTGATGAGGATGTAGACCTTCCAGAGGGTCTTGGCGGTCTCGCTGATGCGCGGCTTCAGCTTGTCGACGACGGGGCTGGGAATCTCGGCCTTGTAGAGCTGCATCCCGCCGATTCCCAGGAAGGGCAGGATTGCGATGGACAGCACGATGATGCCCATTCCGCCAAGCCACTGAGTTAAGCTGCGCCATAGGAGAATACTTTCGGGAAGTCCTTCGATCTGTGTCAAAATAGAAGCACCGGTCGTGGTGAATCCCGAAAAGGATTCGAAACAGGCATCGGTGAAATCCGGGATGGTGCCTGAGAAAAGGTAAGGCAGGGTGCCGAAAAGGCCGGCCAGAGCCCATCCGAAGCTTACGACGGCGACGCCGTCGCGGTGGCCGAGCTGCGGAGTCTCCGTTTTACGGCTGATAAGGTAGCCGGCCAGTCCGCTTCCTGCTGTGACCAGCATCGCGAAGAAAACGCCCGAGGACGCGCCGTCCTGGTAATAAAGGGAAGCAAGGATCGGCCCCAGCATGGATAAGCCAAGGAAGAATGCCAAGACAGCCGAAAGCTTGACAATGATGCGCCAGTGCATCAGAAGTATTCCAGTCTGACGGTGAGCAGTTTTTCCAGTTTAGGGACGACTTCTCTTTGAGCGAAGATGATCAGGTGGTCTTTCGGCTGAATGACGGTGTCTCCACGGGGGATGATGATGTCCTCCCCGCGCACGACAGCCCCGACGATGGCTCCCTTGGGGAATTTGACGTGGGAGAGAGGTTGATTGACGACCTCGCTGGTATCCAGGGCCTCCGCTTCGATCGCTTCAGCATGTTCCCCCTTCAGGGGGGCGACGGAGATGATCTTGCCGCGGCGGATGAACTGGAGGATCGCCCGCACGGCGGACAGTCTGGGGCTGACGACGGTGTCCAGGCCGATGGCCGAGATGAGGGGAATATAGCTGAACTTGCTGATCCGCGTGATGGTTCTTCTCGCGCCGAGTCCCTTGGCGAGGAGCGAGATCAGGACGTTGTTTTCTTCGTCCCCCGTCAACGCGATCAGAAAATCCACGTCCTGGACGTTTTCTTCGATCAGGAGGTTTTTGTCGGTTCCATCCCCTTTGATGACAAGGACCCGCTCCAGGTTCTCGGAGAGTCTGGCACAGATGGCTTCATCCTTTTCGATGATCGTGGTCTTGATCCGGGATTTGTCCAGGTGTGCAGCCAGCGAGGCGCCGGTCAGCCCCCCCCCCACGATGATGACGCGTTTGAGCGGCCTGGGGTGGATGTCGAAGGCGGGCAAAAGACTCAAGGCCTGGTCGCCCTGCGTGACCACGTAAACCAGGTCGTTCGGCAGGACCTGATCCTTGCCGCGCGGGATGAGAACCTGGTCACCGCGGACAATGGCTCCGATCAGGAGCTTTTCCGCCTGGCCGGTAAGGGCCATCAGGGGTTTGCCGGTCAGCGGAGATCCCTCTTTCACGGTCACCCCGATCAGCTTGACCCGCCCCGCCGCAAAGTCTATGACCTCGGAGGCCCAGGGATAGTCCATGAGGCTCAGGATCGACTCGACCATGACCGACTCCGGGTTGATGACGTGGTCGATTCCGAGGAATTCCTGCCCGATGAGATGCTCTTCGTCGATGTATTCCTGGTTGCGGACCCGCGCGATCTTGACCATGTACGGGTTGATGTTGCGGCCCAGCAGGCAGGCGAAGAGATTGACCTCATCGCTGTCCGTGGCGGCTACAAGCAGGTCGGTCTCTCCCGCTCCAGCCTCCTTGAGCACGCGGGGGCTGGTCCCTGATCCCAGGACGCTGCGGACATCGAGATGTTCATCGATGCGTTTGATCTGAGCGGGTGTCTTATCGATGAGCGTGACGTCCTGTCCCTCTTCGGAGAGTTTGCGCGCGATGTGAAAACCCACCTCGCCGGCTCCGATGATGATGATCTTCAAGACTGGCCTCCTTGCGAGAGAAGCATTCGCCTGCAGGATTGGTCATGGCTGTAGCGGATCGCTTATTACTAAGAGAGCGCGGGCAGAAAGTCAACTTCCAACCCGCCCTGGGCCCGCGAAGTGTTTTGCTGATCTCGCGTCGCAGCGGACGCATCCGTTTTCGACCAGCCTTGCATCATGCCAGTCCCCGAAGGTTGAAAATGCTGGACAACATAGGGAATTCGATGATATTAATAACAGTTTTCGTATGTGCAAACACTTGGATCGTGTCCATTCGGGAAACGATTTCCCGGTAGGACCCAGTTTCCAATCCGGAAATGAGGATTTTTCTTTACACCCTTCGGGTGTTCAGTCCCACCCCTGCGGGGCGGGTCCCGGTTTCTTCACGGCCTTCGGGTGCTCAGTCCCACCGCTTCGCGACGGGTCCCGGTTTGGCCAATATCAGGAAAATCAAGCCTTTGCGCGGAGGCGACCTGCGGGTCGCCGCACAAGCAAACGTGCAGATGGACACCGAGATTGGCCAAAAAGACCATTTCCGGATGGAAGCTGTTAAAGTAAGGAAAATCAACCGTCGTTTGTGCTGGGATGACCTGTCGGTCGCTGGGCAGGCAAAGGTGCAGATGGACGCCGAGATCGGCCAGAAAGCCCCTTCCCGGATCGGAAACGAATAGATTCAGGAGCAGGAAGCCGTGTTGAAAAACATCCTCAAGACCCTGAGCGGGCGCCACCTCGAAAAGATGCTCCAGGATGCCGTGGATCGATTCAAGGAGGCCAGGGTCCTCGTCGTGGGCGACATCATCATGGATCAATACATCTGGGGCCAGGTGACCCGGATATCTCCCGAGGCCCCCGTGCCGGTTGTCGA